>CANQDJ010000021.1 GCA_947592005.1 uncultured Anaeroplasma sp.
TAATTCCAAATAGTGTAACAAGTATAGGAAGTGAGGCTTTTTATGAATGTAGCAGTTTGACAAGTGTAACAATAGGAAATAGTGTAACAAGTATAGGGAATAGTGCTTTTGAATATTGTTATAAATTAGTAGAAATATATAATTATTCTAGTCGAAAATTATCTATTGGTTCTAGTGATTATGGATATATAGCATATTATGCTAAAGTAATACATACACAAGAAGAACCAAGTATAATAAAAACAACGGAGGATGGATTATATGATTATATAGTATTAGATGGTAAATATTATTTAATATCTTATAAAGGAGAAGAAAGTGATATAACCTTACCAAATGGTTTAGAAGGAAATAATTATGAAATAAATCAATATGCTTTCGAAAAATGTAGAAGTTTAACAAACGTAACGATACCAAATAGTGTAACAAGTATCGGAAATGGTGCTTTCGAAAAATGTAGCACTTTAACAAGCGTAACAATCCCAGATAGTGTTACATATATAGGGTCTAGTGCTTTCAGAAATTGTAGAAGTTTAACAAGTATTACAATACCAGATAGTGTTACAAGTATTGGAAGTTATGCTTTCTATTGGTGTAGCAGTTTAACAAGTATTACAATACCAGATAGTGTAACAAGTATAGGAAATGCTACTTTCTATTGGTGTTGCTGTTTAACAAGTGTGGTAATAGGCAATAGTGTTACAAGTATAGGGAATAGTGCTTTCGATAATTGCGATTTAATAAAGAAGGTATATTACAATGGGGCGAAAGATGAATGGAATTCTATTGAAATAGGTTTATATAATACGGAGTTAACAAATGCTACAAGATATTATTATAGTAATGTTAAGCCTGCTAATGATGGATATAAGTATTGGTATTATGATATTAGTGGTAATATTGTAGAATGGTAGTGATAAGAACTCTGAGAGAGATCTTGGAGTTCTTTTTTGGTAAATTTTGGGAAAAATGGATATATTTTATTTAAAATATATTTTTTATTTCGAAAATTGTTGCATTTTGTAAATTTGATTGATATAATGAAGTTGAAATAAATAAACGGAGGAAAAAAACAATGAATAAATCAGAAATTGTTGCAGTTGTTGCTGACAAGGTAAATCTTACCAGAAAGGAAGCAGAAGGTGCTGTTGATGCTTTTTTAGATGCAGTATGTGAAACTTTGAAGAATGGCGATAAAGTTGTTATTTCAGGTTTTGGTACATTCGAAGTTAGAGATCGTGCACCTCGTAGCGGAAGAAATCCAAGAACAGGAGAAGAAATTGTTATTCCTGGTCAAAAATCTCCTGCATTTAAGGCTGGTAAGATTTTAAAGGACGCTGTAAAAGACTAGTAAATAGGGCTTCGGCTCTATTTTTTTTAGGAGAGAATAAGATGATGAATGCGTTTGATAGTGTTTATGCGAATAATATTCCATCGTTAAAGGCATATTTGGAACATGGAGATATTAATGTAATCAATGAAAGAGGAATGTCTTTATTGCATTATGCTATTATTTTTAATAATGTTGAAGTGTTTGATTTGTTGTTGGAAAATTATATTAATATTAATATCGTAGATTCTCATGGTGATACTCCTGCTCATTATTGTGTTATTAATAATCGAATGGGTTTTTTGAAGACTTTGATTCGGCATAATTGTGATTTGTCTATTAAGAATGCAGATGGGCATACGCCACTATATAAGGCTTGTTCTTTGGGTAGAGAAAATATGGTTTCTTTGTTTTTGGAATCTCAGAAGTTTGATATAATGGAAACGGATTTAAAGGAAGAAACGGTTTTTATGGCTTTGGTAAGAAGTAGGAATTTGTCTTTGTTGAATCGGTTGGAAGTGAATGATACGATTGTGAATACACCAAATTATATTGGAGAAACGCCACTGCATATTGCTTCTAAGGCAGGGGATTTACAGGTTATATCGTATTTGTTGGAACATCATGCGTTTGTGAATGCGAAGAATAAGACAGGCGAAACGCCGTTGTTTTATGCTGTAATGACACAGAATAGAGATGTTATTTCGATATTAATGAAAGCGGGAGCGGTTTTGGATTGTAAATCGACGTTTGGAGATACGATATATAATTTGATTCCGACGTATGAGTTAAGTAGTTATATCAATGAGAAATCGGAAGAATTTAAAAATTATATGTATCATAGTACATATCCACTTCATTATGCGATTATTATAGAGAATGTGGAATTGGTGAAAAAGTATGCCGTTATCCGCAATATTCAGCATACGGATAATTTCGGATATACGCCTTTGGATTTGGCAAATCGGATTCATAATGAGCGAATATTGAAAATATTGAAGGAAAATTTATAAGGTATATTGATTTTTTTAAAATATTAGGTATAATATAGATGTGTAGGAAAGAGAGGCAAAAACCTCTCTTATTTATTTGATATTATTTTTGGAAAGAGGTCTAGTATGAATTTGGAATCTATTCGTAAAATACTGAAGGATTATTTAGAAGAGAATCGACTTGTTCTGTATGATACAGAAATGGTAAAGGAAGATGATCGGTTGATTCTTCGAGTTAGTTTGGAAGCATTGGATCATTCGATTACGGTTGATGAACTGGCGAAAGCGAATGAATATTTGTCGGTTCAATTAGATTCGTATGATGCGGATATGCCACCATATTTTTTGGAGGTATGTTCTTCCGGAGCGGAGAAACCGTTGCGGAATATGGAAGAAGTGAAACAAAGTATTGGGAAATATGTTCATATCGAGATATTGAATCGGATTTATGAGGGAATATTAGAAGCGGTTATGGATAATAATTTGACGGTAAGAATTAATGTAAAGGGGCAATTTAAGAAAGTTGTTTTACAGTATGAAGATATAAAATTGATTCGTCTTGCGGTAAAGATATAGGAGGAGTAGAAAATGATTAATAAGGAATTTTTTAAAAATGCCGAAGAGGTTGCGGCAGAAAAGGGAATTACAGTCGAAGATGTTTATGAAATTTTTAAAAAGGCGTTGACCAATTCTTTTAAGAAGATATATGGAAATACTTCTTGTCGTGTTGTCATTAATCCCGAGAAAACAGAGATTTTATTGTTTTCCGTACATCGGGTTGTGGAAACATTGAGTGAAACACCGAATCCGGAAGATTATCAGGAGATGTTGTTAGAAGATGCCAAAGCGATTAAGGCAGGGTATAAAGTCGGGGATCTTGTGGAACAACAAATCAATATAAAGAATTTTGGAAGAACAGCAATCGGGGCTGCCAAGAGTGTTTATACACAAGGGGTTCGAACACTGGAAAGAGAAAAAGCGTATGCGTATTTTAAGGACTTGGAAGACGAAATGGTTACTGGTGAGGTTCGGAATATCGGAGAGAAGTTTATTGTTATTGATTTGGGATATAATGTTACGGCTGCCTTACCGCTTTCGGAGTTATTGCCGAATGATCATTTCCAAATCGGAGATACGATTCGGGTGTATATCAAGAAAGTCGAACAAACGACAAAGGAACCGAAAGTTTCGATTTCGAGAACGGATCGGCAGTTGGTAACAAGATTGATGGAAAATTATATTCCGGAGATTAAGAGTGGAATAATTGAAATTAAGGGAATTGCCAGAGATCCAGGAGATAGAAGTAAGATTGCGATATTCTCTAATGATCCGAGAGTAGATGCGATTGGGTCTTGTGTCGGAGAAGGTGGAAATCGAATTAAGGAGATTGTCAGTGCTTTAGGCGGAGAAAAGGTGGATTTGTATAAGTGGAGTGAAGAACCGGAAGAGTTGATTGCCAATTCTCTACAACCGGCTTCTGTAACTAAGGTTTTGAATGTGGATTTGAAAAATAAGACTTCGATTGCCGTTGTTCCGGACGAACATTTGTCTTTGGCGATTGGGAAATCCGGTCAAAATGTTCGTTTGGCTGTTCAATCTTGTGGTTGGAAAATTGATATTATGCCTACGTCAGAGGCTTATGAAAAGGGATTATTAATATAATGAAAGAAAAGAAATTGGTTTTGCGGACTTGTGTTTGTTCAAAAGAAGTTTGTGAGAAAAAGGATTTATTTCGTATTGTTCGCACACCGGAAAAAGAAGTTATAATCGATTTAAAAGGAAAAGCGAATGGTAGAGGAGCATATTTAAAAAAAGATAAGGATATTATTATAAAGGCAATGAATTCTAAGATTTTGGATAAGAAATTGGAAGTGGAAGTTCCGGCTTCGATTTATGAAGAATTATTGAGGTTGATTCATGGATAAGGTATTATTGAATTTGGGGCTTTGTTTTCGGGCAAATGGTTTGATTTCCGGTTCGGAAATGGTTTGTTTGGGATTGAAACGACAAAAGATAAAATATATTTTTCTGGCAAGTGATGCCTCTGTGAATACGAAAAAAATGATTCATTCCAAAGCGGAATTTTATAAGGTGGAGGTTTGTGAAAGGTATTCCTCGTTTGAATTATCCCATGCGATTGGAAAACAAGGTAGAGTCGTTATTGGAATAACAAATGAAAACTTTCTCGAAATTTTAAAGAAATAAGGTGATATTGTGGCTAAAAAAACGAGTAAATCAGAAACTAGAATGTCGAATATTCCACAATCTTTTAAAGGAAAAAAGGCAGAGAATAAAGAAAAGAATGTATTGATTTACAAGGACGGTATGACCGTTGCCGAAGTCGCTCAGGGATTGGGTAAAACCAATGCTCAAATTATTATGAAATTGATGCAAGTGGGAATTATGGCAAACCAAAATCAAACGATCGATCGAGAAACGATAGAGTTGGTAGCGATGGATTTTGGTTTTGAGTTGAAAGATGAAGTTGTTACGGATATAACTCGATTTGACGAATTTCAGATCGAAGATGATGCGGCAGAGTTGGTTCCCCGTCCTCCGGTTGTTACAATTATGGGACATGTCGATCATGGAAAAACGACTTTGTTGGATACGATTCGAGATTCCCGAGTTGCCAAAGCGGAAGCCGGAGGTATAACCCAACATATTGGTGCGTATCAGGTAATGAATAAAGGCTTTACTATTACGTTTATCGATACGCCTGGTCATGCGGCATTTACACAAATGCGTGCCAGAGGAGCACAAATAACGGATATTGTCGTATTGGTTGTCGCTGCGGACGATGGAGTTATGCCACAGACAGAAGAAGCGATTGCCCATGCCAAAGCGGCAGGGTGCCCGATTATTGTGGCAGTGAATAAAATGGATAAGCCGAATGCGAATCCGAATAAGATTATGGAAGAATTGGCTCGGTTTGATTTGTTGGCGGAAGAATGGGGAGGAAGTACAATTTTCGCTCCGATTTCGGCTTTAAAAGGAACGGGAGTCGATAATCTTTTGGATATGATTCAGTTGGTTGCCGAAATGAAGGAATTAAAGGCCAATCCGAATCGGTTGGCAATCGGTACGGTAATCGAAGCCCAATTAGATAAAAACAGAGGACCTGTTGCTACTCTTCTTGTTCAAAATGGTAGTTTAAAAGTCGGAGATATTGTCGTGTGTGGAAATACATATGGTAAAATTCGGACGATGGAAGACGATCGTCATACTCGTTATACTGTAGCGTTGCCATCTATGGCGGTAGCGGTAACGGGATTGAATGAAGTTCCTTATGCGGGAGATAAGTTTATGGTATTTTCTGATGAGAGAACGGCAAGAGATGTTGCGGGTGCGAGAGCCCAAAAGGCGAAGAATCAAGAGATGTCAGCGAAGAAAGCGACGACGTTGGAGGCTTTGTTTAGTGAAGCGAATGCCGATAAGCAGAAGGAATTGAGTTTGATTATAAAGGGCGATGTTCAAGGTTCTGTCGAAGCGTTAAAGGCTTCTTTGGAGAAAATCAATATCGAGGATTTAAAAGTAAATATCATTCGTGCTACTGTTGGTGCGATAACTGATACCGATGTTTCTTTGGCGGAAGCATCTCATGCTATTATTATCGGATTTAATGTTCGTCCGATGGCTTCTGTGAGAAATGAAGCGGGAGTAAAAGGAGTAGAAATTCGGTTATATAATATCATTTATAAAGTTTTGGAAGATATTGAGGCTGCCTTAAAGGGTATGTTGGATCCGATTTATGAAGAAGTAGTAACCGGTCAAGCGGAAGTTCGGACTTTGTTTAAGTTATCGAAAGTCGGTACGATTGCGGGTTGTTATGTAATAGACGGGGTTATCGAAAGAGATTCCTCTGTTCGTATATTACGAGATGGTATTGTGGTATTCGAAGGAAAAATGGCTTCGTTAAAGAGATTTAAAGATGATGTAAAAGAAGTAAAACAGGGATTTGAATGTGGTATTACGATTGAGAATTTCAATGATATTAAAGAAGGAGATGTCATTGAAGCATCGGTAGAACGGGAGATTCCGAGAGTATGAGTTTAAGTATCAAGCGATTGGAGTCTTTGGCTTTACGGGAATTATCGATTCTTTTGCGAACCGATGCGAAGAATTCGTATTTATCTCATATCACTGTTACAGAAGTAAGAATCACCAATGATTTATCTTATATGACGATTTATTATACGTTTTATCAAGGGAAACAAGAGAATTATGAGAAAGCGTTGAATGATTGTAAAGGATATATACGAAGTGAACTTGCCAAGAAATTGAATGCGAGAAAGATGCCGGATTTGATTTTTAAGTATGATGAAGCATTGGAATATGGCAATCATATAGAAAGTATATTGGCATCTTTGGATAAAAATAAATAAAAAAAGCCTATATTAGTAATACATAGGCATTGGAGCAACCGGATATTGCGGGTATGGTGCAGGGTATGGTTGCATATAAGGCTGTGGCATTGGGTAACCATAGCCTTGATTTTTTGTGTTTGATGTTATGTAGCCTAAAGGAAATCCGACTGCCGCTCCAAATAATAAAGGAAGCAGTAATCCTCTGTTTTCTTCTTTATCTGAACCTCGAAGATTCATCTGTCGAGGATAAGAATTACAGCATTTCGGTGGGTAATAGATATACATTTATAAACCTCCTTTGTTATACTATATGAAAATTTTTGTATAAAAAATAAGAAAAAAGCCTTATCCAAGGCTTTTTTTAAATTTAATCTCTTAAACTTTTTATCAATAAGGAACAAACCTTATCCAAATACGGATAGTCGATTTCCATAATTTTACCTGCGTCGATTTGTTTATTCCAATCCGGATTGATTGGTAAAGAAGCCAAAGGTTGTATTCCATAATCTCCTGCCACTTCAGTTAAATGAGAAGGACCGAATGGATAAACGGGATTATTACAACATGGGCAGTTCATATATGCCATATTTTCAATTAATCCGACGATTGGGATTTCCATCATTGCCGCAAGGTTTACGGCTTTTCCCACAATCATAGATACTAAGTCTTGTGGGGTTGTAACAATCAAAACACCATCGATGGGTAAAGATTGAAAAACGGTTAAGGCAACATCTCCCGTTCCGGGTGGCATATCGACAAATAAGAAGTCGATTTCTTCCCAACATACTTCATTATAGAATTGTTTTACCGCATTGGCTAAAATAGGTCCTCGCCAAGCGACGGGTTGAGATGGGTTTTCTAAAAGTAGATTGATCGATACGATTTTAATATTGTCTTTTACGGCAGGATACATGATTTCTTTTGTTCCATGAAGATGTTCGGTAACTCCGAACGCAGTAGGAATAGAAGGACCTGTTATATCTGCGTCGAGAATGCCGACTTTATATCCTTTTTTGGCCAAACTTGCCGCCAACATAGAAGTAACGAATGATTTTCCTACTCCGCCTTTACCGGAATGAATGGCATAAATTTTTTTGATTTTATTTTTTTCATTATTTGGTGCCAACAGGGATTCCTGGTTTCTATCGGAACAGGATTTGCTGGCACAACTTGCACAATTATGATTACAAGAACTCATAATGAACCTCCTTTATTTATTCGTTTGTATTATATCATTATTGATTTAGATTAACAAGGTTAGAGGTTCAGATTTTTGAGGTTGGATAGGATTTCGTCGATATTCGAAATTTTTTTCTTGAGTATCTCCAAAGAATCTTCATAGGTGCTGTTTCCGTTTTCGTAGTTTCCTTCTAGGTTTTGCATCTGCATACCAATCGTCAATAAAGTTTGACCGACGGATTCGAAGAAGTTTCCGAGAGATTGGACCTGATTGGAGTTTAATCCTTCGGAAAAGAGATATCCCAACACAATCGATAAGGCAGTAAATTCCAGAGGATTTAAACTTAATAAGACAGTATAAAACTTCTCTAATGGGTTCAGTTTACCACCTTTTTTCAAAAAAATTAAATTTTTTTTAAAATTTTAAGAAATTCTTACTATTTATTATATGAGAGGCGAAAAAAAGGAGTGAGTAAAATGAAAAAAATAATATCTTTATGCTTAATTTGTTTACTGGTAGGAGGAATTCAATTTTTTCTTACCATTCAAGCGTCCACAGATGATTATATGGCATTTTCGGAAATTATGATGAATGAAGGAAAACTGTTATGTAATTTTACAGAGGAAGAAATGAAAGAATTATTAAAAAAAGTAGAAAAAAGAAAATTTTATGGTATTTCGGTATATGAAGAAAATAAAAATGTAGATGCCTCTTATATATCCAATACCTTATATAGTGTGGAAAATCGAGGACAAACCGATGTAACGTACGATATTGTCGTGGAAGTGGAAACGGTCAATAAAGTATCGTTTAATGCCTCTGGAAGTTTGAATGGATCGGCTTCCGGTAAGACAAGTGGTGGAATCAAGGGTGAAATCGGTGCGAAGTGTGGAGTGGAGTTTTCCGATGCGACAACGACTTCCCGAAAGGAAAAACAAACCATGAAATTGACGGTGGAGGCAGGTTCGAGAGCGATTATTTATTTGACGGGAAATCTAACGATTACCAATGGTGTAGCCGCGTCGTATATTACGTTTATCCGAGCGGCGGAAGGTGGGTTTGAGATTGTTACACTTAAAAATCAGTATGCGAGAGTAGAGAAGGCACCGATATGAAAAAGATAGGGATTATAATCGGAGTTTTATTTATTTCGATGTTTGGGATTCTTTGTTTTTGGAATGAGAAAAGAAGGAATATAGAAGAATTTTATGTTCTTCCTCAGGCAAAGAGTTTTGTTTATTATGAAGATGGGAAGATGTCTTTTGAGTTTTATATGAATCAAAAGGACAGTATAGTTTGTTATAAGGAACAGAATCAATATTGTTTAAAAGCCGAAGAGTTTACATTTAGTCTTACGAATGTAGATATAGAGATTGTAAGGCAGAAAGAAATGAATTTGGTTATTTTGACTTCGGATATTTTAAATATTCCGAATGAAGAAATGTATTTTTCTTCTGTTATTTTGGAAATTAAGAATCGAAATTATACGTTGGAATTACCGATCGGTTCATTAAGTATTTTGAATCCGAAGGGATATACGCTTTTGAATATTGATGATTTTTATGGGAGTTATTCGTATTTGAATCAAAGTTTGGAATTGGTAGGAATCAATATTACGTTTCACGATCGGAAGAAAAAGATCAACCAAGTAAGAATCGGACAATCTCTTTATGGAGATTTGGAGAATGCGGAAGCGAATTGGAAGTTGGAAAATGAGATAGATATTTCGACGATTCTTCCTTTATATAATCCGTTTAAGATAAAACTGAATACGGAACTGTCTTTGGAAAGTAATACGTATTTTATCCCGTTCTGTTATAAGGAATTGTTGTTTGTTTATGAGGGGTATGTTTGTTTTATTATAGATGATGAAAAGTATTATTTGGATACGTTTCGTTTTATTGTTAATGAATTGAAATATGAGGATTATAAAATAAAAATGAAGAAGGGGAAAGTAGTTTATGATTGAGTTGAAGTATGTTCAAAAGAAATATGGGAAGAATCTTTGTTTGAAAGATATCAATATAGAGATTAAAAAAGGGGGATTGTATGTTTTTAGCGGAACGAACGGAAGTGGAAAAACGACGGTGTTGAACATTATTTGTCGAGTGATTTATAAGAGTAGTGGAGAACTTTTAACGGAACCGTATATTTCTTATTTGCCGGATCATTTTTCTTTGCCGAAATTGATTAAAGTGAAAGAGTATTTAAAACTTTTGGCGAAAATGTATCGTAGAAAAGAAAATGTGAACGATTGGTTGAAACAGTATCAAATTCCTAATAAGAGAATCGGACAACTTTCGAAAGGAAATTATCAGAAACTGGGTATTTTACAGATATTAAAAAATCCGGTGGATTGTTTTGTGTTAGATGAACCATTGGACGGGTTGGACGAGTTTGCCAAACATATATTGAAAGAGGAAGTGGCAAAGTTGTTGAAAGAGGAGAAGATGGTTATTCTAAGTTTGCATAATCGAACGCTTTTTCAGGAATTTAAACCGACGATATTCGATATGAAAGAAGGGAATTGTTTTGAGAAGAGAAAGAAAGTATAAAAGTGGGGTCTTATTTTCTTTATACGGAAGTTATGTGTTTCAAAAAATAACTTGGATTGTCTTTATTTTATGTAGTGTTTTGATGGTTGGAAGTATTATCTTCGCTTCGAATCCTTTTGCCGAATCGTTGGATTATTTAGCCAATCCGCAAGATTTTCATTTGATGTATTTTCAACAAACGATGTTATTGGTTCAAATATTCAATAGTATTATGTCTACGACATTGGTTATAGTCATGATTCATCATTCTTTATCGTATGATAAGATATTTATTTCTTATATCCGTAGAGAGAAAATATGCGGAGTTAAGTTTTTGTTGGTGTTTCTTATTTTGTTTTATATTTGTTTTTTCGAAATGATTGTTGTTATGGGAGTGGGAATGATTCGGTTTTCAAAATGGATTTTGACTCCGCAAGAAATTTTGAGTTTCTTTTATTTGTTTTTGGTATTGATGTTTGATACGATGGTAAATATGGTTTTATCTTCTTTGGCTAATACGATTTTTATACCGATGGGTGTTTTGATGGTACAAGTGATTATTAAGGTGTTATGTAATAATTCTTCTTTGTTTTTAAATACGTTAGGTGGATTTATTCCTATTTTAAATTATCAAAGTCAAGAAACGATTTTAAGGCTTTCTCACCCTGTATTGTCTGGGGTATGGATTCTTTTATTGTTTTGTTTGTTTTATAGTATATATAATATAAAGGATTTGAAGTGAATCGGAAGATATGATAGAATAAAAGCGTTCTAATTTATTTTGTATTTGCATATAAAATAATGGTCAAAAGGAGATAAAAATATGATTTATACATCGATTGAGGATTTAGTGGGAAATACTCCATTATTGGAGTTGGTGAATTTAGAAAAGGAATATCACTTGGAGTGTTCTTTGATTGCCAAATTGGAATATTATAATCCTGCCGGCTCGGTAAAAGATCGAGTTGCGAGGGAGATGATTGAACAAGCGGAGAAACAAGGTGTTTTGAAGAAGGGATATACTATTATTGAAGCAACTAGTGGTAATACCGGAGTGGGATTGGCTGCGATAGGTGTTTCTAAAGGATATTCGGTTATTATCGTTATGCCCGATACGATGTCTATTGAAAGAAGAAGATTGATTACAGCGTATGGGGGAACGGTTGTATTGACAGACGGGAAAAAAGGAATGAAGATGGCGATTGCCAAAGCGGAAGAATTGGCTCAAACGATTCCGAATGCCGTTATAATGGGACAGTTTGATAATCCTGCCAATCCCGAAGCCCATCGGAAGACGACCGCTTTGGAGATATGGAATGATATGAATGGAAAAGTGGATATTTTTATTGCCGGAGTGGGAACGGGTGGAACGATTACCGGAGTAGGAGAAGTATTGAAAGAAAAAAATCCCGATATTAAAATTATAGCGGTGGAACCGGATCGTAGTCCCGTTTTGTCTACTGGGGTAGCGGGTTCACATAGAATTCAAGGTATTGGTGCAGGGTTTGTTCCGTCTATTTTAAATAGAGAAATCTATGACGAAGTGATTCGAATTAAGGACGAAGAGGCTTTCGCAATGGGAAAAACATTAGGTAGAATGGAAGGAATACTAGTTGGAATTTCTTCTTCGGCAGCGGTATGTGCGGCAATAGAAGTAGCAAGAAGAGTAGAAAATAAGGGAAAAAATATTGTTGTTTTATTACCGGATACGGGGCAAAGATACTTATCTATGGAAATATGGGACTAAAAATAATTTCTAAGAAATCTTACTTCATAATTCTTCTTCATTAAATAAAAAAATGAGGGAAACCCTCATTGGAAAAGATCAGAATGACTACCGACTCTATTTAATATTAAAATAAGAACATCACTTCTGATAGAATAAATTAAAAGCCAGTCTGGCTCAATATGACATTCTCTAACTCTAGTATAAGTGCCACTTAAGATATGATCCCTATATTTTGGGGGAAGAATTTCACCATTCGATAACATTTCTATAACAAAAAACAATTTATCTAAATCTTTTCCCTGTTTCTTCGCCTTCTTTATATCTTTTTGAAATTGTGTAGTAAATGAAATCTTATATTTCATAGACCTAGTGCTTTCTTTAAATCAGATATATTATTATAGGTAGTAGAAGGTAAAGATTCTCCTTCTTCAATGGCTTTCATTGTTGTTTCATTTGGGGTATTTAATTTGATATCAAATGGAATTCCCTGTACTTGAATAGCCTTTCTTAAAAAAATATTAATCGCAGTTGTCATATTTAAGCCAAGTTCATTAAAAATCTTTTCGGCAGCATTTTTAACTTCTTTATCCATACGAATATTAATATTTGTACTTTCTTGCATAAATGTACCTCCTATATTATTCTATGTTCATTTTAACACATTGTATGCACAACGTCAATACAATGTGTTAAAATTTAAAAAGGAGGTATTATTTATAAAAACTCAAATGAGAGGGCAAAGATACTTATCTATGGAAATATGGGACTAAAAAATAAAAGAAATAAAGAAAAGGGATTGACTTATTTTTATAAATCGTGTATTATATAGAAGGTTAAAATAAATATGTGGAAAGAAGAAACGCTCTGTTCTCGCCTGATTGATTCTGTCGGTAGGCAAAAAAACACAAAAGGATAAGGAAGAATGTAAGAGGGCGTTTATGTCCTCTTTTTATTTTATAATTGGGAGGTGGCAGTATTAATAAGCAAAAGAAGACTGCGGACGAAATAATGGTTAATGATTCTATTCGTTGTAAAGAAATGTTGGTTATTACCGATTCCGGAGAAAATTTGGGAGTATTAACGAGAGCGAAGGCTTTACAGGAAGCGGATAAAAGGGGAATGGATTTGGTTATTGTTTCTCCTGATGCCAATCCGCCGGTTGCCAAAATGATGGATTATTCTCGTTTCCGTTTCGAACAACAAAAGAAATTGAAGGAAATGAAGAAGAAACAAAAGATTAGTATTCTTCAAGAAATACAACTTTCTCCGACTATCGAAAAACATGATTTTGAAACGAAGATTAGAAAAGCGAAAACCATTCTTGAAAAAGGAAATAAAGTGAAAATCTCTTTACGGTTTTATGGACGTATGATTGTTCATCAGGATTTGGGAAAAGAGGTTATCGATCGTTTTGTGGATAGTTTAACGGACGTTTCTGTTTTGGAGAGTCCGGTTAAATTAGATAATAGAACATTATTTGCTGTAATAGCACCAAAAAAAGAATAATTGAAGGAGTGAAGAATTATGCCAAAACAAAAAACACATAGCGGTTTAAAGAAAAGAGTAAAAATTACAGGTACGGGAAAAGTAGTTCGTGGGCATGCCTATACAGGACATTTGAAGACGAATAAAACCCACAAACAAAACAAGAATTTATCTAAATCAACTTTGGTTCACCCAACTGATGAAAAAAGAATCAAACAGTTGATTTCTAATATGAAGTAAGAGGAGGTAAGAAGATATGCCAAGAGTTAAAGGTGGATACACTACAAGAAGAAGACGTAAGGCTATTTTGAAGTTAGCCAAAGGATATTATGGTTCTAAACACGCATTATACAGAACCGCTCATGAACAAGTTATGCGTTCTTTAGCGTATGCTTATAGAGATAGAAAGGTACGGAAAAGAGATTTCAGAAAATTATGGATTACCCGTATTAACGCTGCTTGTCAATTAAACGGATTGAAGTATTCTCGTTTTATCTACGGATTAAATCAAGCCGATGTAGCGATTAACCGTAAGATGCTTGCGGAAATGGCTGTAAATGATGCGGAAGGTTTCACAAAATTATGTGATATTGCAAAACAAGGTATTGCTAATCCGAAGGAGAAGGTAGTTGAAAATACGATTTTCTTAAAACCTGCTCCAAAGGGAAAGAAACAAGCATAAATGGAAATTAAGCACTTTTGAGTGCTTTTTTCTTTTTTTTGTAAAAATGAAAAAAGAGAAAAATGGGGATATTTTTTAGATATTTTCTTGAAAATAGGGTGAAATGGAATAGGAATAGAAAAAGAGTTTGGTTTTTGGGTTGTTTTGGAAGAAGGAATAAAAAAACAGAATAGGAATTTCATTTTTTGAAATTTTTGTTTTACCGAAGAATATGGTATAACCATTTTCGAAAGGAGGTAAATTCAATATGTACAATTACTTTATGCTGATTGGCAGAATTTGTACGGATATTGAAATCAGAGAGGTTGGTGAAGGGAAAAAGGTTGTTAATCTTGTTTTGGCGGTAAATCGTGATTTTAAAAACATGGACGGTAGCTATACAACCGATTTTTTTAGAGTAAGTCTTTGGGAATTCTTGGCAGATATGGCAAAAGAATGCTTGCGTAAAGGATCTATGGTCGGAATAAAAGGACGCCTATCACCAAAAAAAGAAACCATCTCTTCCGGTGCTACCATTACCACTTCAGAGCTTATCGGAGAAAGAGTTGTGTTTTTTGATTCTTCATATAATTCAAATGAAGAGGCTTCTGATACGAAAATTGAGGGCTAGCACTAGCCTTCTTTTTTTCTTTATTTTTTTTCCCATTTGTTATATAATGGAAATGGTGATTATGAATGAGGCAATATTTGGATTTATGTCGAACGATTTTAGAAAAAGGAACGAAAAAAGAGGATCGGACGGGAACGGGAACCATTTCGTATTTTGGGTATCAAATGCGATTTGATTTGCGAGAAGGATTTCCTCTTTTAACTACCAAAAAGGTTCATTTGAAGAGTATTATTCATGAACTTCTATGGTTTATATCCGGTTCGACGAATATTAAATATTTGGTAGATAATGATGTTCGTATTTGGAATGAATGGCCTTATGAGATATACCGAAAATCCAAAGAGTATCAAAATGAAACGATGGAAGAGTTTGTTGAGAAAATAAAAAAAGATATTCATTTTGCCGAAAAATGGGGAGATTTGGGGCCGGTTTACGGCAAACAATGGCGAGATTTCGGGGGAGTGGATCAATTAAAGGAATTGATTCAACAGATTCAAACGAATCCGACGAGCCGCAGGCTTATTATTTCCGCATGGAATCCTGCCGAGATTCATAAAATGGCATTACCGCCATGTCATTGTTTTATGCAGTTTTATGTCAATGATCATCGGTTATCTTGTCAATTATATCAAAGAAGTGCCGATGTTTTTTTAGGTGTTCCGTTTAATATTGCTTCCTATGCGTTATTTACGATGATGATTGCCCAAGTATGTGGTTTGGAATGCGGAGAATTTGTTCATACGATTGGGGACGCTCATATTTATTTGAACCATTTGGATCAAATTCATCTTCAACTTCAACGAACACCGAAGGTATTGCCAACAATGAAGATGAATCCGAATGTAAAGTCGATATTCGATTTTAAATATGAGGATTTTATGTTAGAAAATTATAATCCGGATAAAGCGATTAAAGGAAAGGTTGCGGTATAATGATTCAAATGATTTGGGCGATGGATCAAAATCATTTGATTGGCAGAAAGGATGAAATTCCATGGCATATCAAAGAAGATTTGTTGTATTATAAAAGTAAAACAAAAGGAAAGACGGTTTTAATGGGAGAAGAAACGTATTATTCTTTGAAAGGATATTATAAGGATCGACCATTGCCGTATGGAAAAATCTATGTGGCGTCTTTGAATAAGAATTTGAAATTATTTGACGCAACGGTGGTTGGTGATGTGATTTCTTTTATAAAAGAAACAAAAGAAGAGATTTGGGTAGTCGGTGGAGCGACGATTTATAAGTTGTGTCTGCCTTATGCGGATAGATTATATATTTCTTTTATTCAAGGGGAATATGAAGGGGATCGGTATTTTCCAGATATTGATTTTGATTTATTCGAATTGATATGGCAAAATAAGACCGAACAAGTTATTTATACGATATATGAGAGGAAAAAAGTATGATATTTATTGTTGCGTTTATTTTATTTTCGGCAGTATATAGTTATTTATTTACTTTGATTCCCGTTTCTTTATGGTATTTATTTTTATGGGTACCAATGGGAATGGTTTGTAGTCTGATTACTTTATTACTTTTTGCCTTTTTCTTTCTTTTGATTGCTTCTCATACGAAGCCATTGCATCGATTTAAGCATTTTATTTTGAGAAATGCTTGTTGGTTGGGTATTTCTTTTTTGAAAATTCGTTTGACGGTAGAAGGAAAAGAAAATATTCCGGAAGGAACGTTTGTGGTGTATGCCAATCATAAATCGAATATGGATCCGGTTTTGATTTATTACGCTATGCATCGTATGTGTAGTGCGGTAGGAAAAATATCTTTGGTTCAACATTGGCTTATGAAATGGATTTTTATGACTTTCGATGCTGTTCCTATCGATCGAGAGAATGACAGAGAAGCGGCCAAATCTATCGTTTTGGCGATTAAAAAGGTAAAAAGCGGGCTACCTATGATTATTTTTCCAGAAGGTGGTATTAAGTCGAGAGAAACCGATGAAATGGTGAATTTGCGTGCTGGTGCGTATAAATTGGCTACGAAATCGGAAGCCCCTGTGTTGCCGGTAAGTATTATAGGAAGTTCTAAGATTAAGACAAAGAAGAAATTGGAACGAGTTGATGTAAAGGTTATTTTTCATAAGCCGATTTATAAGGAAGAATATAAGAATATGAATACGACAGAACTTGGAACGATGGTGGAAGAAATTATCAATAAAGGGGTTCATAATGGATAAGAAGAAACCGGTGCTGTATATTTTAATTTTCGCTTCTACATTGTTATCGTTGGGCGGTCTTTTATTGATTTTATCTGTTTTGATTGATGTGAGGACTTTATTGTATGTGGCAGTTGGTTGTATAGTGACATCTTTTATTATAATTGGTGTATGTTTGATTTATCTGTCTTTAAAAATTAAAAATAGGTGATAGGGTATGGAAAGTGCGTTGAAAATCGTAATATTAGCGATTTGTTTGGTTGTTATTCTCGGATTTGGGATTATTTTATGTTATGGTATTGTTCAAAAGAATAATACGAAAAAGATGTATTCCGAAGTGGAGAAAGTATTGGAAGGAATGATTATTCAATCCAAAAAAGAGAAATTTAAGTTGGAAAGAATAATGAAAGCACAATATGATTATGTGTTTCATACGCCGTATTGTAAGTATTATATTAAAGTGATTCCCAATCTGGCAAATGAAGAGATTTGTGTGAATAATTCGGTGAAATGGCAATTAAGGAAGTCATTTAATGATGAATCCATGCGGTTTGTGGATCATGTTGAGGGATTAATGAGAATGGATATTTCCGATAGTTGTTCGTATAAAAAGATTTTTATTATATATCCGAATGCCAGAAGTCTTTTAAAATATATCAATGAATGTGAAATGATTTTTATTCACCCAAATACTGATGTATATGGAGCGAATATTATTCCGTTTGTTACGTTAAAACAAAATCCGAAATTACTTCCCGTTCTTGCCGAAGATGTCGATAAATAGGAGGATATATGAGATATGATTTAAAGACCTTAGAATTTTCTAAGGTTATTTCAATATTAAAAGAATATTGTTTTTCCAATCTTGCTAGGACAACTTTGGATTCGTTGAAACCTGCCGAAACGTTTGGTGAGGTAAAGGAATTATTGAAGGAAACCGAAGAAGCATATGAGGCAATTATACGGTATGATATTATTCCGAGAATGGAGTTAAAGTCTATTCCCGAAAGCATTGCGAGAGCGAAAATCGGGGGAATATTGAATGAGGAAGAATTGTTGGATATTTTAGGTTTGTTCGATGTAACGAATCAAATTATTCGGTATTTTTCAACGTTGTCGGGAATGAATTTATCTTTTCAAGCCAATCAAAAGTATTTGGATATGCTTGCAGTGTCCAAGACTTTAAAATCCGCTATTGAATTGGCGATTTCGAATGAGGGAATCGTCGTCGATACGGCTTCTAAGCAATTATTGACGATTCGGAGAAGTTTATCTTCTTTAGAAAGTAAACTTCGCAGTAAAATGAATGAGTTGTTGATAACCAAACAATCGATGCTTACGGAGAATTTGATTGTTATTCGAGATGGAAGAATGTGTTTACCGGTTAAGATAGAATATAAAAATACGATACGAGGTATCGTTCATGATATTTCTTCTTCAAATACCACTTGTTATATAGAGCCGGATATGGCAGTCGAATTGGCGAATCAAATGGAATCATATCGAGCGGAAGAAAGAAAAGAAGTAGAAGTTATATTAAAGGGATTATCGTTGATGGTTTCTGCCGAAGCGGAACAGTTGGAAAGAAATGTTTTGGCGATAGTGGATTTGGATATTATTTATGCGAAAGGGCTTATGGCAAAGGAATTGGGGTATAATCCGGTTTCTGTTCGAGAAGGGAATTATTTTAATTTAAAAAAGGCGAAACACCCGTTGATTAAAAAAGAAGTGGTTGTGCCGATCGATATTGAATTGGGAAGAAAGTATGATACGGTGATTATTACCGGTCCGAATACAGGTGGAAAGACGGTTGCCTTAAAAACGGTCGGATTATTACATTTAATGGTGTATTGCGGAATGATGGTTCCGGCAGATTCGGCTTCGGAGTTTGCCTATTTTGATGGTATATATGCGGATATTGGGGACGAACAATCGATTGAACAGTCGCTATCTACTTTTTCTTCGCATATGAAAAAGATAATCGAAATAACACAGAATGCTACGATGCATTCTTTGATTCTTTTAGATGAGTTGGGTAGCGGAACGGATCCGAAGGAAGGCAGTAGTTTGGCGATTGCGATTATCAAGTATTTTCGGAATTTAAAATGCAGTATAATTTGCACAACGCATTATAGTGAGTTGAAAACTTTTGCTTACCATGAAGATGGTGTATGTAATGCTTCGGTGGAATTCGACATTCATACGTTGATGCCGACATATCGCTTGTTGTTGGGTATTCCGGGTAAATCGAATGCGATAGAAATTGCTTCAAAATTGGGATTAGCCGAAGAAATAGTGAAAGAAAGTTCTCAAAGGAGCAATGCTGATTTAAGTCCATCGTCTTCTCTTTTGAAAAATTTAGAAGAAGAAATGACAAATATACGTGCTAAAAATACGGCTTTGGAGCATAAAATGATAACATACAACGATATGCTTTTAAGCCTTGAAAAAGAGAGAGCGGATTTGGCAAAAAAGACGGATTCTATTATTTTTAAAGCCAAACAAGAGGCAAAGAGAATTTTAAGTCAGGCTCAAAATGAAGCGGAAGAATTGTTGAATGAAATAAATAAAATGAAAGATACGAGTTTTAAAGAACATGAATTAGCGGATATAAAACATAAAGTTCGAAATCTTAAAGTAGAGGATTCTATGTTTCAAGAAGGAAATTATGATTTGAAAGTTGGAGATTATGTATATATTCCTTCGTATGAAAAATATGGAACGATAACGAAAATTCATAAAGATAAATATGTGGTTTCTGTCGGGCAGTTTCAAATCGATTTCGATAAAAAAGAATTGGTACTTTCCACTCGTCCGAAAGAAATTAAACAAAAACCGACACGTTTATCGGGATATAATCCCGCTTCTCATGCTGAGTTGTCTTTGGATTTGCGAGGTAAGAGATATGAAGAGGTTTCTTATTTGTTGGATCAATATATCGATCAAGCGATTTTGGGAAATTTGGAATCGGTTACGATTATACATGGCTTCGGAACAGGGGCTGTGCGGAAAGCGGTTTTGGAATATTTGAAAAATTGTCCGTATGTGAAGAGTTATCGTTATGGAAAAGAAGGAGAAGGCTTAAATGGTGTTACCGTTGTTTATTTAAAATAAAGGGTGATACATTGATTTCGGAGTATAATGGCGGAGGGCTGAATTCGGAATGTTTAGCGTATTTCTATGCGTCTTGGAATTCGAAATGTAATCTTCACATAGAAGCGTTAAGACGAATAGATCGGGAACAAAAGGATTTATCGATTGTTCGAATTAATGTTTCTAAGTTCCACGAAATGAAAGAAAGATTTTCTGTTGGAAAAATTCCTACGTTTATTTTGTTGAAAGACGGGAATGTAATTTCGAGAGTGAATGGATATACCGACCAATATAGTTTATCCCGATGGGTTAAAAAGTTTAGGAGTTAATATGAAAGCGGTCATTGTTGTAGGAAATGCATATACATTTGAAGCGAAAGATTTTGAAAATGCCTATGTTGTGGGTGTAGATAAGGGGGCTTTTCTATGCCTACAACACCATATAAAAATGGATTTAGCGATTGGGGATTTTGATTCGGTTACTTCGGATATGAGAAAAAGAATAGAAGAAGAATGTAAGACTATAGTGTTGAATCCGATAAAGGATACTACCGATACGATGGAAGCGATAAAATATTGTAAAAATATGGAAGAAATCGTAATATTGGGTGCGATGCAAGGGAAGAGAATCGAGCATTGTTATGCGAATTTTTTATTGTTGAAAAAATATGATATGATTCGCTTGAAAGACGATTATTCTTATGGTTTTACTGCGAAAGAAAAGGTTATATTAAGAAAAGAGCAGTATAAGTTTTTTTCTGTTTTTTCTTTACAAGAACCTACATATATTTCGATAAAAGGTTGTAAATATCCATTGGACAAGTATAAGATGAATGTTGAAGATCCTTTGGGAATTTCCAATGAATGGGTAGAGGAAGAAATAGAGATAGATATAGACGGACGAGCCTTGATTATATTGTCGAAGGAAGATAAAGGTAGGTAAAGATATGGACGGCTTTTTTTTGGTGGACAAACCGAAGGGTATAACAAGCCAAGTAGTTTGTGAGAGAGTAAAAAGAAAATTGAATTTGAATAAAGTCGGACATACGGGAACGTTGGATCCTTCCGCTTCGGGAGTAATGATTTTGGCTTTCAATAAGGCCACTCGATTGATTCGACTTTTGGATAAGGAAGATAAAGAATATATTACCGATATTGTTTTCGGATATGATACCGATACGTTGGATATGGACGGGAAAATTTTAAAAGATATTCCAATGGAATTTACGTTAGAGCAATTAAAAGATTCTATTGAAAAGGTAGTTACCCAAGAATGGCAAGTTCCACCTATGACTTCGGCGATTCATTGGAAGGGAAAGAGATTGTATGAATATCAAAGAATGGGAATTGAATTGAATCCGGAACCGAGAAAGGTTAAGGTTATATCGTATGCGATTTTATCGGATTTGAAATTTTGGGAAAATCATTGGGAGATTCGAATGTCGTTGAAAGTAGAAAAAGGATATTATATTCGTAGTTTTGCCAGAGATTTAGGAAAAATGTTGGGAGGTTGTGCCGTCGTTAAAGAATTACGGCGGATAAAGATTGGTAATTTTTCTATTGAACAAGCAAAACCTATCGAAGAAATAACGTTGAATGATGGTTGGAAGATTGAAGATGTTTTTTCTTTTCCGAGATTGGAAGTAAATGATTATATTGCCAAACTTGTACGAAATGGTGTAACTTTAGATAATCGGCAGGGGGATATGCAGGGGGACTTTTTTGTAACAAATAATTGTGATATAATAGCAGTATATGAAACGGTAGAACCGCTTCAATATAAGCCGGTAGTAATTTTAAAGTGAGAAGGTGAAGGTATGAAATCTATTTTTATGAAAGATAAGAATTTTTTTCCGCTTCCCGAACCGGTATGTGCCGCAATCGGTAATTTTGACGGCGTACATTTGGGGCATCAAAAGTTAATTGACGAATGTAAAAGACATGGATATAAGTCAGCCGTCTTAACGTTTTATCCGCACCCTTCGGTGTTTTTAAAGCGAATACCCAATTATCCTCTTATAACTCCTTTGGCTCATAAAATGGATATTGTTTCTCGTATGGGAATCGATTATTTTATCGTTGTGGAATTCGATGACGATTTGGCAAAAATGCCGAAAGAAGAATTTATTCAATATATGAAATATATGAATATTCGTTCTTGTGTTTGCGGATACGATTTTACGTTTGGTAAAAAAGCGGAAGGAACGATTGCGGATTTACGGGAACATTTTGAATTTTATGAAGTCAAAAAATTTATTTTTGACGATGTTCGAGTATCTTCTACATATATTCGAGAATTGTTGTTGAATGGGAATGTGTATGAAGCCAATCGATTATTGGGTAGACCATATTCGATTCGGGGAAGCGTGATTTACGGTAGTCAAAATGGTAGAGTGATTGGTTTTCCTACGGCGAATGTCGATTATAAGAATTATTTTCTTCCGGCAAGCGGTGTGTATTTTACTAATGTAAAAATAGACGGAGAATTGTATCTGGGTATGTGTAATATCGGGCATAATCCAACATTTAATTACACCCTTGAACATCGACTTGAGGTAAATATTTTCGGATTGGACGAGGATATTTATGGCAATACGGCGGAGATTATTTTCATTCAACGAATTCGGAATGAAATAAAGTTTGCCGATGTGGAGGAATTGATTATTCAATTAAAAAAAGATAAGGCAAAATGTTTGGAGTTGGCCGGAGATTTGAATTATACGAAATAATTCTTGATAAAGAAAGGATTTTTCGGATAAATTTAAAAATCATTATTGCAATAATAGTTGAATTAAGTTATAATAAAAAAGTCGATGACTTGGATTTAGGA
>CANQDJ010000022.1 GCA_947592005.1 uncultured Anaeroplasma sp.
GTTGGCTCTTCCACTGGTTCCTCAGCATTTTCCTCTGTTGGCTCTTCCACTGGTTCTTCAGCATTTTCCTCTGTTGGTTCTTCTACTGGTTGAGTCAATTTGTTTTCTTCTTCTACCGGAGAAACGTCTTCTTGTAAAACAGTGGATTCTGTTTCTTGTTGTTCATTATTATCGTTATTTTTCGCTTTTTTAATGTGTTCACGACGTTTTAATGCTGCTTCTTTGGCACGCTTTTTCTTCTCTTCATTTTCTTCTTGTTTCTTTTTCTTAGATAAGGCCCTTTCTTCTGCTAATCTTTGTTTTTGTAATGCTTCTTCTTCTAATCTCTTTCTCTTAGCCTCTAAAGCCTTTTCTTTTTCTATGGCTGCCAAACGACGTGCTTCTTCTTTGGCTCGTTCTTTTTCTAGTTTCAATCTTTCTTTTTCTTCTTGAACTTTTATCTTATTATCCAAAGTAGCCAATAACTTCTCAATTCTTTTTTCTTCCTTACCCATACGGGCAATATTCATTTGTTTTTGTTGACGAACGATTTTTAAAATCATCATTCTTTTTCTAGCAAACTCCAACTGTTCATACAAATCCTTAGATTCCAATTCTTCGTCTGCCACACCAAAGGCTTTTGGATAAATCTGATCCAACATATCCAACATCTGTCGATAAACAACACGAATGGATTCATTATATGTATTCCCCGTTCTTTGCATACCACTCATAGAAGCCTCAAAAAACTTTGCGGTTTGTTCCAAAAGAACTTGATTCATTGTATAATCTTCCAATTTCTTATTATCGGCATTCAAATTCAATTCTAATTCGATATTTTCGTTTTTTTGAATCTTAGGGGCCTTTAAAGAAGGTAAATTCTTAGAAGAATATACTCCTTCAATTTCTCTATTTTTAATAAATGCCGTCAATGCCAAAGTCATACATTCATTAATATCTCGTTCAAATATATTGGAATATCGATAATTCTTTTCTTTCACATCAATATTTGTAGATATACCATCTACTTTATCCAAATATAACCATAATCCATAACATAATTTAAAATCGGGATTATGCATTATAATATTCGTTTTCATAATAGGAGGTAATACATCTCTGGCTTTCGCCAAAGCCCTCATAAATTCGGTTCCTTTTAATCCCTGAACCATTTCTCTTACATACAACAACCGATTATATTGTTCTTTGGTTGCCTCAATATTCGTCGTTAAATCGTTTTTAATTTGAATATCTAAATTGATAGATACTTTTTGACCGGACATTAAAAACTCATTGGTAACATTCAATCTCTCCGATTCAAAACTTTCCAAAGAAACTTTCATAACATCATATCGACGTTCCAAAAACATTTCAATTCTTTTGACCAAAGACTTAATAAATCGATTCTCATAAATTGCCAATTCTTCTTCCGCATATGTAGTTAAAACTTTAGAGGGAATTACATCTCCCTCTTTCGTTATCTCTTTAATTAACTGCGTATGACTAGATAAATGTCTTACGGTCTGCGAGTTTACCTTTTTCGCTTTCTCAACGGAAACAATCTCTTCGTCATAACGAATTGATTTTTTGGGATCTCGCATTATCTTTAAAATTGCGGGATAGACACTTTCGATAGTGTCCAAAAAACTCATATCAAAATTACGAATTTCGGTTTGTGTTTTATTAAAAACCGTTTTTTGCCCGCTTTGAATACGATTTAAAATATAGTTTCCAAAAGGATCTTCAATCGTTTTGGTTTCTATATCACTATAAATATTTTGATAATAGGCGGTCAACTCATCATTTTCTATATCCTGTTTCGCCATTTCAATCACCTACTATGCTGTTTTCTTCAAATCTTCAATAAATCCTTTAGATACCAAGAATTGTTCTTTACCGAATAATTTATCCAACATAACAATAAGTTCGTCTAATTCTTTCTTCAAGAAAGTCAAATTCAACATTTCAAATTTTCTTAAAATCTTAAATGTTAACATATAATCCAAACCATCAAATTCACTGAATCCACAACCCATATAAACAGGAACAAATAAACGAATTTGTTTCATAATACGGTTACCGAACGCAATCTTGAATTTTTCTTGAATAAATTCGTCTAATTGATTAAACGCAGTTTGAGCAACATCGGATAATTGGAATCCGGATTGCGTACGCTTAAATAAATCGTCCAAATATTCAAAAGTCATAGAAACATTATCCGTAAATGGAGCATCGATATAATCCGCCTTTTTATTGATCGCAATCGCTACGGCACGGTCATATACCTTATCAGTTATTGTAAAGGTGGAATCATCTTTATTTGCGGTACCGATAAACCACAAATTCTGTGGAATTAAAATCTTACCATTAATTAAATTCTTTGGATCATATTGATCGGACGTAGGCACAATATCAATTTTCCATTCATTGACATCGGGCATTTCCATTACAGACAAGAACTCTGCAAAATAATACTCAATACGAGCCAAGTTCATTTCGTCCAAAACAATTAAATTAATCGTATCGGAATAAGAAGCGGCATATACACTCTTTAAAAAGTCCGTTTCATTAAACCTTTTCGTAAACTCATTCAAATATCCCAAAAGTTCCGCTCTATCTCTCCAAGATGGTTGAACGGATATAATAGACGTATCATTCTGAAAAAACTTACCCATCGCATAAGGTAAAGAAGTTTTTCCGGTTCCGGAAATACCTTCCAAAATCAAAACCTTAGAAGTAGCCATACCGGCTAAAAACCGAGCAATAATCTCTCTCGTATAAAACAACTTTAATTGAGAAGCCGCAAAATTAATAAACCGATCCACCAAACCAGGTAAATCCAACATATCCGTTTGATTCATAACCGTAATCTTCGGATTTTCTTGGGCTTCCTTATCTACTTGAATCAACTTAGAGAACCGAGATTCACTTTCCCCTTTCTTCTTCGTGGAAGTCCCCTCATAATCTACCATACCAGGAGCCCCCGCACCAATCTGAGAAACACGCATCGCCAAAATCTTATTTTTCTCATCAATCAATTCAACAACTTTTTGATTCAACACAGATACTTCCTCTACCAAAGCATCTTTGTCTACTTCTCTCTTTACAAAATGAATATATCTTCTTAATAATTGGAAAACCAAAATAACCAATAATACTATGAAGCCAATATTAATAATCAAAACCAATATAAACGCAATATAATCCAAAGCATTCCATGAACCAATCGCATTCATAAAAGTATTCGCATATCCATTATCCGCCCAATCGCCATAAAATATCTTAACAATAATACTCCACAGCATAGAAAAACATTCCCCAATGTTTCTCCATAAATCAGCAAGAAATTGAATATAAAATTGTGAAAATCCCTTCATAAAAACTATTCACTCTTTTCTTTTATATTTTATTCCTTTATTGAATATTAATTTTCTGTCTTCTTCGTCTTACTCGTCGTCTTCTTTGTCGTACTTGAAGTAGATTTCTTCGTCGTAGTAGTCTTCTTTGCCGTACTTGAAGCGGATTTCTTCGTCGTAGAAGAAGTTTTCGCCGTTGTCTTCTTCGCTGTTGTCTTTCTCGGAGTAGGTTTCTTTACAGGTTCTTTCTTTTCTTCAACAACCTCTTCTACTACAGGTTCTTCTTTTTCTTCAACAACCTCTTCTACTACAGGTTCTTCTTTTTCTTCAACAACCTCTTCTACTGCAGGTTCTTCCTTTTCTTTTGTTAAAGCTGCTTGTTGAGCCTGCATTTCCGCAAGAATTTGTTTACGCAATTCTTCTTTTGTTGCTTCTATATCCATTGGTGCTACATCGGAGTCATTAACGGTTCCTTTCTTCGCATTCTTTAATTCTATAATATTCTTTATAACCATAAATACTTCAAACAATAAGAATGCCAATACAGGTAATACAAAATAGAATAACCAATTATCTTGGATATTATCCAATACTTTTCCTGCACCCTTTTTAACGCCTGTAACAACACCTTTTATATCAGAAACACTTATTTCTTCTGCCGCTCCCGACATTACAAGAGAACCATTATATTCAGAAAACGGATCGGTCTTATCAAATGATTGAATTTCTGCTCTATTATCACCTTGCGTATAAATCTTATCGGATTCCGCATTTATATAAACAATTCTATGGGTATTTAAAGCAATTTGTCCATTGATTTCAGTCTTAAAAGTAATGACATCTCCTACTTTTAATTTCTTAAAATCTTTTTCCTTAAACGTTTTAACTAGAACCAAATCTCCTTTTTTGATTCCGCCGATCTTATAATCTGCCCACTCTTTTAAATCATTTGAGGAATTATTATCTCTTTCCATAGAGTCCGTTTGAACAGATAAAAAGCCTCTTCCAAAAATATTTGGAAAACCACCATTTCTACTACCGGCATTAATATTCATAATAGAAAATAATAGTAAAAATATAATAATTAAATAAAATACTACATTACCTACTATTTTTAAAATAAAAAATGTTTTTTCTTTCGGAGTTTTTTCTTGTTTTATTTCATTTTCATTTTTTTGTGTATTTATATTTTCCATAAATTATACCTCATTTTCAAAAAAATCCATCTTTAATTCATTTTATCACATAAAACAATAAAAATAAACAATATTTTCATGAAAGAACAACAAATCATTCTCACAAAAAAATAAAAATGAATATAAAAATCATACTTTTGTTTATTTTTTATGAATAGTGCCAGTATTCTGGCACTATTCATTATATTAATCTTAAAATCATAAAACCAAAATAAATAGACAGATTAATCACTATCACTTGTTCCAAACTCAAGATTTAAAGTAACAGGATTACGATCGATTATATTAAAACAA
This sequence comes from uncultured Anaeroplasma sp., assembly GCA_947592005.1. GTDB lineage: Bacteria > Bacillota_I > Bacilli_A > Acholeplasmatales > Anaeroplasmataceae > Anaeroplasma. The sequence goes on from CANQDJ010000022.1 coordinate 4,826, forward strand.
TCTGAATCCCAACCTTCAAACCAAAAGTAAATAGTCATTTTTATCATTTGGTTTACACCGATTTTTTCCAATTCATTCGTAGAAGAAATCAGTTGATCATTTTCGTGATATTCCTTATCTCCACGATTCAATGCCCAATCAGGGACTTTTTTAGACTCATTGAATTTCGTATTATAATCATATAATGCCAAATTCTCATCGTCTTCCATAATACCACCGAAACTATAAACATTCTTCACACTATCATACGTCGGATATTGAGTCCCACCCTGATAAATGATCAAATCGTTTACTTTTTCTTCTTCTTCATACTGTTCCGGTTTAAACTTTTCTACCACATTATATTTTTGAATAGCCACACGCACTGCCGAAGCAGAATCCACGCTGACTCTTCCATTGATTTTTGTTCCTGCGGGAATGCCGTTTACTAAAGCAGGATTAATGAAATCTGATGGGTAAGTAAAATCATTAATCAAATTTCTAGTATCGACTGTTCCTTCCAACAAATTACCTTTCAAATACGCATTTAATAGATAAGTAGAAGGATCTATTTCTGATTCCTCTTCACTATCAAAAATATGGTATGCCGAAAGATATAAATCAAATTTAAAATATTTCGTAGTATTTTTTCCTTCAAGATTTACAAAGGCAGGAAAAGTTTTATCTTCATTCGGTCGGACACTGCATTGATCCAAATTCAAATTATTAAATGCATTCTCTACTGCATTATTTTCCATTGAATCAACATTATTATACCCAATGTTTTTCAATATTACTCGTTTCAATTCAATCATATCAACCGATGACCCAAATGTCCCATCTTCGCCTGTCAATGATATTTCGATTCCATATTCTAGCAGTTTTTGTGCTTCAAGATTAATATTAAATCTTTCAAAACTTGAAACAGAAAGGAAACCAACCCATGCATACGTAACTGTAACCAAAGTTATTAAGCATAGCATTGTAACCATAATACTTAAATATACTTTTCTTACTAATGACTGCATGAATCGGTTACCCCCTTTCTGTTTTATTTTTTATTTGGAATCTTATTCTCCTGCATTGAAAGTCAATGCCAAACTAAATTTTTGACCTTTGCAAGAATCCCAGCATTCTGCGGAAGTTCCTTCCAACCAAATGCTAATAGTAATCTTTCTTGCAACACCGGCAGTTAATTCCATTGAAGACCAACTAACCGGGGAAAGTGTATCAGATGCACCGGTAGATTGCGGATTAAGTGGATTATCAAATCCAGTTGTTCCAAAAGCTGGTGTTCCAATAATTGCCTTATAGTATTGGTTCGCATCGCCACCACTTACAGTGTTTTGTGGGGATTTGTAAGTAGGCATTAATCCAGTTAATAATCCTTCAACATCTTCTACTTCTACGTTATCGCCTTCTTCTTTATCGAAGTGAATCGTACAATATAATGCCTTTACTGCATCGGCTGTAAATTGATCTCCGTTTTTAGTCGGAGCAGTTGCCAACTCTCCTTTTGATGTATCATCTCCTACCGTTCCAGGTAAACCAGTAGTATTGAATACAGTTTGTTTTTGCCATTCAGTAGTAGTATTCTCTAATTTTGCTTCAATCGTAATGTCTGTTGCTATTGTAGACAAAATCCAGAATGTATAAGTAATGACTTTATCCGGAGATGCTTTCTCTGCTTCTTTTGTTCCGTCAGCATTCATCCAATCTCCTATAGCATATTCTGTCTCTTTTGCAGCCTTAGCACGAGTAATCGGATCTAATTCTGTGCTTGATTCTTCGAAAGTCAACGTTTGCGTAAAGTTTCCGGCTGAACCTTCTACATCTTTTGCAACCAAAATATTACCTTCGGCACCACCAGATAAAATAGCACCACTCATACTATTTACTTCTGCGGTATCGTTTGAAACATACCAAGCAAACGTTGTAGAAACTAGTGTTGCAGCGCATACTGCTAAGGCTGCAATACTTAAAAATAATTTTCTAGTTAATTTTTTCATTTTTTATTTTCTTCCTTCCATTTTTATTATTTAAGACCTAGGCCCCCGGCCCAGCAACCTTAAAATCTAATTGTAAACTAAAGGATTGACCTTTGCAAGAATCCCAGCAAGCGGAATTAGAACCCTCTAACCAAATTTCGATAGAAATTTTTCTTGCAACACCGGCAGTTAATGTCATTGAAGACCAACTAACAGCACTTGCATCGGTAGAGTTTCCCAATGCAGTTGTTTGATCTGCTTGACCAAAGCCTGCTGTTCCATAAGCAGCCTTACTCATAACTGACTTATAATAAACATTTGCATCTCCACCGGTAACACAATCCTTAGGAGAGGCATACGTCGGCATTAATCCTTTTAACAAACCCGCATGAGTTTGATTACTTTCAATGGCAGTATCAGTATCGCTGTCATATTCTGTTATAACACATTCCAAAGCGTTAACTGCATCTGCAGCAAAAGTATCTCCATATTTCGTAGGCGCTGTCGCAGTTTCCTTAATTTGTTCTCCTTCTCCTACAGCAGTAGGCTTTCCGTCTGTAGAGAATAAAGTTTGCTTTTTAAAGGTTTTTGTCGTATTCTCTAATGTTGCTTCAATAGTAAGATTTGTTTCTTTTGTAGACAAAATCCAGAATGTATAAACTATTCTATGCTCTTCTGAACTTTCATATTCTACACCTGTTGCATCATACCAAGAAGTTTCCGGTTTATCTCCGCCTTCACCTTTTGTCATTGGATCTAATTCATTTTCACTTGCATCCATTGTCAAAGTTTGTGTAAAGTTTCCGGCTGAACCTCCTACATCTTTTGCAACCAAAATATTACCTTCAGAACCACCAGATAAAATAGCACCGGTTAGCCCCTTAACATTTGCTGTACTGTTTGAAACATACCAAGCAAATGTCGTAGAAACTAGTGTTGCAGCACATACTGCTAAGGCTGCAATACTTAAAAATAATTTTCTAGTTAATTTTTTCATTTTCTTCTCCTTCTTTTTGTTTTCTTTTTTATCCTTCTTCTACTGTTTTAGAGTCGAAAGATAATTTTACACTAATAGACTTGTCTAGCCCATCAAAACAGTCGGCATCCCAACCTTCTAGCCAAAGTCTAAAAGTCACTACTTTTGCTTCCTCTCCAGATTGGATTCGAGTAACTCTCGGTATATCTCCATCTAAGGAGCGGATTGTTTCCGGCTTTTCCTCATATCTCATTTTATTGAGTTTAGCGGAAGGCCTTAAATTATTATAATAGGTAAACATAGCATTCTTATCTGCATTATACAAGCGATCCAAATTACTATCTCCGCCATTATAATCTGTTGCGTAACTACCAAGATCCCTTTCATTCGGTAATTCATATATGGTAGCCTGTGGTGTTGCTGAGGTATTATCCTGTATGCTCATTCTCATCGCATTTGCCGAATAAACCTCTATCGTATCTTTTGGATTTAAACTTCTGTCCCCCGTAATCATTTTCGCTTTTAAAGATACATTCGTAACTTCCGAAGTGATCGATGTGGGAGCGACGGTAGAACCGTCATTTAACAGAATTTCTTTTCCGCTTAAGAAAATATCATATTTCAATTCGTCCATTGTTTCCGTTGAATTTGTTTTAAAATACACATCAAATTCCACATAACTACCATCGGTAGGTAACGCTCTTGCGTTATAATTATCATAAATGTCAAACCCATTTGTCGAAGTTCTCGGTAATAATTGAATTTCTCTTATCAAAGACTCGATTTGAGAATCATTTACCGCTTCTCCGTCTTGAATCAATTCTTCATTCTCATTTATCGTAAAGCCTTTATACTTTACTAAAATAGCCTTTTGAATTTGACGTAACGATAAATCTCGATAATAATTATGCCCGTCAACAGACACTTGAAAGCCTTCACCACCGCTTACTTGAAATTCAAAACCATCTACATTCGCATTACTGTTGATTTTAAACCAAGCATACGTTGTCGTGGTAAATGTAACTGCCACCAAAAGTAACGACAATACACCCATGAAAACTTTCCTATATAATTTCATAACTCCCTCCTTTACGAAAGATTTTTGATATAACATAAATTTAACTTATAGTCACTCTAAAATAAACCCTAACTTGATTCGTACATTCGTTGCCGGAACTCCCGCAAAATAATCTGCGTCCCAGCCTTCCAACCAAACATAAACCGTAACCCGAATCACATTATAATCCTTTTCTTGTTCCGAATACATAAACGTTCCGCATTCTCCCAAAGAAAAATCTCGATTCGTCTTATATCCTTCTCCGTCTTCCGCAGCCTTTGTAAATGCGGATAACGGGTGAGTATTATTATAATAGGTGTACATTGCGTTTTGATTTTTATTATGTGTCGCTTCCGTACTTCCTTCAATAGCGGAAGAACCCAACCCTTCATTTGGTTCATACACATTCAATTTATTTTCTCCGTTATCTACATAAGTAACCCCAACACGCATTGCGTTTTTCGGATTTACCGTAATCACATCTCCGGATTGATAAGAATCCGTTTGCGTTTGTAACCGATTTTGTAACTCGACTTCCTTATCTTCCGCATCTACATAACAACCGGAACCATTCATTTTCAATGTATATTGCCTATGTTCCTTTCCGGTAGTAATCGCCTTAAACCATAAATCAAACGCTACATAATCTTTACTATCTGCCGAAATCATCTTATGATTCTTATGATCGGAATCGGCAATATCTACTAACGCATCTTTAACAAACTCCAAATTTCCATCTTCATCAAAAGAAACCTTTTGATCGATATGTTTTAACGTGATTGCGTCATTCCTTAAATTCCCCAATTCAAAACCCGTCTTGTTTTGAATGGCATTCTTTATATCTTCCAAGCCGACATCTTGAGAAAAATTCTCTCCGTCGGCAGAAACCAAAAGACCTTCGGTCGTATCAATATCCAATTCGAATTCGTCCAACCAAGCCTCTCTATTCTTAACAAACCATGCATAAGTAACAGAGGTTAAAGTAACAATCGTAATTCCAAGCATAAAAACACTTAAAAACAATTTTCTTCTTAAATGTTTCATACTTTTCCCTCCTTACGCCTTATGAGGCAACTTTAATATTCAATCCGAACTTAATCGTTCCTGAAGCGATACTCTTTTCCCCGACATTCGTACATTCCGGATCTTGACCTTCCAACCAATATAACACAGAATATTTAATATATCCTTTTTCTTCCGGAGTACTGCTTCTTAAAACCGCACTTTCATTGAAAACCTTATTCCCACCGGAAAACACCGTCGGTGCTTCCAATAAATAATAACTATACGTCGCTTCTTCTTCATCTTTCTTCTGATATATATGAATCTCTTCGTCCGTTTCATTATATGTCATAACCCGAATGGCATTATCCATTCCCTTTGTAACATTCGAAAGCGTCATTTCAATATCTATATTCAACGCTCCACCACCGGTATTTACGATATAGAACGTATATACATATAGATTATCTCCACTTACCTTTCTTCCCGCTTCCGCTGTCAATGCCTTTAACGCACTTTGTTGATTGGAAACCGTATTTCCTAAAAAATACAATGGTGTGTTATCCGAAAAATTCTTCATTCCGTCGACAACCAATCGTTTGGAATACGCATTGTCTTCTATATTTTCCGTAACACCGATACTCTTTTCCACATCATCGTCTTCTACCTGTATAACGAAATTTCCGCTTTCGTTACCAAGTAACATCGCCAATATAATTAATACAGATGTTGCGAACAATCCAATCATAAGAATCGTTCGAAAAGCCGTATTTTTGAACAGTGATACAAATTTATGCAATTTTATACCCCCTTTCAAAAAATAAAAAAAGTTGCCACCAAAGTAATTTCATACTTTTAATGACAACTGGCTATCCAAGTAGGACCCTATAGTTTTGCGTCGCTAGATTACTCTAGTTTTGCCTTTTACACGATTATATTATAAGCCCTATTTTGCTGAATGTCAATAAAAAAAATTACTTTTTTTTCTCATAATAAAAAACGTTTTCCTTTTAAAAGATTCAATTTTTAAAAACGATTGTAAAGATTTTTCGAAAAGATTTTAAAAAAGTTAAAATGAATGAAAAAATCCAATAGTTTTATCAATGGTATTTAATATAATTAAATTATAATCCTTAAGCCCAAAATAATCAAGAAAAAATTCAAAAAAATTAAAGCGTTTACACAAAAATAATCTCTATTATTATTTATGCAGAAAAAAACAAAAAAACACATCAAATAAAAACAAAACAAAAAGAGTTTGAAATCGAGAACTTTTCAAACTCTTTTCTTCTTCTACAATTTTTCCAAATTTCAAACAAATTAACGCTTGCTGAATTGCGGTGCACGACGTGCTTTCTTTAAACCGTACTTCTTACGCTCTTTCGCTCTGGAATCCCGAGTTACCAAACCCGCAGGTTTCAACACTGCACGATAATCCGGATTTGCTTCCATCAATGCACGAGTGATTCCCAAACGAATCGCACCTGCTTGACCACTAGTACCACCGCCATATACATTAACCAAAACATCGAATTTACCCGTTGTTTCCGTTAAAGCCAATGGTTGTAATACATCTAAACGTACGGCTGCCGAAGGAATATAATCCTCAAAATTACGACCGTTGATCGTTATGTTTCCCTTGCCGGAACGTAAGTACACCCGAGCAACAGAACTTTTTCTACGACCGGTTCCTAAATATTGAACTAACTTTTTTGCCATACTATCCTCCTTATGCCTTTACCACGAATTCTACCGGTTTTTGAGATGCGTGCGGATGCTCATTGCCGGCATATACATATAACTGCCTTCTCATTTGATCTCCGAGTTTGGTATGTGGCAACATACCATAAATGGCTTGTTCCACCATACGAGTCGGATACTTCTTCATAACATCCTTAGCCGCTACCGTCTTTAAACTTCCGCTATATTCGGAATGTCTACGATAAAGTTTATCGTCCCATTTGTTTCCGGTTAATTGAATTTTGTCAGCGTTAATAACGATAACATAATCTCCGCAGTTTACATGTGGAGTATAAGTTGGCTTATGTTTTCCTCTTAAAAGAGTCGCAACGGCAGTAGCCAAACGACCTAACGTAAGACCATTTGCGTCTACAACGTACCAACTATGTTGCATTGTTTCTTTTTTTGCCATGAAAGTTTTCATGTTTGATTTCCTCCTAAGTTATTTAAAATAATTTAGGGCAATGTGGATAATTGCTTAAAAATGTACCGTCTAATATTTTACTTTAAAACCGAATCACAGTCAAGTTATTTTTCATTTTTATTATATTGTGTATCGTCTTTTCCAAGTTCTTTTAAAAATTTTGATATAAAAATTGTTAATTTCTTTAATACCTCTTTATAAAAAACACAAAATCTATGACTTAGTCTTTTGGAATAAATTTCGTTTCTACACCATTTTTTTCTACCGTTCCTATAACTTCTCCATAACTATCATAGGCCGTTTTCCCGTCTTTACCGACATACACCGTTTGGTTACAACCAAAATCATTTACAAATGTATATTCTTCCTTCTTAAAATCAAAATCAATTTTTTCTTTAACTTCATCTATAAATTTAAAAGATTTGTAATAGCTACCGACTGAACCAAGACCACCAATATCATATCCTTTAGGAATAGAAACAAGAACACCATTCTTCGCAATGACAAAGTTAGGGGCATAAAAACCTATAAATATCATAATGATTTGATATGGAATAGTAAGCCAAATCGTAACGAATCGTAATAAAGAATCTACAATTCGAAGCCATATATTGCTGTTATAATATCTATTTACAAACTTTTTGTTTTCCGGCGAAAGTTTACTATACGATTGATTAAATGTATCTTGATACCGAATCGTCTTAGTAGCAAGAATGGCAAAAATAGGATAGGCGATTAAAGACATAAACCTCGTTGGCCAAAATAAGGCAATAGAAAGAATAATGCCCAAACCATATATAATATTTTTAATTCGACTATGACAAAGACGATACTTTGCTCCTATCGCTATAATGGCTAGTTCTTCTTGTGAAGCACGCTTTTTAAATTTTTTCCATGTCTTTTCGTCTATAGCCGTATCGTACAAATCTAATATAAATTCCGAACGTTCTATTTCCTTTCCTTCCGAACGAGATTTCAACGCATCTTTAAAATCATTGATAACCATATCACATATTTCCACATCTTCCTCCATGTAAAATGCGTCCTTTTCGTAATCGATTCTAAGAATCCAATAAAGATTGTCGTCTTCAGAAGAACTAACCGGTTTAACAATCACATATGGAATCCCTTCTTCTATAGCAATAAAATACTGCCGTACCTCTAGTTTTTCTTCTTCCAACCCCTCCACATCCTGTAAAACAATGCCTTCTTGGTTGTCGGGATCAAGTGCTTGAGAAACAATAGGCTTATTCTCATAATCAACAGGGAAATCCGCCAAAGTTTTTAGTTTTTTTAATGTGCCTCCTGCAATACTACTTGAACTTAAATTTGTTTCTTTTTTCCAGTTTTCCATTTTTATTTTCTCCTTTATTTTTTAATGGATTTTATAGAAAGTATATGTCCGATGCAATTATAATTGTTTTAGTATTTTTTCATCAAAACCCATATTTACCTCTATTTATTTCCTTATTTTAAACACATTGAAAAGGCAATGCAATAGAGTTGTAAAAAACAACAAAAGTGATGTAAAAAACAACAAAAAAACTTCAAAAACCATTCTTTTTCCATAATTATTATTCGGTATAAATTGATAAAAAAATAATCGGCTTGAAATTCAAACCGATTATCCAAAAAAGGAAAACTAAACATTCTTATTTTGATTTCTACATTCTTTTTCCAATTCTTTGGAAATTTTTTTAAAACTCTTTTCCATATTATGACTACAACAACTACATTCTCCAGTAGGCTTATTTTTTATTCTCTTATACATATACGATGCGATATATCCTACCACAATACCCACAGAAACCACAATTACTATAATTTCAATCGGTTCCATTAAATTCTTGCAATCTCCTTATTATCTCTATATCGATTATAATAATGTATAGCGAATCCCGCTCCTACGATAACCGCAATGAAAATAAAACAAGTCCACCACCAAGAAAAAACCAAATAAATCATCATAGATACAAAATATGATGTAGCAAGCCAAAATAGAATCGTTGTCCAAAACTTCTTCTTCGGCAATTCTCCTTTTGCTGTCGCAACAGCGGCAAAACAAGGAATTGTCGTCATATTAAATACAATAAACGCAATCAAAGCCTGCCAAGTAATCCCCGTTCCTTCAATCATAGTTACCGTCGCTAAAACATCTCCACCATCTGCTTCTACATCAATAATCGTTCCGATAATACAAGCCGCCAACGTTCCGAATGTCGCTATAACATTCTCTTTGGCAATTAATCCCGTAATGGCTGCCACCACAAAAATCCAACTGAATTTATACGTTAGTTGCAAGCCAAAACCCAACGGCGTGAAAATCGGTGTAAATAGCTGCCCGATACCTGCCAAAATAGATTGATCCATATCGGCATCATCTATGAATCGCCAATTCCAAGCGAAATGCGATAAAAACCAAATTAAAATAGTAGAAACAAGAATGATGGTAAATGCCTTTTTCACATAATGCTTTAATTTATCCCATAAATGAATCATTAATGCCTTAAATTGCGGTCTATGATATGTAGGAAGTTCCATAATAAACGGTGGAACCGCACCACGCATTGTTGTATTTCGCATAACAATCACAGACACAATAGCGGTTAAAATACCGATTAAATACATAGAATATGTAATCAAATCCACACTCGGGAAATGAAAAATCTGACAAATACCACCGGCAATCGCCGTCAATATCGGCAATTTAGCCCCACAAGAAAAGAAAGGAATAACACGTACAGTAGCCGTTCTTTCATTTTGGTCGGCTAAGGTTCTGGTATTAATCATAGCCGGAACAGAACAACCAAAACCCATAATCATAGGCATAAACGCTCTTCCGGATAACCCAAATCGACGGAAAATTCGATCCAATATAAATGCCACACGAGCCATATATCCCGTATCTTCCAATATAGAGAAAAACAAAAACAATAACAAAATCTGAGGAATAAAAGACAGTACCGCAAATACACCGCCCAATATACCATCACATATAAATCCGGAAACCCAACCGGGAGCGGATTCCAACCAGCCACCGACCATATCGGTAATTCCACCGGTTATACTATCCAAAAAATTAAATAGTATTACACCGGGAGAATTAATTCCCGCTTCCGTCCAGAACAGTCCTTTAAACATACTTCCTTTAAAACAAGCCTCTACTCCTGCAGATTGAAAGATTGCCCCGGGAAAATAAAATAAATTTTCGGAAAAGGTCAAATGAAATATCAAAAACAAAATAACCAAAAAGATTGGTATTCCAGCCCAACGATTCGTTAAAACCTTATCTATTTTATCGGAAGTCGTCAACGTTTCGCTTTGTTCTTTATTCTTTTTCTTGGCAATCGATAAATTCTTGGCAATATATTGATATCTTCCATCAGCCACAATCGCTTCCAAATCACTTCCGAAAGTATCGTCGGAAAAAGTTTTCTTAAATTCTTCGACAATCTTTACCAATTCCTTATGATTTTGCACTTCGATTTCATCATTTTCAATCAATTTTATCGAATGAAATAACGGATTATTTACTTCCAATCCCGTAAACGCCGCCTTACAATCTTGAATCAAATGAGATAACGCACCACTTTCCAAAATCGTCGTTCCGACTCTCTTTTTTAGCGATTCATTATACGCAATATCCATTAACTTCTCAATATTCTCTTCTTTGGCTGCTGAAATACAAACCACAGGAACACCCAATTTTCTTTCCAAAGCCGCAGGATCTAAAGAATCCCCATTCTTTTCAATCAAATCAATCATATTCAAGGCAATAACAACCGGAACATCTATTTCCAAAATTTGTGTGGAAAGATATAAATTTCTTTCCAAATTGGTCGCATCGACTATATTGATAATACAATCCGGTTTCTCGTCTAAAATAAAATTCCTTGAAATAATTTCTTCCGGAGTATATGGAGATAAAGAATAAATTCCCGGCAAATCCACAATAGATATCGGTTCTTTACACTTCTTATATACCCCCTCTTTCTTATCAACAGTTACACCAGGCCAATTCCCTACATGAGCAGTAGATCCCGTCAAAGCATTAAATAACGTTGTCTTCCCGCAATTCGGATTCCCAGCTAACGCAAAATGTTTCATTATTGTGCAACCTCCGTTTCCAATAAAACCAATTCGGCTTCTACTTTCCTTAACGTCAATTCATATCCCCGAATCGTAATCTCGATAGGATCCCCCAAAGGAGCCTTCTTCCGCAATAAAACTTCAGCCCCGGGCGTTACTCCCATATCAAACATTCTTCGACGGACTCGCCCTTCTCCTAAAACATTTTTAATAACTCCCTTCTCACCGACAGGAAGTTCACTCAATTTCATTTTCATATTCAATAATTCCTCCCTTTTAAGCCACAACAATTTTAACGGCGATATTCTTATCTAACGCCAATCTTCCTTCTTTTACTTTACATATTACATTCCCATTACTTTGGCTTAAGACAGTAATAAAAGAATTCACCGTAATACCTAAAGATTCCAAATGTTTTTTCACCTTATCTTCCGCTAAAATCTTAATAATTTTTAACTCTCGATTCATTGGTGCAATGACTAAAGGCATATAATCACTCCTTTAGTTAGTTTATGCTAACTTTAATGCTTTTAAAAAAGTTAGACAAGACTAACTATATTTATTATACTTTTTATTTTTCAAAAGTCAACACCTAAATTAAAAAAATATCAAAAACATAAGAATTGAAAACATTTCTTATTTCCTATATAATACGATTGGTGATACAATGAAACAAGACTATTCTTCTATTCTAAAAGAATTACCCTATCTATTAGAAAATCTATTTTATGATATTTCTATTTTAAGTAATGCTTCTGCATTACTGAATATGCATCTTCAACAAATAAATTGGGTAGGATTTTATATATTAAAAGAAAATCAACTTCTTCTCGGACCATTTCAAGGTAAAGTCGCTTGTAGCGTAATTCCATTAAACAAAGGCGTTTGCGGAACTTGTGCAAGTCAAGATAAACCCATAATCGTCGAAAATGTTCATACCTTCAAAGGACATATCGCTTGCGATAGTGCTTCCCAAAGCGAAATCTGTATTCCTATTCATAGTCAAGGAAAACTATATGGTTTATTGGATATAGATTCCCCTTACATAAATCGATTTACCGAATGGGATAAACAAAATTTAATCCAAGTGGTAACAATTATAGAAAAAGCACTGTTTTTAGCAAAAAATAATTGACACGCATTGGTCTATTTGTTATAATAAACAAGCGTGGGTAAAAGGCAGCGGTTTAAATTTATAGAATTATATCTTAAAGCATATTATATGTTTAAATAGTAACCTTCGCTGCTTTCATGGTGAACATTTCATTTAAGATATTTCTATACATCTAAACCAAAATACTTTACTCCGAAAATAATAGGAGGAAAAATATGTCAAGATTTACAGGTTCAAGTTGGAAAGTATCTCGTAGACTAAACTATTCCATCAGTGAAACAGGAAAAGAATTAGTCAGAAGAAAATACGCTCCAGGTCAACATGGTGCAAAACGTTCTAAATTAAAAGAATATGGCACCCAATTACAAGAAAAACAAAAGGTTAGATTCACCTACGGAGTATCCGAAAAGCAATTTGTTAAAACATTCAATGAAGCAGCAAAGTTGTCCGGAAATACCGGTGTCAACTTCTTAAAATTATTGGAAAGCCGTTTAGACAACTTGGTTTATCGTTTGGGATTTGCCAGCACAAGACCACAAGCCCGTCAATTAGTCAGCCATGGTCATATCGTGGTAGATGGTAAAAAGGTAGATATACCTTCTTATCGTGTAAAGCCGGGTCAAACGATTTCTTTAAAAGAAACTTCCAAAAAGTTGGTTATTGTTCAAGCGGCATTGGAAGCCAAGATTGCTCGTCCGGAATACGTTTCTTATGATGAAACAACAATGGTAGGTTCATATGTTCGTTTACCGGAAAGAGATGAATTCTTACCGGAAATCAAAGAACAACTGATTGTCGAATTCTACAACCGGTAGACAGTAAAAAACATAAAAAGTCCATTTTTGGGCTTTTTTGTTTTTTTACTTCTATACTTGCTTACAATAAAAACAAAAGAAAACAAAAAGGTCAAAAACGACCTTTTTGCCTATATAAGATGATTATGACAAACCTACATTAAATGATTGATCTTATCCAACTGCGTTGGAATATCAATATGTTGTGGACATTGTTTTAAACACTTCTTACACCTACGACAATTCTTCGGTAAGTGCGTTTGTTCTAAAGATTCCATATCTTTTTTAAATTTATCTAAATCCTTATGAATTCCATACATATTATAAATCTTAAATACTTTCGGAATATCTACCTTAAACGAACAAGGCATACAATACCGACAGCCCGTACAAGGAATAAAATCATTCCCCAAAATATATTTTTTAGCCAAATCAATACATTTTTTATCTTCTTCCGTCAATGGCTCATATTCCTCAAACGTATGAATATTATCCTTTACCTGTTCCAAATTAGACATACCAGACAATATAACCTTAACATTGGGAAAAGCCGCAACAAACCGCAACGCCCATGAAGCAATAGACCGATCCGGTCTTTTTTCTTTAAAAAGATGTTGGGCTGGTTCACATACATTGGCAAGCAATCCCCCTCTTACCGGTTCCATAACCACAACCGAAATTCCTTGTTGTGTCAACGCTTCATACTGTTGTTTGGCATCTTGCATTTCATAATCTAAATAATTCATTTGAATTTGGGCAAAATCCCAATTCAATTCTTCAGCAATAGGAATAATATTTTGGGGGGCATCATGAAAAGAAAAACCCAAATGGCGAATCTTACCCTCTTGTCTTAATCCTTTTAAATACTCGAATACATTCCATTTCTTATATATATCATATCGTTCTTTATTCATCGCATGACATAAATAAAAATCAAAATATTCCACTTGACATTTTTTTAATTGTTCATTAAAAAGATTCTTTACATCTTCCAAAGAATTACATTCCCATATCGGAAGTTTATCTGCCAAACAAAACTGATTTCTCGGATATTTCTTTAAAATCTTACCGATAACAATCTCACTTTTCCCACTATGATACGGATAAGCCGTATCATAATATGTAATTCCCTTTTCGAAAGCCAAGTCTACCATTTTTTCTGTCAAAACTTCATCGATTTCTCCCGTTTGATTATCCACAGGCAACCGCATACACCCCATGCCCAAAAGAGATACCGATTGTTCTTTTATCTTTCTCTGTTCCATTCCCGTTCTCCTTTTCTTATATATCCATTATACCATATTCTTTTCTTTTTTAGAATAAAGATTTCAATATACAACGACTTCCATCAAATACGGTTTTATCAATAGCAGAGTAGAATATTCAGTGGTTTTTATATGCAGTCACATAAAAGGACCGCATGATTTCGTTCTTCTTCTTCCAACAATCCTTGGGTAAAACCCGATACGTTAAATATAATATAATAAATAGAGGTGGCACCGATTAGTTGTGCTAACACACTGGCTTTTGCTTGCAAATCGTGCAAAACAGAAAGTCCTTTTGGAACAGTGGAATATTTGCATTCACCTACTATTAGGTTTTTTCCAACGCTATCTATCGCAACGATATCGACTTCTCCCGTCTTTGCACCCCAATATCTACCGACTTTATCGAATTGAAAATCCCATGTGTTCAAAGCGGAAAGTTCCCATAGCCTCTCTCTGCAAACGTCCTCGTAAACAAATGAGGCAAAATTTTGAACGAAACCTTTTTTTATTTGGGCAAGAACATACTCCTTTTCGCCTTTTTCGAGATATGCTCTATATGGATACACAAACTTAAACCAAAATGCTATAAAGTTGTCCGTGAGACGATACAATCCACTCTTGCTCTTTTCGGGTGCGGTTTCTGTGACAGGAACCTCACGTTCCACGAGATTCAAGTCCATCAACACTTTGAGATACTTTGTTAAGTTCGTCTGCTTTACTCCCAAATTCCCGGCTATTTCTGAAAGTTTATGATTTCCCATTGCGATAGCCTTTATAAGTGAAAAATAACTACCAATTTCGCTTACTTCTTTTTGAAGTAGAAAATACGGTTCCTCATACAGGAAACTTTGGGGATTCAAAATATTTTCACTTATTGCCGAATATATGTCATCATATCCTTGAAAAGTTTCAATATACTTCGGAACTCCGCCTGTTACCGCATAAAAAGGCAATAATTCATTATCGCTCTTTCCTTCGTAAAACTCCCGGTAGTGCTTAAACGGAACTTGTTTCAGTTTTATTTGTGCCGTCCTTCTACCATATAACGGGCTACTATAATCGAGCGTCTGTGATTTCATAAGCGATACAAGCGAACCACACAAAACAAGCATTATATTTGCATCTTTTAAAATTGTGTCCCAAATCTTTTGTAGTATAGAAGGAAATGCAGAATTCGACTGTCCAATGTATTGAAACTCATCAATCACAACAACCTTTTTCGTTTTCGTTCTGTAGCCAACAAGGGTTTTGAAAACAATATACCAATCCACCGTAGCAGATCGAAGCAATTCATTGCCTGTGAAATCAGCAACTTGTGCTTTGAAATAATTCAAATTTTGCAGTTCGGATTCTTCAGTAGCAAGAAAATATATCGAATCTGTATGTAACTTCAAAAACTCAGTTAATAGTGCAGTCTTGCCGACTCGCCTTCTTCCGTAAACAATCACTAATGACGAAGCGCTTGAATTATACTGCTTTTCCAGCGTTTCTAATTCGACTTTACGGTTTACAAATTTCTGCATTCTATCACCTCTCGTATCATTTATCTAATATTATACTTAAAATTATAATAATTTCAAGTATATTAACAAATTTGGTGAAAACTTTCAAATCCCCTATTCTTTTTTAGAATAACGATTTATCCAATATACAACGACTTCCATAATAAATACTATATGCCAACTTTTTTTGATAATCCGAACTTATCAACTGATGGGCTTCCTCTACATTCGTCAAAAATCCGCATTCGACAATAATAATTGGTATAGTTACCTTATTCAAAAGATAAATATTATTTCGATTTACCACCGTTCTTGTCGTGTTTTTTAAATACGTTCGCAAAGAAAATTGAACGCCTTCGGCAAGTTCTTTATTCAAAGAATGATTCTTCTCATTATAAAAAACCTGTGCCCCTTTATACTTAGAATCGGAATATGTATTTTGATGAATAGATATACAAAAAACATAATTCCCCGAATTGATTTTTTTCACTCTGCGATTCATATCTTCTCGTTTAACAAAAGTATTTTCACATAAATCCACATTTTCCGTTCGAGTCATATCTACTATATATCCTTTTTCTTCATAAACCTTCTTCAATTCTTCGGCAACCGCCAAATTCACTTCTGCCTCAACAATCCCATTTACCGTAGCCCCACCATCTCTTCCACCATGACCGGGATCGATAATAATTCCGAATTTTTTACTATCAGCTCGAATAGAAATCAAAAAAGAAAATACACATATCAATAACGATACGATAATATATACTTTTTTCAAATTATCACCTTATAAAATATTATGCGAATCTTTGAAAATAATATCATTTTTGGTTAATTTCTTGTAATTCAAACCGATATTTTTGTTCAACTTCCGGATATTTTTGATGATCCACTTCACTCAAAAACATATCCAGTGGACGAATCCATAACCCACAATCTCCATATAATCTTCGATAAACCACATATTTTTCCTTTGTTTCAGAATCCAAAGCAATGTCTTCTACCAAATAATAATTCCCTTTAAAATGCTTATAAATTCCTTTTATCTTGATTTCTCGCATTCTATTCCTCTTTTCTTATATAATTTAAGATTACCTATAACATTTCTTACAACTTAATGGTATAATAAAAAACGGTGAAGCACTATGATAGAATTTTTTAACCTTTATTTACCCAAATCCAAAAGAGAAATCCGATTGGCGGTTTCCTCTCCGTCGAATAAAGAATCCCTCGTCTTGGATACTATGTATCTCTTAGACGGGCAAAATGCATTCAAAGACTCTTTATCGGCATTCGGTAGATCCATTCGAGCAACCGAAACCTTCCACCATACTTCAACCCACCTACAAAAACATATCCTGGGTGTCGCCATATACAACAGTGGTTCGGATTTGGGAAGAATGAATGAATATAGCCCTTTCCCGATGGAAAATCCAACCCGTATTTATAATAAAAATAACGATATAAATGTATGTCATGCTCTTTGTGAAGATATAGTCCATACTATTGTACCATTTATAGATAAAAAATATAAAACTACAAAAAACCGCTTTATATATGGTTCTTCTCTAGCGGCAGTTACCGCATTGGTTTTAGGGATATCTTATCCTGAAATCTTTTCTTATATTGGGGCTTTCTCTACCGCTTCTTTCCTATTTGAAAATCATTTCTATTCTTTTTTAGATGCTCATTCTATGAAAGATAAAAATATATTCTTATATGTCGGAAGATATGAAACATCAGATACTTTCCAAGATATAAACCAATACTATACTTCTTCTCTTACTCTATACGAATACTTAAAAAAGAATAAAACAAATACTAGACTTCTTGTCGATTTACAAGGGCAACATAATGAAGCTACATGGGATAAACATCTCTTTGATTTTATCAGTTTCATTTATTCAAAAAATATCTTATATACTATATAAAATGAGGTCGTGAAAAACCTACATTAAAAAGTTTCATAGTCCTTTATAATTTTAAAAATATAATAAAGTATGGAAATTTATTCATTCCATACTTTACCTCTACTTAATGATTATTAAGCATATTTTTAATTTGATTTTCTG
>CANQDJ010000023.1 GCA_947592005.1 uncultured Anaeroplasma sp.
CATAAAAAAGACAAACCCTTAGTTTCATTTCAAAAAAACTAAGGATTTGTCAACAATCTGAACATTTTATAAATAAAATGATTTATGGATATAAAAAATACTATCATTTGTATAAAACAAACAATAGTATTTCATACTCTCTTATAAATTCGTCTTTAAAACTGTTTCCGTTTGATTCTTTCTGTATTCTTCCAATTTCATACCTAATTTCTTATCCTGCAAAGCCAAAATAGATACAGCAGATAATCCTGCGTTTTTTGCCCCGTTGATTGCCACGGTCAAAACAGGGATTCCCGCCGGCATTTGAACGATAGATAATAAAGAATCCAACCCATTTAGCGCTCTCGATTTTACCGGCACGCCGATTACCGGAAGTGTCGTCATTGCCGCTACCATACCAGGAAGATGGGCTGCCCCTCCCGCTCCTGCAATAATCACTTCTATTCCTCTTTCTTTAGCGGTATGAGCATATTCAACCATAAAATCCGGTGTTCGATGAGCACTAACAATCTTTTTCTCATACTCCACTCCGAATTCGTCTAACACTTTACAAGCATCAACTATAACTTCATAATCCGAAGCGGATCCCATAATCACTCCGACTTTTATCATACTTATTCTCCTAATAATTCAAATAATTTTTCCGCCGCCGCTGCCGGTCCACTATGTTCCATACCCGGAATCGCCAATTTTGTATGCAATTCTCCAACCAAAATGCCGTCATCAAACAATTTAGTAAAGAAGATATCGATGATTTTACGAGTTTGTTCTTCCCTTTGAACCGGTCCGAACGGATTGGCAAAGAAAGATTCCACAAGACCGATTTCCTGTGTCGTACCTTTTGCTTTTCTCGCTCCTCGAATAAATACCTTTTCCGCTTCGTCCTTATTCTCGAAGAAATGAATTTCTTCATTGGTATCTTCATAATTATTGGCATAAAGAACCATATCTATTTCATACCCCTTCATTATCTGTGGGTATGTCGCAACAGGGATTACCAAACGAGAATTTACTTTATCGGGATTCATAAAAATGGCTCGATCCATTTCTTTATATGCATATCCGGATGTCATATCGTCCAATCGAACAAACGCTCCAATTTCCGTTCCGTAAGCCTTTATTTTATTATCCTCCAACTTAAACGTTCCCATATCGTCAAATATAGTAAGTTGTGAAGAAATAGTATTTCCCGCAACAGAAGATAAAGCCTCCAACGATTCACTCTTTCCTGCACCGGAATCCCCAATAATAACGATATTTTTGGTTTTGCCACTCTTCATTGTGATATGAACACAAGCCCCATGAAGTGGTAAACACCCTTGTTCGATCATCTTGACATTATATAGAGTTAATAACATTTTCTTCATATATCCAAAATAATCAATCGTATCGTTATGTGGGGCAACTCCTACATAAATATCATTTTCTTTATCATGATAAAATACAGAATCTCCTTCTATATCCGCTCCGAAAATATAGATACAATCCGGTTTCATACCTGAACAAGCACTCAATGGTACAAATTCAAACAAATTACAAAGCGTAATTCCATGAGCCAAATAATCTCTATGAAAATATACATAAGTAAGTGCGGATCCCACTCTTGCGGAATAACAATAATATTCCGTTGCTTTAAATTTATCCTTAAACCGATAAATCGGATTTTCATAAACCTCTTGATATATTCCCGTTCTTTTATTCTTTTTAGAATAAGATATGAATGGCGGACGAATCAAAATTTGTTCAATCGCTTCGCTTTTCGCCAAAAACGCATACGGAGATTCTTTATCCATCCAAGTATGTTTCGAAATCATAAGTGCCGCATTGACACCAGCAGGTAATTGTCGGTAAATAGAAAATTTAGAACCGAAAACCTTCTCGCAAATTGTCCGATATAATTTTAATATAACACTATTAAATTGACTTTGGGCAACAATAAAACTAGAAGATTCCACTCCATCGATATTGTTTTTGGAAAACAAAACTGCATATCGCTCTAGTTTCCGCCAATAATCATAGAAATTCTCAACTAAATTATAGACCTCATCTGCCTTATCCAAAACCATTTTATAGAACGGATTTATCAATTTAATTTCTTCGATTTTAAAATTTAATAAAAGTTTAAAAAGTTTAATAAAGTCCGTAACCGGGTCTGGAAAAATTGCTAAAACTTGTAAAGCATTCTTTTTTTCTTTATTATAAATATTCTTCAAATACTTTTTCCAAACCTCTTTAAAACAAGCCGAATCCAAAACTTCTACTTCCGTTTTACAAAACTTCTCGGAAAAATTAATAATTACTTGTCGCTGTCCTGTTACAAATTCCATTTTTCGTCCTCCATTCTAAAATAATCCTACCGTTTTACCGTCAACAATATCCATTTTATTGGCTGCCGGTTCTTTCGGCAAACCCGGCATTGTCATTATATCTCCAGTTAAAACAACAATAAATCCCGCACCGATAGATGGTTTTAACTCCCGAATCGTTACTGTAAAATCCTTCGGTCTTCCCAATAATTTCGGATTATCGGAAAAAGAATACTGTGTTTTTGCCATACAAATCGGCAATTTATCCCAACCATTTCTTTTAAAAGCGGCCATTTGATTCTTCGCTTGCGTAGAAAATTCCACTCCATCAGCACCATAAATTTCTTTACAAATCGTTGTTATTTTATTTTTTAACGTATCCTCTACATCATATAAATATTGGAATGTTTCTATGCCATCTTCTTGATCGATTTTCTCTAAAACTTTTTGAGCCAACTCCACGCCACCTTCACTGCCTTTCGTAAATACTTCCGATAAAGCAATCTCATGTCCATGTTCTTTTGCCCAATTTTCCAACGCTTTTATCTCTTCTTCTGTATCCGTATAGAAACGATTAATAGCAACCACATATGGTAAATGGAATTTTTGAATATTTTCTATATGTTTTTCAAGATTTTCTACCCCTTTTAACAAAGCGGAAACATTCTCTTCTTTTAAATCTTCTTTGGCAACTCCACCATGCATTTTCAATGCCCGAATCGTCGCTACAATTACTACGGCAGATGGTTTGATATTTGCGGTACGGCATTTTATATCTAAAAACTTTTCCGCTCCCAAATCGGCACCGAATCCTGCCTCTGTTACAACATAATCTGCCAATTTCATTGCGGTTTTTGTAGCCAAAATAGAATTACAGCCATGAGCGATATTCGCAAAAGGACCACCATGAATTAAAGCAGGAGTATGTTCCAAAGTTTGAACCAAATTCGGCATTAATGCATCTTTCATAATCAAAGTGATTGCTCCGGCAGCATGTAAATCCTCTACAGTTACCGGTTTTTTATCATATGTATATGCGACCACAATCCGACTTACTCTTTTCTTAAAATCTTCCAAAGAAGCCGATAAACACATTACCGCCATAATCTCTGAAGCGACAGTTATATCAAAATGATCTTCTCTCGGAACACCATTGGTAGAACCACCCAAACCGACAATCGTCCCTCTTAAAGCCCGATCGTTCATATCCAAGCATCTATGCCAAATGATTCTTGTTGGATCGATATGCAATTCATTTCCTTGATAAATATGATTATCCAACATCGCCGCAATCGCATTATTGGCGGTAGTTATGGCATGCAAATCGCCGGTAAAATGTAAGTTGATGTCTTCCATAGGAACAACTTGTGCATATCCTCCACCTGCCGCTCCACCTTTCACACCCATAACAGGACCGAAACTCGGCTCTCTCAATGCCACCATGGCCTTTTTCCCCAATCGATTTATCGCATCACATAATCCAATCGTAGTTGTCGATTTTCCTTCTCCTGCAGGAGTGGGATTTATAGCAGTAACTAAAATTACCTTCCCGTCTTTCTTTGATTTTACAGAATCCAAATGAAGTTTCGCTTTATATTTTCCATATAATTCCAAATCTTCTTCTTTCAGTCCGAGTTTTTCGGCAATCTTCGTAATAGGTTCCATTTCTGCCTGTTGTGCTATTTCCAAATCACTTAACATATATTTCCTCCTTGTTTTCCACAGAAAATCACTTGTATTTCTATTATATACATTTATCATATCATACCCAAAGGGTATATTCCATTTAAAATAGCTTGTAAACGTTTACCGAATTATTTTAAAATAACCTCTCTTTTTTCGAAATCACATATTACCTTTTCTTCTCTTCCGGTAGGAATATTTTTACCGATAAAATCCGCCCGAATCGGAAGTTCTCGATGCCCACGATCCACAAAAACAGCAAGTTCGATTTTAGAAGGTCTTCCTACATCCATAATCGCATCCATTGCTGCCCGAACAGAACGACCGGTATATAATACATCATCAACCAAAACGATAATTTTATTTTGAATATCCGTTTCAAACCGAATTTCCACATTATCGATTTTTTTATGATCATCTCTATGCGATCCGATGTTAATTACTTCCACCGGAACAATAATATTTTCGAACATCGCTATTAATTTTTGAATTTCCAGCGCAATTGGTGTTCCTTTCTTTTCAATTCCCACCAATACAATTTGGGATAAATCGTTATTTCTTTCAATAATTTCATGAGTCATTCTTTTTAAAGTTCTATTAAACTGTTCTTCCTCAATGATTACTTTCATACCATACCTCTAATTACAAAAAGGAAAAAAGCCTTTACGGCTTCTTTCAATTTTTATTCTTCCTCATCTTCTGTGATATTTGCGTTATGATAGATTTCTTGAACATCATCATATTCTCTCAACAAGGCCAATAATCTTTTAAACTTGGCCTCATGGTCCGCATCTAAATCCACATACGTCGTCGGAATTAAATTAACCCCACATTCTTCAAATTCCATATCCGGTTTGGCAGTTAACAACGCATTTTTAATTGCCTCAAAATCTCCGGCTTGAGCATAAATCGTTACAAACCCGTCCTCATCGGTATGCATATCTTCAAAATCACAATCTCCTGCCATCATCGCTTCCATTGCTTCATCTTCAGACATTCCCTCAAACACAAATTCGGCTTTTCGATTGAACATATAACTTACAGATGATCCCAATGTTCCACCTGTTTTATTGAATGCCGTACGAACTTCCGTAAACGTTCTATTATCATTATCGGTCAAACACTCTACAATAACCGCTACATTTCCGGAACCATATCCTTCATAAACCTTTTCCTTCGAAGCACCGGAAGCAACCCCTTGCGCCTTCGCAATCGCACGTTTTATAACATCAGCGGGACATTGATCCTTTTTCGCTCTTTCTATCGTTCTTTTTAATCCTTGATTCATTTCCGGATCGGGAACACCGGCTTTAGCCGCTTGAAAAATTTCCTTTCCCCATTTTGCATATTTAGACGATTTCATCGCAGCCGTTTTTGCCATGGACGCTGCACGAACTTCATGGGCTCTTCCCATATTTACACAACCTTTCAAATTAAATTCATTTACTTCATTATTATATAAAAAAAACTATATTGTTTCAATAATTTTTAAAAACTTTTATTCATTTATAATTATATAATTAATTATAAAAATAAATTCCGCTGACAAAGGTTGTAACTTTTAAAAAGAGTCTTGAAAAAGAAAAAAAGCAAAATTTAATCTTAAGAAAAGAAAAAGCACAGATTTTTCAACTCCATTTGAATTATTCCGTGCTTTCTTTGGTCCTGTCATCTTGGACAGGCTTGGCATTTCTTTAATTAATGCCAATTCAGTTGTCTTATCAACTGAGCTTTTAAAAAAATAATTTTTTAGCATCTAGCTATTTTGGGTATAACTTAACCTTCTCACTTAAGTAGCGAAATTTAAATTTACAAAACGATTTTAGCCCAATCATAGATAGTATTTTTTTCGCTTTTTTTTACCCATCTCCATTATACCACACCTTCTTCTCATTTGGAAGAAGATATTTTAATAAAGCTAAATTCCTTAGTCAAAATTACAGCGGAATTTAGCTTTATAATTAACGTTCTTTCGTTTTTTAAACTTTTTTAACTTGATGAAACTTGAATTCCATCGGTGTAGAACGACCACCAAACATTTCTACTAAAATTGTAACGATTTCTTTTTCCTCATTGATCATAGAAACTTCTCCATGAAAACCAATAAAAGATCCTTCGATAATTTGAACCTTATCTCCAACTTCTACTTCAAATTTCGGCTTTGAAATCATTCCCAATTTTCTTAAAATTTCATTCATTTCATCTTTAGGAATCGGAACCGGTTTTGTTCCTCCACCGGAAGAACCCAAAAATCCAGTAACCTTCGGCGTATTACGAACCATAAACCACGCCTTTTCGTCCATTTCCTTATCTACTTCCATCTCGACGAAAACATATCCCGGAAACATCTTGGTTACTTTTTGTTTTTTCTTCCCTTTTTTATCTGTAACTTCCACAACTTCTTCCGGAACAAGAACTTGATAGATTTTATCTGTCATATTCATAGATTCCATACGGCGTTCCAAATCCTGTTTAACAGAATTTTCAAATCCGGAATATGTTGTTGCGACATACCATCTTTTCATAAAACCCTCTCCTTAGGAAAAAATTCTAGCCAGTATCTGCGTGATAAACGCATCATACAATAAGAATAACAATGTGAATATCACCAAAAACAATAAAACACGTGTCGCATTTCCCAAGAATTTAGGCCAAGTCAACCAAGTAATCTTCTTAAATTCAGGGATAGCAGGCTTAAAGAACGGATACAACGCATAAATCGTACCTATTCCGGCTACAACAACCAAAATCCACGCAAATACATCAGGATATTTTCCAATCAAAGGGAAATTCTCTTTAACAATCAAAGCGTCCGTAAGCATCAAAACACCCAACAACAAAGTGATGATAGACACAACCAAAAATAAATAATTTTCCCATTTATGTTCTGTCTTCAAGTATTCCATAATTCTGGATTTACCTTCAAACTTTTCTTTATTCTTGGCAATTTGCTTTTTAATCTTTTGAGCAACTTCTTCCTTTGTTTTTTTAGGAACAATCGGCTCTTCCGTCTTTTCAACAGGTGTTTCTTCCGGTTGCGGTTCTACATCTTCTGTCTTTAATTCTTCCTTTTCTTCTGTAGGTACTTCTTCTAATGGTTTCTTTTCGTCTTCCATAGTGTCCTCCTTATTTTGTTTCTTTATGAATAGTATATTTTCGACAATACGAACAATATTTTTTCAACACCAAACGCTCTGTGTTTTTTTGAGGATTTTTACTTGTCGTGTAATTCCGATTCAGACATTCTTCACAAATCAAAGTAATCTTCTTTCGCAATATCCTCAACTCCTTTAAGTCCAAAAATAAAAAACCTTTTGGGGTTTATGAATATTTTAAAACAGAATCCCCGAATAGTCAATAGAATTTTTTAATAAATTCTTTCAATCGTTGAAAGCGATGATATACCGAAAAATAATCCAAATTATATAATTCACAAAGTGATTTTATAGACATACCACTCATTATACACTGTTCATAAAGTAAAGTATCTATATCATTTTTAAAAGAAAAAAGTCTTGTATGTTTTATGTTAGAATTGTAAAAATGTTTTTTCTCATTAAAATAAATGACATTTCTTTCATAATATTTATCTTTTAATAGATGATTATATCTTCTTTCCAAACAAACCGTAAAAAACGTAAAGAAACTTCCCAAATCGGAATTATATTTTTTTACACAATTAAAAAATAAAATTCGGCCTTCTTGAATTAAATCTCTACATTTATCATTATAAGGAAATATATTTTTAGCCTTAATAACAATCCAATGTAAATATTTATGATACATCAAATTGAGTGCTTGCTCACTACCTTCTTGAATTAAATAAATCAATTCAAAATCATTGTAGTTGACAAACATTTTATTCTCCTTTTTTCATAAACTCTTTTAATACAATTCCACAACTTACGGAAGCATTCAAACTATTCACATGTCCTACCATAGGAATGCGAATCAAATAATCACTTTCTTTTACCAATGTTCGGCTCATACCAAATCCTTCCGAACCTATAATAACCGCCAAATTTAAACTCTTATCCACCGCATTCGCTTCTAATGTTGCCGATGCGTCCGTTCCACATATCCAAAAACCCGCGTTTTTTAACTCTTTTATACAAGTAAGCAAACTATTGACAACCATTATTTTGACATATTCAATCGCACCCGTAGAAACACGAACAACCGTTTCGGTAATCCCACAACTTCTATTTTTGGGCAACAAAATACAATCAAACCCAAACGCATCAACACTTCGAATAATCGCACCCAAATTATGTGGATCCATTATTCCGTCTAAAATTAAAATTCTAGTCGACTCATACCCTATTTGTTGTAAATCATCTTCCGAATATAATTTATAGTCTTCTCGTATTGCACCATATCCTTGATGCATAGAACCGAATAATTTATCCATTTCTGCTTTAGAAATCACTTCGTGTTCTATATGGAGATTTCTTATTTTATCCGAAAAATCCTTATCTTTTTTTTCATTTTCTTTGGTGGTATATATTTTTAAAAGTGGGGCTTTCGCACGAATTGCTTCATTAATACAATTTTTACCATATAGTCTTATCATATCGTTCCTCGTTGTGTTTTCAATCGAATTATACCACATGTCAGCTAATTAAAAAAGATAAATCCTTAAAAAGATTTACCTTTATTAATTTATTATTTATTTTAAAATCTAGATAATAACTTTTGTATTAATTTAACTTGTTTTATACACCAAGGAACCAATCCTTGTAAAATCTTCATTAACGGAGCGGCAATCAAACACAACATCAATAAGAATACCTTACTACTTACACTCAATGGTTGAACAATTCCACCATTTTGAACAATAATATCCTCATTGGATATCTTATAATCGGTAACAACTCCACCTAAAACCAAATTATTATTATCGTCAACTTTCGGATTCAAATTCCGATTTAAAGATACGAATTCCGTATAATATCCATTGATAATATAATTTCCACTTGTCGTCGTATCGATTGTCGGGCATAAAGAGGATTCCGCAATAGACACACCAGATCTCGTTTCTTTATCTGTCGACAAATTAGATGGATAATAAGAAAGTGATGTTGACGGAGAATCTACATAATTCGCAGTCATTCTGTAATTTGATGTGTTTGGGACAACTGTTAGTCTATGAATTCCCGTATTGGTTTGAATAGGATTTCCTTCTTTGTCTATATAATTGGAAAATCCGTTTTCAATCCCATCAAATATATATGTATCTTTACTTTCGTCACCAACAAGGTAAGCAAAATTGGTCGGATTGGAATTATATCTAGTATATGTAATCTCTATTCCGTCTTTGGTTAAAGTATAATCGGTAGAATCTTCATTTGCAGTTTTCTTTCCGTAAACTTCAAAAATATTAAATTCCGTATATAACGCATTGACATATAACGCACCGGATAAAGACGCATTGGAATCCGTTCCGTTCGTTGTTAAAGCCGGAATAGAAACCTCATACGGTTCGCCACTATCACTGCTACCGACATATACTTGTTTGGAATTAATAAATAACTCATACATATTCAATCCCGCATCATATCGAATTTCTGCTGTAGAAGGATTTAATGAATTGACATTGGCGTCTTTGACACGATATCTTAAAGATACCATTTCTCCGTTTACCAATCTTGATTCGCTGTCCCTACCATTAATCCACAAAGAATTATCCTTTATCTCAATAGTAGGCATAACTTTTAAATCTACTTCCGTATCTTTAGCCATACCATAATTTACATAATGATTATAATATTCATTTGTTTTATTTTTGGATAACGTTATTTTTAATTTTTCGGCAGAAGCGGAAGGATTTTCAATATTCTTTAAACATACATATCCATCTTTATCTATTATAATATCGGAAATCTTCTTTTCTTCTCCTCCGTCTATTTTTTCCAAATGATAGGTATCTCGGTATTTCAAATTATTTACTTGATAACCACCTAAATATATTCCACCTGCTTCATCATAAGTAATTGTAGGAAGAACTACCGGTGTTTCTAATTGTGTATCTCCTATTTTATAATAATATTTTCCTTCGCTGTTTACAGCCGTAATATTACTTGTTCTTTCATTCGGATTCTTTTGGTAAGAACTTACTATTCCGTCGATAACATAATAATTATCTTTACTGATTTCTACCTTTGGATAAGAAGATATAATCTTTGTTGTATAGGAATCGGAATAATATTCCACAAAAGAAAACATCGGTCTAAATTCCAAAAATTGCGGCAAAAACATAATAAAGAATATAAACAAAGTATAACATACCGAACATAAAACTTTACGCAATGTATTAAATGGTCGACAGGTTTTAAATAATACCATTAAACAAGTATGCGTTGCCGCAATAACAATAATTGTAGATAAACTTGTCGAATCCAAATCCAGCGATTTTGATAACGAAAATACAACAATCGAAATCAATAAAATAACTATCGCTCCCGGGAGGGCTTTCTTTATGACATTCTTAAAGAATTTCCCTTCCACATTATTATTGTTCGGTTCCATAACCAAAAACAAAGAAGGTAACCCAATCGCCAACGTGTCGATCAATATTAATTGATTGGTTGAAATCGGATAACTACCTGTCTGAAGTGCCTGAATCGCCAAGAATAAAGAAAATATCGTTTTAGTTAAGAATAAAGACGCCACAGACGTAACATTATTGATAACTCTTCTACCTTCAGATACAACCTTAGGCATAGAATCAAAATTGGAATCCAATAACACCAAATGGCTGACATTTCTTGCCGCTTCACTACCTGATGCCACGGCAATAGAACAATCGGCTTCTTTTAAAGCCAAAATATCATTAACACCATCACCGGTCATGGCCACAGTCATACCGTTTTCCTTTAACGTTTCAATCAATAATTTCTTTTGACCAGGAGAAACACGACCAAACACCGTATATTTTAAAGCCGCCTTTTTTACATCTTGATCAGACATGCCATCCAAAGACACATATTCGTCAGCGTGTTCAATACCGGCTCTTTGACTGATTTTCGATACAGTCAATGGATTATCTCCCGAAATAACACGCACCGCTACTCCTGAATCTTTAAAGTATTTAATCGTATTAATTGCGTCAGGACGAATATTATCTTCAATCAAAATCATAGACACAACTTCTACAGGATTCTCCGGCAATACACCGTCTTTTATTACGCCTTCCCGATGTGCCAAACACAAAACACGATATCCCAAAGCCGCATATTTATTGACATCATTTTTAATTAAATTGAATTTATCTTTTAAAACAAATTCTGGTGCTCCCAAAATAAATGTACCAAATTTATCAAATGTAATCGCTTGATACTTTCTTTGAGAACTGAAAGGAATAGCGGCAATATGCTTAATTCTTTTTCCCAATCCGAATTTCTCTTGTAGAGCCATAGAGGTTAAATTGCTGTCTTGTAACGCATTTAACATAGCGGATATAATATTTTTCGTTGCCAAACCATATATCGTATTATAATCAATGACATTCTTTACACTCATTGTACCATCTGTAATCGTTCCCGTTTTATCCAAACAAATACAATTTACCCTGGCAAGCATTTCTATACAATATAATTCTTGGACAAGAACATTTCTCTGAGCCAATCGTATAACCCCTACCGCAAGGGCAATAGATGTCATCAAGAACAATCCCGAAGGAATCATACCAATCATAGCACCTGCCGTCTTACGAATAGAAAATACATATCCCAAATCATTGGCAAAATACATAATATAAAACAACAATATACCGATTGGTATAATCAAGACCGCCATAACACGAATAATCCATTTCAAAGAAATCATTAAATCGGATTTCGGTTTCTTATATTGTTTTGCCTGTGAAGTCAACTGTTCAATATAGTTATCTTTTCCTATTTTATCTACTCTTGCACAACATTTCCCCGATACGACAAACGATCCGGAATATAACGTATCTCCGACCCTTTTCACAATAGCATCGCTTTCACCGGTCAACAAAGATTCATTCACTTCCACTTGCCCGTCAACCACAATAGCATCGGCACAAATCTGTTTTCCGCTCTCCAACAACAACAAATCGTCCAACACAACCTCATGTACGGCAACCTCGTGATTGATTCCAGCCCGTCGAACAATAGCCGTCGGAGCGGATATCAAAGAAAGACGATCGATTGTTTTCTTCGCTCGAATTTCTTGTATAATACCAATGATAATATTGGCAGTTACAATCAATAAAAATACCAAGTCCGTAAAGGCTTTTACCGAAATCAACACTCCCGCAATCGCAAAAGTCAAAATATTAAAGAAAGTTACGATATTCGAAAAGAAAATCTTGGGAATAGATTTAGAACTTCTACCCCTTGCATCATTTACCAAATTATCCAATATTCTCTTATCGACGATTTCTTGAGATAATCCCATTTGAGGATCTGTGTCATACCGAATTAATTTCTCCGGATTTTTCGCAATTGCCTTACGATGTTCTTTTATCATTTTATCTTTGGCTTTTGCCAACTTTTTTTCTTCTGACTTTTTCTCTTTTTCTTGACGTTTTTGTTCTTTTAAAGATTGAACTTCTATCTCTTCCCGAATAATGGATTTATTTTGTTCGGAAGAATTCGTTTCATTCATATCGAATTTTTCTTCTTGATCCTCATAAACAACCGCATCTTCAGAATCTACTTCCTCATCTTCGTCCGTTTCATCGGCAGTCATATCTTCCTTATCCTGTTTTAAAAGTTCAGCCAATTCTTCTTCCGTCAAATTTTCAAAATTTGAATTTTTGGTCATAAGGGTTCTCCTTTCTCCGTTTTTCAATAGAAAATGCTATATAATATGATTTTCTACTAATATTCGGCGATATTTATCTGCTTCTTCATACTGTTTTTCTTTTCTCGCTTTAGACCATTTTTTATAAATGTCCAGTTGTTCTTCCGTCATCTTTTCAATAAACAAAGAGATGCCCAAAACATCTAAAATGGTTTTTAAACTATTGAATGCTTTACTCAATTCATTCCATTTATTCTCTCTCAATACGATATTCATATCTCTCACTATACGATGAATTAAAGTCAAAACATTTTGTACATTAAAATCTTGATTCATTGCCTCTATAAATTCCGCAATATATTCTTCATTATTTTCCGTATTCGTTATATCTCGGTATTGCAATTCATACAAAGCCTGTTTATACGCTCTTTGCCACTTTTCATATTCTTTCTTATATTGTAATCTTAATTCCTCACTATACGCAATAATACTTCGATACGGAGAAAATAAAATCAACGCCCTCAAAATCATACCATCAACCGAAGAATCTAAATCTTTTACATACAATACATTCCCCAGCGATTTACTCATTTTCGTTCCTTCAAGATCCAATCTTCCGACATGAATCCAATATTTCGCCAAATGATGGTGATATAGGGCTTCACATTGAGCAATTTCATTTTCATGATGTGGGAATTTCAAATCCATACCACCACCATGAATATCTATCTGTCCTTGAAATAATTTATGATTCATCACAACACAT
This sequence comes from uncultured Anaeroplasma sp., assembly GCA_947592005.1. GTDB lineage: Bacteria > Bacillota_I > Bacilli_A > Acholeplasmatales > Anaeroplasmataceae > Anaeroplasma. Next base: position 13,528 of record CANQDJ010000023.1, read on the forward strand.
TCTGTATGCCAACCCGGCCGCCCTTTTCCAAACGGAGAATCCCATTGGATTCCCTCATTTGTCTTTTTCCATAAAGTAAAATCCAATGGATTTTCTTTTTGTTGATTCACAGAAATTCTCGCACCTTGATTCAACTCTTCACTGACTTGATTGGATAAACAACCATAATCGGCAATTTTCGAAACACGAAAATAAACATCTCCGTCCACTTCATACGCATATCCTTTATTCATTAACTGTTGAATAAATTCAATCATTTCATAAATATAATCGGTAGCGTGAGGAATAAGATCGGCTTTTTTACTTCCAACCTTTTCTATTGCCTTATAAAAGGCATTTTCATAAAAATTCGCTACTTCTTTTTCCGTCTTATGCTCTTCTATTGCCTTTTTAATAATTTTATCATCAATATCCGTAATATTGGAAGCATATTGAACATCATATCCCAAAAACGTTAAATATCGCTTAACCATATCATAAAAAATAACTGGTCTGGCATTTCCAAAATGAATATGATTATAAACCGTAGGTCCACATACATACATATTTACTTTATTCCCATGAATCGGTTGAAATTCCTCCAATTCATTGGTTAATGAATTATAAACCATTAACCCCATAGAATCACTCTCCATATATTAGAAAACTATTGATTCTTCAATACTTCTTGTAATGCCTCACTTAAACAATCTTTCCCCGTAGATGATACATTCAATGAATCTAATATCGTATTACGAATTTCATTCAATCTATCTTCTTGGTCTATAACTTCGTCTTTGTCTTCTCCCTCTTCCAAATCATACGTTTTTTCTACTAAAACCGTATAAACAAGATCGAGTTTTTCTTCCAAACAATAAATATCACTCATTTTACTGCGAATTTGCGGATCATACGCTTCGGCTACATCTACATTACCGAATGTTAAAGATATACAAGAATTATATTTGATTTCTCCTTCTTTTTCCTTTTGAACCGCCAGAAGTTGACCGACGATTTTTATACCGTTGGCTTTTGGAGCATAAACACAATTCTCAATTCCTTCGGAAGAACCTCTAGTCAAATTCCCCAAAAAGCCCGCAATATAAATTTCTCTTCCCAATTTTTCCGTATTGGCGTCCGCTTCTTCTTCCTTTGCCAAAACCGTTATATCATTGATTGTCAAACAATCTTTCAAATTACATTTCCCATCTGTCGGATTTTTACCGATAAATCCACCGACATTCAATTCCGAACTATTTCCTTTTCGAGTCAATCGAATATCACAAACCGTATAACAAGAAGAAACCGCCATTTCACTGCTAATCGCACCGATAAATCCACCAACGGAAACAATACCATTGGCATTTAAAAGGTGATCCATTGATCCGGTACTATGACAATTTTTCACTTCTGTTTTACCGCTGATTTGTCCGACAAATAATCCGATATACAACAATCCCGACGTTCCTACCTTAACTTCTCCAACTCCGACTCTCGCATCTTCAACAAAAGAATCAACAATCGAACTGGAATTTCCTTCACTGGTTAATAACTTTCCAACCATTCCGCCCGCATAAATTTTCGCACTGGTAGACGTAATGGATTTTCCTTCTGTAATATGAACATCAAACGTTTTTATCTCCACATTTTCAATCGCTGTGTTTTCTCCGTAACCCACAAGTCCTCCGAAATAAATGCTGGAACTGCTTTTGGATTCGGTCATTTCAATGGAAAGAGTTTCAATCTTCAAATTTTTGATTGTCGCATTGGTGGTATATCCGAATAATCCCGTATATTGTTCTGCCGAAAGTTTAACGTTTTTTAATGTATGATTATCTCCATCAAACGTTCCGCTGAATGCCGAACCGCTGGAAGTAAACAAACTTAAAGCCGATTCATCTTTAAAATCCAAATCGGATTCTAATTTATAATATGCAGATAAATCATTTTTCATATTTTTAAAATCTTCTATCGTTTTTACCGAAATAGCACTTTCAGCATCGGATCCCTCATTCTTGGTCGTCGCTTCAATAGAATCCAACTCTTCTTCATATCCGTCTAAACTGACAAACAATCTTATGATATATTTCGTATTTTGTTTTAATTTGGAAAAAGTAGTCGATGCCTTTATCCCATTTTCCAAAACCGCAGATAAAGATGTATTATAACTATCATCGTCATTATACAATTTGAAAGATATAGATGCATTTCCGTTATCCAACTTAGAATTCTTTTCAAATTCCGCTGTAACAACAAGTTCCGTTCTTTTACATTCTACCGATAATTCTCCATGAATACCGCTTTTTTTATTCGAACAGGACACCAATATAAAAAGCCCCGCTATAAAACAAATCAAAATGGTAAAACTCTTTAATATTTTATTCATACCTTATCAACCTCAAAATTCTTTTTATCAAAAAAATATATATCATTAATTATTATACATTAAACGCCATTTTTATACAATGAAAAAATAAAAAAAACCTTTTCTATTCCCTTTTAATCTTTGAACACACATTTGACTTTTTATATTATTAATAATATAATGATTATGTTAATTCCTATGTCAAAGGAGGTATATTTGATGGTAAGAATTGGATTAGACATCGGCTCTACCACTATTAAATGTGTAGTTCTTGATGAAAATAATAAAATACTCTATACAGATTATAAAAGACATTATTCACATATAAAAGATCATATTCTTTCTAAATTAGAAGAATTAAAAAAGATGGGTTATATTGAAAAACAAACCAAAATTGCCATTTCCGGTTCTGCTGGAATGGGACTTGCCGAAGGAGCCCATATTCCTTTCATTCAAGAAGTATATGCGACAAAAATTGCAGCTCAAGAATTAATTCCCGGAACGGATTGTATTATAGAACTTGGCGGTGAAGACGCTAAAATTCTCTTTTTAACCGACGGCATGGACGTCAGAATGAATGGTTCTTGTGCCGGTGGAACAGGGGCTTTTATCGATCAAATGGCAACCCTATTGAATGTCGATATCACCGAAATCAACGAATTGGCCGAACATCACCAAAAACTATATTCTATCGCTTCTCGTTGTGGCGTATTTGCCAAAAGCGATATTCAACCACTTTTAAATCAAGGGGCTTCTAAATCGGATATTGCCGCCTCTATTTTTTACGCTGTCGTCAATCAAACCATAGGCGGACTCGCTCAAGGAAGAGAAATTAAAGGAAAAATCGCTTATTTGGGCGGTCCTCTTACTTTCTTAAAAGAATTGAAAAACAGTTTCGATAAAGTATTGCATACCGAAGGAATTTGTCCGGAAAATTCTTTATTTTACGTTGCGATAGGGGCAGCCCTTTGGGCAAAAGAAAGCATTGATATCGATATGGCAATTCAATACTTAATCTCTTTTACAAATCAAGCCACATTTGCTTATAATACTCCTCTTTTCAATAACGAGGAAGAATACAATGCCTTTTTAGAACGGCACAATAAAGATCGTGTCGAAACCTATTCATTGGAAGACTATACCGGTAAACTTTATTTGGGAATAGACTCCGGTTCAACAACATTAAAATTCGTTTTAATCGACGAAAACGAAAACATTCGTTTTGAAACCTATCAACCCAATAAAGGAAATCCCGTATCCATCATAAAAAAGATATTTACCGAGCTATATAAAACCTACCCGAATTTACAAATCGCAGCCTCTGCTTCTACAGGATATGGAGAAGAATTGGTTAAAAATGCCTTTACACTAGATGGTGGTCTTGTCGAAACAATGGCTCATTATACCGCTGCCAAAAAATTTATGCCGAATGTAGACTTTATCATAGATATCGGTGGACAAGATATCAAATGTTTTAAAATAGAGAACAACGTCATTTCCAATATCTTTTTAAATGAAGCCTGTTCTTCCGGTTGTGGTTCGTTCTTACAAACATTTGCCAATGCGTTAGGCTATGATATAAAAGATTTTGCCGAATTGGGTTTAATGGCCAAAAAACCTGTAGACTTAGGTTCAAGATGTACGGTATTTATGAACTCTTCCGTTAAACAAGCCCAAAAAGACGGAGCGACCATCGATAACATATCTGCCGGATTATCTATTTCTGTAGTAAAAAATGCTTTATATAAAGTAATCCGTGTAACAAATAAAAAAGATTTGGGACAACATATCGTCGTTCAAGGTGGAACTTTCCTAAATAAAGCAGTATTGCGGGCCTTCGAACGAGAATTGAACTTAGAAGTCGTATGTCCGAATATTGCCGGACTTATGGGTGCATATGGAGCCGCATTATATGCCAAAAATCTAAAAATTACCCAATCCACAACGATTACCAAAGAACAACTGGCCGACTTTAAACATGAAATAAAAAATATAACTTGTCAAGGCTGTAATAATCATTGTTCTTTATCCATCAATACCTTCGGTTCCAATTCAAACAAATTTATCAGTGGAAATCAATGTGAAAAGCCTTTAAATACCAAAAATAAAATGAAAGGAAATAACATATACAACTTTATTCGAGAAAAACTACAATCCTACAAACCGATTGAAGATATCGAAGACAAACGAGGTATTATCGCCATTCCATTGGCTTTAAATATGTATGAATTATTCCCTTTCTGGTACACCTTCTTTACCATATTAAAATTTGAAGTAAGAACCAGTGGATTCTCCACTGAAAAAATATACAGTCTGGGTCAACATACTATTCCTTCCGATACAATATGTTATCCTGCTAAACTTGTTCATGGACACATTGAAAAACTGATCAATGAAGGCAACACCCATATCTTCTATCCTTGTATGAGTTATAATATCGACGAACATTTAGGAGATAATCATTTTAATTGCCCAATCGTTGCCTACTATCCTCAAACCATAATCAACAATGTTCCTAAAATCAAAGAAGTTACATTTATTTGTGATTTTATAGGAATACACGATAAAAAAGTATTTGAAGAAAAAATGTATTTTATCCTTCAAAAATACTTCAAAAATATCACAAAGAGAGAAATCCATGAAGCAACGATTCTTGCCTTTAACGAATACGATAATTATTTAAAAGATATTCGTTTAAAAGCCCAAGAATATATTCAACAAGCAAGAGAAAAGAAACAACCAATCATCGTCTTGGCAGGTAGACCATATCATGTCGATCCTCAAGTGAATCATGGTATAGATAACCTTATTGCCGGTTTCGGTGCGACGGTTATATCCGAAGAATCCATTTCTCATTTAACCGAAAAATTCGCTGTCGGCGTATTAAACCAATGGACATACCATTCCCGTCTATATGCCGCTGCTAAATACTGTACGACTCAAAAAGATATGAACTTGGTTCAACTGGTTTCTTTCGGCTGCGGATTAGACGCTGTGACAACCGACGAATGTAAAGAAATTTTAGAAAGAAAAAATAAAATTTATACTCAAATCAAAATAGACGAAATTACCAATTTAGGTGCCGTAAAAATTAGACTTCGCAGTTTATTTGCGGCATTAAAACAAAAAGAGGAGGAATAATATGGAAGAACAAAATGATTATCCTAAATTTACTCCTTCTATGCGGAAAACACATACCATATTGATTCCTTCTATGTTGGAATTTCATATGGCATTGTTTGAGGCAAGCCTTATTCAAAGCGGATATAAAGTAGAAATTATGCATAATGAAGGCCCTGCCGTCGTTGAAGAAGGATTAAAATACGTTCATAACGACACCTGTTATCCGGCATTATTGGTTATCGGCCAATTTATCGATAACTTAAATCATAGAACCGATTTAGACAAAGTCGTTCTTTTAATCACACAAACAGGAGGAGGATGCCGAGCCTCCAATTATATTCACTTACTGAGAAAAGCCCTAAAAAAGGCAGGATATGGATATATACCTGTCGTTTCCTTAAATGCTTCCAATTTAGAAAAAGACAGTGGATTAAAAATTACTTTCCCTTTGATAAAAAAAGTAGCCGCCGCTATGACCTATGGCGATGTACTAATGTATCTATACAATAAAACCCGTTCTTACGAAACGGTTAAAGGAAGTGCCAAACAACTGGCATTGGATTGGATAAAAAAATTATCCGATTTATTTGCCGAAAACAAAGGAACTTCTTATCGAAGTTTAAAAAAATACATAAAACAAATCGCTTTATCCTATGATGCCCTTTCCGTCGATTTATCCCATACTAAACCAAAAGTTGGAATTGTAGGAGAAATCTATGTTAAATATGCTTCTTTAGGAAACAACCATTTAGAAGAATTTTTAGTTTCTCAAGGAGCGGAAATTATGGTTCCCGGATTATACGGTTTCATTCTGTATTGCCTATATAATAGTATTTATGATTATCAATTCTATAAATCCTCTAAAATAAAAGCAATTGGTTGTAAATTCTTAATACATTATCTACGAAAAAGAGAAAAACTTATGATTCAATCCATCTCTAAAACCAAAATAACCCCTATGAAATACTTCTCTCATACCAAAGATCTATCCGAAGGTGTTTTATCTCATGGAACAAAGATGGGAGAAGGTTGGTTATTAACAGCCGAAATGATGGAACTTGTCGAAATTGGATATAACAATATAGTTTGTGCTCAACCTTTTGGTTGCCTTCCGAATCATGTATGTGGAAAAGGCGTTATGAAAAAAATAAAATCTATTCACCCCAACGCCAATATCGTCGCAATCGACTACGATCCTTCCGCAACAAAAGTAAATCAAGAAAATCGAATCAAATTGATGTTGTCTATCGCTAAAGAAAAAATCAATGAGGACGATCCCGTAAAATTATGATTTTTTCTAATATACCGGAAACAACCAAAACCACCTTATTGGCAAATAAAAATATTATCACCAAAGAATATCTTCGAGGAGAAAAAATATATTTAGAAGAAGATTTATGTTCTTCCATTGCCATTATTAAAAGAGGGGTTGTAAAAGCCATTCAAAGTTTCAGCGACGGACATGAAAAAATAATTCGGATACTAAATCAAAATGAAATTATAGGACTATCTCTCATATTCTCTTCTCTTCCATATTATAAAGCCTCTTTTTATTGCGAAACATTATGCACAATATGCTTTATAAAAAAAGAAGATTTGATTGACTTAATGAAAGAAAGTGAACAAATTCAACAAAATGTATTATCTTATATCTCCGATTTCTCTATGAAACAAACCAATCATATAAGACTTCTATCATATAAAACCATTCGTCAAAAATTATGTGCGTTTTTCTATATGGAATACCAATCCACAAAAGCCATATCTTTTGTAATTCCTTATACCAAAACAGAACTTGCGGCATTTTTAAATGTCGAAAGACCTTCGTTATCTTTAGAATTATCTAAACTAATTCAAGAAGGAATATTAGCCAATCAAAACAAACTATATACTATATTAAATATAGACGCTCTCCAAAAAGAACTATAAAAATCACAATTCTTTTTGTTTATATTATCGACAAAGGTACTTTTTATAAGTGCCTTTTTCCTATAAAATATAAAATTCTCCAATCGTTATTTTCAAATCCAATTATTACGACATGCTCCCTACATTGCTTGATTTGATAAAATATTTTATATTATAATCATAACGATTTTTTAAGTTCATTTTAAGTAACTATGTTAAAATGCCATCACAAGGAGGCAGTTATGAAACGAATTATAGTTTTTATGGTACTTACCCTTTCTATATGTATTTTGGCAGGTTGTACAGCCGAACCATCGGCAAATCCCGAAACCTTTGTAAACCCAAGGAACTATCTCGGTGGAGGTGGCACACTTATCGTATTTGGCCCGACTTCTGGCGACAATACATCACTAGATGCCGACAAAGGAATTTTAATCGATGGTGGCTATCTCTTTGCTGTTGGCTCTCTCGGAATGGTGGAAACACCGGCAAGCAATTCCAAACAAAACGCACTTTCCTATGCACAAACCCAAACCATATCTGCCAACACCATTCTATCTTTAACTGACGACTCTGATACACCGATTTTCTCCATCACTGCAGAAAAAACCTGTCAATCCATTATTCTCTCCTGCCCAGAACTTACGACAGGAAAAAGTTTCAAATTGTATGGTGGCGATACACAACTTTGCTCATTTACAATAACTACCGTTATCACTTCAGTCGGTTCACAAGACAACATAGGAAATCCGGGTGGTTTCGGCGGAGGCATGGGGCCCGGAAGACGATAAAAACAATCATAACTCTTAAAACCTTTAATAATGATAAATATCCATCATTTGGCCTCCACAAAATAGAACTTTCAATGAAACAAGAAGAATTTTATTACTCTTCTTGTTTTTTTAATAATCTCCTTCCCAAATTATCTATTGCAATAGCACCAATGGGAGCCGTAATCAATATAGAAAGAACGGCCACCATTAAAACGATGTTCCCACAATTTAATCCCATACTTAACGCAATCCCCCCAATAGATGCTTGAACCGTTGCTTTTGGTAAATAAGATAAAATAGTAAATACCCTTTCTTTCCAATTCAAATTTGTTTTTACCAAACATAAAAACACTCCGAAACTACGAAAACAAAGACCAATACATAACACCAATATAGCATACCCGATAGATTCATTTATACTCGTAATATCCATGGCACCAACCAACACAAACCATACCGACCAATCTCGGTATTTTTATTTTATTTAATAAAAAAAACTAAAAATCCTAATCCTAAAACAATTCCCAAACTTGCCAACATATCGTTTTCCTCCAATAAAAAAAGCCAATGATCC
>CANQDJ010000024.1 GCA_947592005.1 uncultured Anaeroplasma sp.
TGTTGTACTCATAACTATAAATTAAACCTTAAAGAAGGAGATTGTATAATCTTAAGTACAATTTGATTATACTAGGGGAATTTATGAAAAAGATAATAATGGCTTTATTGATGGTTTTGGCTGCGTTTTCTTTGGTAAGTTGTGATTTTTCGTTTTCGTTTGGGAATGATGAAAATGAAATAACGGAAGAGCCTAAAACCGAGCCGGACACTCCACAACAAAACGAAACCCCTACGACTCCTTCGGTTCCCGAGATTATTCATTATACTATAACATTTGATTCTATGGGTGGAACAAATGTATCATCTGTACAAACGAATGCGGAAGGGAAAATAAATTTACCTACCAATCCGACTAAAAAAGGCTTTATCTTTGTTGGTTGGTATTGGGATCAAGAAGGAAAGAACGCCTTCGATGGGAATTCCAAGATTACGGGGAATACAACTTTATATGCCAAATGGGAGGCAGAAATTCAATATTACACCGTTACGTTTAATTCTCAAGGTGGATCTGCCGTAGAAAATAGAAAGACAGACGATAGTGGAAAGGTAAGCCGACCGAATAATCCGTTTAGAGAAGGATTTATCTTTGTCGATTGGTATTCTGATACGGCATTTACGAATGTTTTTGATTTTAATAAAGTAATAACGAGAAATATAACTTTATATGCAAAGTGGATAAAAGAAGATGAAGGAATTCAATATTACACCGTTACGTTTGATTCTCAAGGTGGATCCAGTGTTTCTTCTGCCACAACGAATGCGGACGGGAAGGTAACAAAACCATTAGATCCGACGAGAAAGAATTTTATATTTAAAGGTTGGTTTACTGAGCAAAGTTGTCAAAATGAATTTGATTTTAATTCGGTTGTTACACAGAATATGATTTTATATGCGAAATGGGAAGAACAAGAAATTGTATATGAAGATTTTTCCATTCACTTTTTAGAGTTGGGGAATTCCTATGCCGGCGATTGTACTTTTATTAAAGTCGGAGAAGACATAGATATTTTAATTGATGCCGGAAGTAGAACAGATTCTATTCCTACATTAAAGAACTATATCAATCAATATTGTAAAGATGGAATTTTGGAATATGTTATTGTAACACACGCTCATCAAGATCATATAGCGGGATTTACAACGAATAATGGTATTTTTGCTTCCTATGAATGTGAAACAATTATTGATTTTTCTAGAAAGAATACGGATTCTCAAGTTTCTCAAAACTATATTTCTCTTAGAGATAAAGAAGTTTCTGCCGGAGCGAAACATTATACTGCCGAAGATTGTGTTGCCGAAACCAATGGGGCTAAGAAGGTATATACTCTTGCCGAAAATATTTCTTTTGAAGTCTTGGATCAGGAATTTTATCATAAGAATGATTCTGATGAAAACAATTATTCGGTATGTACCTTATTCACAAGGGGAGAAGATCATTTCCTTTTCACAGGAGATTTGGAAGAGGCAGGAGAAGAATCTTTGGCTGAGTTAAATGAATTGCCTCATGTAAAATTATTTAAGGCAGGACACCATGGGTCAAAGACGTCTTCTAATGAAATTTTACTGAAAGAAATTCAGCCAGAAAATGTAGCGGTATGTTGTTGTGCGGGATCCAGCGAATATACGGAGAATACCGATAATATGTTCCCGACACAAGATTTTATCAATCGGGTAGCCAAATATACAGATAAGGTATATGTAACCACGACTTGTGAATATACAATAGAAACATCGACCAAAACGGGAAAACAATATATGAAGGCGAACACAAATTCTTATAAGTCTATGAATGGAAACATTGTATTTTCTTATGAAAAAAGCATTTTTAAAGTGAATTGTTCGAATAATAATACGATTTTAAAAGATACAGAATGGTTTAATCGAGAGATTACATTAGACGGGGTAACTAGAAAAATGCGGACTTGGCCGACGTATTAAGGAAGGATATAATATGGAATATATATTAAAAAAGATAAAAGAATTTGATACGATTATTTTACATGGTCATTATCGTCCGGACGGAGATTGTATAGGGGCTCAATATGGATTGAAATATTTAATTGAGGCAAGTTTTCCTCAAAAAAAGGTGATTATTACCGGAGAATCCAGCGATTATGTTGGGTTTATCGGAAAACCTACATTGATAGAGGACGAACATATTTTTGATAATTCTTTGAGTATATGTTTGGATTGTGCCACTTCCGAAAGATTATCTGATACTCGGTTTACCAAGGCCAAATATTCTATAAAAATCGACCATCATATTGATGTGGAACAGTATGGTGATTATCAATATGTAGATACAACCGCTGCGGCTTGTTGCCAGATTATTACAGAATTTTATTTGAAATTTAGAAATGAACTTGTGATGACTAAAGAAGCCGCTATGGCATTATATGTCGGAATATCTACCGACACGGGTCGGTTTAAGTTTGATAGTGTTTCTTCCAAAACGTTTCAATGTGCCGCAGTTTTATTGGAGAATGGAATTGATTTATCTTATATAGATAATGCGTTGTCTGTGGAAACTTTAGAAACTTTAAAATTAAAAGGATATTGCTTATCTAATTTCAAGACAACGGTAAATGGGTTTGCCTATATTGTTATGAAAAGAGAGATTATCGATCAATTCGGGGTATCAGATGAAGAGGCCGCCGCTCAAGTTTCTACTATTTCTACGATTGAAGGGTGTCCGGTTTGGGCTATTTTCATGGATTATCCGAATGAAATTCGCATTCGTCTTCGTTCGCGAGGACCGGTAATTAACGGGCTTGCGGAAGAATATAGAGGTGGAGGTCATTCCAAAGCGGCAGGAGCGAAGTTGTTGAATTGGGAAGAATTGGAAGGCTTTTTGATTAAAGCGGATTTGTTGGTAAAAGAATATAAAGAAAGTTTATAAAGTTTCGTTAATTATAAAGCTAAATCCCTTAGTCAAAATTACAGCGGAATTTAGCTTTATTTTTTAATTCTTATTTTTTACAACCTTTGTTAGCGGAATTTACTTTTATAATTAACTTAGTTATAAAAATATTAAAAAAAGTCTTGCATGAGGCTTTTTTTTGTTGTATAATGAAAAAGGCTTTGTATTGAGCCTTAAATGGCTGTGAAGTGGGAGGTTGTCGACACACGGAAGAGCGTTGTCATTGGGCGTGTCGGGTTTTTCCATGGAGCAAGTCTATACCATGATTATAGGCGAAAGGAGTTAATAAAATGGCAAAAGAAAAAATCAAAATTCGTTTAAAATCTTATGATCACAGGTTATTGGATTTATCCGCAAAGAAAATTGTAGATAGCGTAAAAAAGACGGGATCTACGGTGAACGGACCGATTCCGTTACCTACGGAGAAAGAGATTTTTACAATCTTACGTTCTCCTCACGTAAATAAAGATTCACGTGAACAATTCGAAAGAAGAACACATAAGAGATTAATCGAAATTGTGGATCCGACTCCACAAACTATCGATGCTTTAATGCATATTGATTTACCATCTGGTGTAGATATCGTATTAAAGAAGTAAAAAAATAAGAAAAGAGAGGAAAATTTCAAATGGCTAAGGGAATCTTAGGTAGAAAACTGGGCATGACTCAGATTTTCGATGCAGCCGGGACATTGATTCCGGTTACCGTTGTAAATTGTGCTCAAAATGTAGTATTACAAATTAAGACAATGGAAAACGACGGTTATGTAGCAGTTCAAGTTGGTTGTGAAGATAAAAGAGAATCTTTAGCAAACAAACCTGAATTGGGCCACGTTAAAAAGGCAAGCACTGCTCCTAAGCGCTTCATAAGAGAATTCCGTTTCTCCGAAGCACAAGGGAATGAGTTGTTATCTTATAATGTAGGCCAAGAAATTAAATGTGATATTTTTGCGGTAGGAGATAAGGTAGACGTTACTGGAACTTCTAAGGGTAAAGGATTTGCCGGAACAATTAAACGGTATAATCATGCTCGTTTGAGAATGAGTCATGGTACTTCTGCATGTCATCGTATCGTAGGTTCTATGGGTGCAATTAAAGGAAATATGAAAGGCAAGAAAATGCCGGGACACATGGGACATGAAACTGTAACATTACAAAATTTAGTGATTGCGGCTGTTGATGTCGAAAGAAATTTAATTCTGGTTCGCGGAAATGTACCGGGGCCTAAGAAGGGTTTCGTAATGATCAAAACAGCGGTAAAAGCGAATTAGAAAGGAGATTTATTATGCCAACAATCGCATTATTAAATCAATCTGGAGAAAAGATTAAAGATTTAGAATTAAGCGATTCAATTTTTGGAATTCAAGAATTGAACCGTCAAGTAATTTACGATGTTGTTAACTGCCAAAGAGCGGCTATGCGTCAAGGAACGCATGACACAAAAGGCAGAAGCGAAGTGCGTGGAGGCGGTCGTAAGCCTTGGAGGCAAAAAGGAACGGGACGTGCTCGTCAAGGATCCATTCGTGCTCCGCAATGGCGTGGAGGTGGAACGGTATTCGGACCTACGCCAAGAAGTTATGCTTTTAAATTGAATAAAAAAGTAAAGAGATTGGGTATGAAAAATACATTATCTTATAAAGTAAAAGAAAATGTATTAACCGCTGTCGATACGATTCAATTTACCGAATGCAAAACTAAGAAATTCCTTCAATTCTTAAATGATATTAAAGTAGAAGGAAAAACGATGGTTGTTTGTACTCCGGAAGAGTTGACTTTGGAAGCAATTATGTCAGCAAGAAACATCGAAAATGTATTTTTAGCGCCGGTAACAAATGCCAGTGTTTATGAAATTTTATGCTATAAGAACTTGGTATTAACCGCAGGGGCTGTAGCATATTATGAGGAGGTTTTGAAGTAATATGACTAGAGCATTTGATATTATTCAGGCTCCGATTATCACAGAAAAAACGATGAGCTTAAAAGAAAATCATAATAAATATACTTTTAAGGTTTTAAAGACGGCAAATAAGATTGAAATCAAAAAAGCCGTAGAAGAAATCTTCAAAGTAAAAGTAATAAGCGTAAATACAATCAATGTATTACCGAAGCGTAAGAGAGTCGGTCAACATGAAGGATTTAAACCGGCTTATAAAAAAGCAATCTGTAAATTGGCAGATGGCGATAAGATTGACGCTTTCGAAATTTAATCTAGGAGGAATTATTAACTATGGCAGTTAGAAAATATAAGCCAACGTCTAATGGTAGACGGAATATGTCGGTTTTGACATTCGATGAGATCACAACCGATACTCCCGAGAAATCTTTATTGGCACCGCTTCATAGTAAAGGCGGTAGAAACAATACAGGTAAAATTACCGTTCGTCATCAAGGCGGAGGAGTAAAGAGAAAATATCGTATTATTGATTTCAAAAGAAATAAAGATGGAATTCCCGCAACCGTTAAAACGATTGAATATGATCCAAATCGTAGTGCCAACATTGCGTTGGTTGCGTATGCGGACGGAGAAAAAAGATACATTCTTGCCCCGAAGGGTTTAACAGTCGGAACTGTTATTTCATCTGGTCCCGATGCGGATATTAAAGTAGGAAATGCATTACCGATTGTCAATATTCCGGTGGGTAGTTTAATTCACAATGTGGAATTGCATCCGGGAAAGGGTGGACAATTAGCCCGTAGTGCCGGAGTTTCCGCTCAAATTCTTGGACGGGAAGACAAATATGTTTTAATTCGTTTGGGAAGTGGTGAAGTTCGTAAAGTTCTTGCCACTTGTAGAGCGACTATCGGTGAGGTTGGAAATGAATCTCACGAGTTGGTAAGAATCGGAAAAGCCGGTCGTGCTCGTCATATGGGTTTGCGTCCGGAAGTTCGTGGTTCCGTAATGAACCCGAATGATCACCCACATGGTGGTGGTGAAGGAAAGAGTCCGGTTGGACGTCCAGCACCGGTTACACCTTGGGGTAAAAAGGCTTTGGGTTTGAAAACTCGTAAGCATAAAAAAGCTTCTGACAAACTAATCGTTCGTAGAAGAAATGGTAAATAAGGAGGAACACTATGGCTCGTTCAGTTAAAAAAGGACCTTTTTGTGATGATCATTTGATGAAAAAAGTTGAAAAACAAGTTGCATCTGGTGATAAAAAGGTTATTCAAACTTGGTCTCGTAGATCAACAATTTTTCCTGCGTTTGTCGGATTGACGATTGCAGTACATAATGGTCGTGAACACGTTCCTGTATATATCACAGAGGATATGGTAGGACATAAGCTTGGTGAGTTTGCTCCTACAAGAACGTATCGTGGACACAGTGCCGATGACAAGAAAGCGAAAAAATAGTATAAGGAGAATATAATAATGGAAAAAGAATCTGTATTGGAAGCGAAAGCAATAGCCAGAACTGTTAGAATAACTCCACGTAAGGCTCGTCTTGTTGTCGATTTGATTCGAAATAAAGATGTCGATGAAGCGAGAGCGCTTTTAAGACTTACAAACAAACAAGCATGTGAAGTTGTTTTAAAAGTATTAAATTCCGCTTGTGCTAATGCGGAACACAATTATAATTTAGATGTCAATAATCTATATGTTAAAACGGCATATGTAAATGATGGTTTAAGAATGAAAAGAATGTTTCCAAGAGCGAAAGGCCATGGCGATGTTATTCAAAAGAGAACTTGTCATATTACAGTTATTGTAGCCGAAAGAGAAAGTAAAAAAAGCGAGTAAGGAGGAAATCGTATGGGTCAAAAAGTTAGTCCTGTGGGCTTGCGTGTCGGTATTAATCGCGATTGGGATGCTGCATGGTATGCAGAAAAGACTCAAGTGGCTGGTTTATTATTAGAAGATTTAAAAATAAGAGATTACTTAAATCAAGTATATAAGAAAGCAGCGATTTCCCGCGTAATTATCGAACGTGTAAAAGGAACAAATAAGGATCGTGTAAAGATTACATTATATACCGCTAAGCCGGGTGTTGTAATCGGACATGAAGCCGAAACAAAAAATGCGGTGGTAAAAGAATTATCTTTTATAACCAAAAAAGAAATTATATTGAATATTGTAGAAATCAAGAAACCGGAATTGGACGCAACGTTGGTAGCGAAATCTATCGCTGAGCAACTAGAAGCACGTGCTTCTTTCCGTCGTGTTCAAAAGGTTGCGATTCAAAGAGCATTAAAGGCAGGTGCCAAAGGAGCCAAAACATTGATTTCCGGCCGGTTGGGCGGAGCGGAAATGGCACGTAGCGAAGGATATAATGAAGGACGTGTTCCTTTACAAACTCTTCGTGCCGATGTAGATTATGCGGTGGCTGAAGCACTTACAACTTATGGAAAATTAGGTGTTAAAGTTTGGATTTATAAGGGTGAAATCTTCGATGTTCAACCGAGAGCGTTGGAAGAAAAGAAACCGAATAGACCGAGAAGAATGCCTAAAAATGATAAGGAAACAAAAGATAATAGCTCTAAAGGAGGTAAATAATTATGTTAATGCCTAAAAGAGTAAAATATCGTCGTCCACATAGAGTTTATTTTCATGGAAAGGCAAAAGGAGGTACGGAATTAGCATTTGGCGAATATGGTTTGGTCGCTACGGAAGGTTGTTGGTTGACCAACCGTCAAATTGAAGCCGCTCGTATTGCCATCACCCGTAAAATGAATCGTCAAGGACAAGTTTGGATTAAAGTTTTCCCGCATTTAGCAAAAACGAAGAAACCGTTGGAAGTACGTATGGGTTCCGGTAAAGGTGCTCCAGAAACTTGGGTTGCTGTAGTTAAGACGGGAGTAATATTGTTTGAAGTTGCAGGTGTACCTGATGATGTTGCACGTGAAGCATTACGTTTAGCTTCTCATAAGTTACCTTGTTCAACAAAAGTTATTGTAAAAGTAGGTGACGAGCAATGATGAAAGCAAAAGAAATTCGTGAAATGACAGAAGAAGAAATCAATGCGAAGATTGCTTCTTTGAAAGAAGAATTGTTTAATTTAAAGTTTCAAGCTGCTCTGGGGAATTTAGAAAAGCCTGCTCGTATGAATGAAATCAAAAGAACGATTGCTAGAATGAAAACAATTTTGACGGAAGGTTCTTTTAAGAAGATAGAAGAAAAGAAACCATCTAAGAAAAAGACTAGCAAGGCTTCAGAATAGGAGAGAAAACTATGGAACGAAATACTCGTAAATTTTTTACAGGAACAGTCGTTTCCGATAAAATGGAAAAGACTATCGTTGTAACCGTCGAAACTTTCGGAGTTCATAAATTATACAAAAAGCGTGTTAAGAAAGCGAAGAAATTTCATGTACACGACGAAAACGGCACTGCAAAGGTCGGAGATGTTGTAAGATTTATGGAAACCAGACCACTATCTAAGACAAAACATTATGTCTTAACAGAAGTGGTTACTCCGAAAGAAACACTTTAAGATTGGTTTCTGAAAGGAGGCACTATTATGGTTCAACAAGAAACAAGAGTCGCTGTGGCAGATAACAGCGGAGCAAGAGAATTATTAATTATTAAAGTTTTAGGTGGGGCATTACATAGATATGCGAATGTTGGCGATATTTGTGTTTGTACTGTGAAGGAAGCGATTCCGAATGCAGCAGTAAAAAAAGGAGATGTAGTCAAAGCGGTTATCGTAAGAACGAAAGCCGGTTTGAGAAGAGCAGATGGTTCTTATATTAAATTTGATGAAAATGCTGCTGTGCTGATTCGTGAAGATAAATCCCCACGTGGGACTCGTATTTTCGGACCCGTTGCCAGAGAATTGCGTGATGGATTTATGAAAATCATATCTTTGGCACCGGAAGTATTATAGGGAGGTACGGAATATGAAAATTAAGACTGGAGATACTGTTGTTGTCATTGCAGGTAAAGATAGATTTACCAAAGATAAAAAAGGGAATAAAGTACGTACAACCGGTAAGGTTTTAAAAGTATATCCCGCAACGAATAGAGTTATTGTCGAAGGCGTTAATATGGTTAAGAAACATCAAAAGCCTACGCAGACAAATCAAAACGGTGGTATTGTGGAAGTAGAAGCCCCGATTGATGCTTCTAATGTAATGTTATTGGATCCAAAGACAAACAAACCTACTCGTGTTGGTGCAAAAATCGATGAAAATGGCAAGAAAATCAGAGTTTCAAAAAAATCTGGTTATGAATTCAACTAATCAATGAGAGAGGAGGTAAACTTTTGTGAATCGTTTACAAGAAAAATATCAAACGACAATTAAGGCTGAATTAACGAAGAAATTCAATTATAAGTCCAGTATGCAAATTCCCAAGATTGAAAAAATTGTAATCAATATGGGTTGTGGAGATGCTGTTGCGAATTCTAAGGTTCTAGATGATGCGGTAGAGGAGTTAATGTTGATTTCCGGACAAAAGCCGGTTGTTACGAAAGCAAAAAAATCAGTAGCGAACTTCAAATTACGTGAAGGAATGCCTATTGGATGTAAAGTTACCTTACGAGGCGAAAGAATGTATGAGTTTTTAGATAAACTTGTTTCTATCGCTTTACCTCGTGTACGTGATTTCCATGGTGTCAGCGGAAATGCATTCGACGGTCGTGGAAATTATACCTTGGGTGTTAAGGAGCAGTTAATTTTCCCTGAAATCAATTTTGATCAGGTGAAGAAAATCCGTGGTATGGATATCGTTATCGTTACTACGGCAAAAACAGATGAAGAGGGTCGTGCCCTATTGCAATTAATGGGTATGCCTTTTAGAAAGTAAGAAAGGATATAAACTATGGCAAAAAAGTCATTGATTGTTAAAAATCATAGAAAACCAAAATATTCTGCACGTGAATATACACGTTGCGAGCGTTGTGGTCGTCCTCACGCTGTTATCGGTAAATTCAAATTATGCCGTATTTGTTTCCGTGAACTAGCATATAAAGGACAAATTCCAGGTGTTAAAAAAGCAAGCTGGTAATAAAATTATTTTTTCCAAGATAGAAAAAGGAGGAATCAGGTTATGATGACAGATCCAATAGCGGATATGTTAACCCGCATTAAGAATGCAAATGCTATGCGTCATGAAACGGTTGAAGTTCCGACTTCCAAGACAAAAACCGCAATCCTTAATGTTTTAAAGACCGAAGGATTTATTGTGGATTTTAACGTTTCAAATGATGTTAAGAGTGTAACTACGATTACACTTAAATATACTGAGAATCGTCAAAGCGTAATCAAAGGTGCGAAAAGAATCTCTAAACCAAGTTTACACGTTTATGCAAAATCAGAAGAGTTACCTAGAGTATTAAACGGCTTGGGCATTGCGATTATTTCTACTTCTCAGGGAATTATGACAGATAAGCAAGCTCGTAAGTTAAATATCGGTGGAGAAGTTTTAGCTTACGTTTGGTAAGATTAAGAAAAACAGGAGGTGTTTTAAATGTCTCGTATTGGTAATAAGCCGATTCAATTGCCTGCAGGCGTTACGGTTAATGTAGATAAAGGAAATCTTGTAACGGTTAAAGGCCCAAAGGGAGAATTGTGCTTTCAATTCAATAGCGAACTAGAAATTAGCGTTGGTGCTACAGAAGTTTTAGTAAAACGTCCGAATGATACAAAAGAAATGAAGACTTTTCATGGAACGACTCGGGCATTATTGCATAATATGATTGTCGGTGTATCAGAAGGATTTAAAAAACAATTGGAAATCAACGGTGTCGGATATCGTGCTCAATTACAAGGAAAACAATTAAGTATTTCCGCAGGATATTCTCATACGGTTGATGTTGCGATACCGGATAATTTAAAAGTAGAATTACCGAAGAATACAACGATTATTATTTCCGGAATCGATAAACAAGCAGTAGGACAATTTGCGGCAGAAATTCGTGAAATTCGTAAACCGGAACCTTATAAAGGAAAAGGTATTAAATACGAAGATGAACATATTCGTCGTAAGGAAGGTAAAACTGCTAAGAAATAGTGGGAAAGGAGTACTAATATGATTAATAAAGAATCTAAGAATGTAACACGTCAAAAAAGACATTTGAGAATTCGTAAAAATATTGTCGGAACGGCTATCAAACCAAGATTAAATGTATTCCGTTCCAATAAGCAAATTTATGTTCAAATCATCGATGATAAGGCTGGAAAGACTTTATGTAGTGCTTCTTCACTAGATAAAGAACTTACAACATTAAAAAACGGTTCTAATGTGGCTGCTGCGACAGAAGTTGGTACTTTGATAGCAAAGCGTGCATTAGCATTGAACATTGAAGCCGTAGTTTTTGACCGTGGCGGATATTTATATCATGGACGTGTTAAAGCATTGGCTGAAGCAGCAAGGGCTGCGGGATTAAAATTCTAAGGAGGAAGAACTTTATGCGTCAAAATGAACAACATAAAGAGGTAGAACAACCGGAATTTGAAGAACGTGTTGTTACAATCAACCGTGTTACAAAGGTTGTAAAAGGTGGTAGACGTTTCCGTTTCGCTGCATTGGTTGTTATCGGAGATAGAAAAGGAAATGTTGGTTTTGGAACCGGTAAAGCACAAGAAGTACCGGACGCAATTAAGAAAGCCATCGAAAATGCAAAGAAAAATATGATTTCTGTAGTTACAGTAAAAACTACAATTCCTCATGAAGTGATCGGTGTATATGGTGCCGGAAGAGTTATATTAAGACCTGCAAGCGAAGGTACCGGAGTTATCGCCGGTGGTCCGGTTCGTGCCGTTGTGGAATTGGCAGGTATATCCGATATATTATCAAAATCATTGGGGTCTGCTACACCTATTAATGTAGTCAGAGCCACAATAGAAGGGTTAAAGAAGTTGGAAAACGTAGAACAAGTTGCCGCTCGTCGTGGTATTACAGTAGATCAACTTCTAGGTAAATAATATGTATAAGGTTACTTTAGTTAAGAGTTTGATTGGTCGTAAGCCGAATCAAGTCGCAACCGCAAAAGCATTGGGATTAACCAGAATCGGACAAACGGTTGTTAAAGAGGAAAATGATGCAATAAAAGGTATGATTGTTACCATTGCCCATATGGTAAAGGTTGTCCAAGAATAATAAAGGAGGTACCTAAATAATGTTAAATGAATTAAAACCTGTTGCAGGTGCAAGACATTCAAAAAAGCGGGTTGGTCGTGGTATAGGTAGTGGTTTGGGAAAAACTGCCGGTAGAGGTACCAAAGGTCAAAATGCTCGTTCAGGCGGCGGTGTACGTCCGGGATTTGAAGGTGGACAGTTACCTTTATTCCAACGTTTACCGAAAAGAGGATTTCATAATCCAAACCGGAAAGAATATGCGATTGTCAACCTAAAACAATTAAATGTTTTTGAAGACGGTGCAATAGTAGATGTAGAAGCCTTGATAAAGGCTGGATTAGTAAAGAAAGTACATGATGGTGTTAAGGTTTTAGGTAAAGGCGAATTAACAAAAAAATTAACAGTAAAGGTTGAAAAGATTTCCGCATCTGCCAAAGAGGCTATTGAAGCCAAAGGCGGATCCGTTGAGGTGATTTAAGGTGTGGAATAAGACTAAACTTATCTTAAGTAATCGGGAGATTGTCTTAAAGATTTTAGTTACATTCGCTTTATTGTTGGTTTTTAAAGCCGGAACTTATATTCCAATTCCGTTGATTTCAACCACTAGTGTACAGCAAATTATTGCAGGAAATGATTTTTTGACTGTTCTAAATGCGTTCTCCGGTGGAGGATTATCTAATTTCTCTATATTGGCGTTGGGTATATCCCCATATATTACGTCGTCCATTGTAGTACAAATGTTACAGATGGTCATTCCGAGATTAAAGGACTGGTCTACTCAGGGAGAGCAGGGAAAAGAAAAATTGAATCGTATTACAAGATATTTAACGATTGTAATAGCGATGGTACAAGGATTATTGATTATATTCAGTTTAGGAGCAAAGCCGGAAAATATTTTGGTAGATTCCTTAATTAAATATAAGAATGTTTATTGGTTAGTATATATTTATATGGCGGTTGTTGTTACGGCAGGTTCCGCATTTACGATGTGGTTGGCTGACTTAATTACTCGTCATGGTATCGGTAATGGTTCGTCTATGATTATTTCTGCGGGTATTATTTCGTCTATTCCGACGATGTTTACTACATTATCCGCAAAGTATTTAGGAGCGAACTTTACAGGGGTACATTGTTTCTTATTCATTCTGATTATCGTTTTGTATTTTGCGATGATATTGGGTGTTGTTTATTTTGAAGGAGCGGTTCGTAAAGTTCCTGTTCAATATGCCAATCGTCAAGCAGGACAAAAAGGTTCCGATATTCCGATTAAGATTAATAGCGCAAGCGTAATTCCGGTTATTTTTGCATCGACGTTGATGTCTATTCCGTTAACCTTTGTCGGTGTTATGGGATTGAGTACGGAAACATCGAATGCGGCTTATTGGTTGAATCAAGTTTTCTCTTCCTCTCAACCAATCGGTATGGCATTGTATATTATATTAATTGTTTTCTTTAGTTTCTTTTACTCATTTATGCAAATTGATCCGGATCAAATCAGTGATAATTTGGAGAAACAAGGAGCATTTATTCCGGGATATAGACCGGGCGAAGAAACAAAATTACAATTATCGAAAATGCTATTTAGAATTACATTAATCGGTGCGGCTTATTTGGCTATATTGGCTATGGTACCAATCATTGTTTCCAAAGCATTCGGATTTACGGCTTCGGAATCTTCAGCGATTACAATCGGAGGAACATCTTTGATTATCGTTGTCGGTGTGGCTATTGAAACATTCCGTCAAATCGAAACAGCGTCCGAAACGAAAGATTACAAAGGATTTTTGGATTAATTGGGAGGAACAATAATGAAATTGTTAATTATGGGTCGCCCTGGAGCGGGCAAAGGAACCCAGGCGGTAAACATCAGAGAATATTATCAAATTCCGCATATTTCTACCGGCGATATGTTTCGTGCTGCAATAAAGAATCAAACGAAATTGGGAAAAGAAGCCCAACGATATATGGATCAAGGGGCTTTGGTGCCGGACGAAGTTACGATAGGTATTGTGGAAGAGCGATTGAGTGAACCGGATTGTCAAAAGGGATTTTTGTTAGATGGTTTTCCGAGAACGATTGCCCAAGCGGAAGCATTGGATAAGTATTTAACGAAAAACGGTGTTCAATTAGACGCTGTTTTAGATGTGGACGTTCCGGCAGATATTTTAGTTCGAAGAATGGTCGGAAGAAGAGTTTGCAAGAATTGCGGAGCGACATATCATGTCGAATTTAATCCGCCAAAAGCGGAAGGAATTTGTGATGTTTGTGGGAAACCGCTTATTCAAAGAGCGGACGATACAGAACAAACGGCAGTAAATCGGTTGGCGGTTTATGATAAGCAAACGGCTCCGTTATTGGAATTTTATGCAAAGAAAAACATTTTGAAGACCGTAAATGGCAATCAGCCGTTATCTAAGGTATTTGAGGATATTAAAGTTGTATTAGGGGACTAATCCATGATTGAAATTAAAAGTGAGAGAGAAATTGCTTTATTAAGAGAAGCGGGAAGAATCGTTGCCTTATGTCATGCAGAGATGAAGAAGGTTGTTCGTCCTGGAATTTCGACATGGGAATTGAGTAAGATATGCGAAAAAATCATTCGAGAGAATGGGGCTACGCCATCATTTAAAGGGTATGGCGGATTTCCGGAAGCGATATGTACTTCTATAAATCATGTAGTGGTTCATGGTATTCCTTCTAAAAAACAAATTCTTAAAGAAGGCGATATTATCGCCATTGATATAGGGGCTTGTTATAAAGGATATCATGGAGATTCCGCATGGTCTTATGCGGTAGGTAAGATTTCTCATGCCGATAAAGAATTGATGGAAGTAACGCAACGTGCTTTGTTTGCGGGATTGGAAGCAGTCAAAGACGGTGCATATCTTAATGATATTGGTTCGGCAATAGAAACTTATGTAAAACCGTATCATTTCGGAATTGTTGAAGATTTTACAGGACATGGTGTAGGTAAAGAATTACATGAAGATCCGGCAATCTTTAACTTTAAAACTTCCGATCGAGGGCCTATTTTGAAAAACGGAATGGTTTTGGCAATTGAGCCGATGATCAATTCCGGAACAAAAGACGTAAGGATTTTGGCGGATCGTTGGACTACGGTTACGAAAGACGGTTCTAAAAGTGCTCATTTCGAGCATACGATTGTTGTCCGTGAAAATGGATATGAAATATTGACTACACTTTAATTTGCTGGGGAGGCTTAGAAAAGTAAATGGCAAAAAAAGATGATGTTATCGAAATGGAAGGTAAAGTTCTTGAAGTTCTTCCTAACACACAATTTATTGTTAAACTTGAAAATGATCATCAAGTTTTAGCCCACGTTTCTGGTAAAATCCGCATGAACAACATACGCATTTTACCAGGGGATAAGGTTACAATCGAGTTGTCAACCTATGATTTAACACGTGGAAGAATTACTTACAGACATAAATAATATTGGAGGTATTTTAAATGAAAGTAAGACCATCAGTAAAACCAATATGCGATAAATGCAAGGTTATTAAACGCAAAGGCCGTGTAATGGTTATTTGCGAAAACCCAAAACATAAACAAAGACAAGGATAGAAAGTAGGAGGTGCGAATATATGGCACGTATTGCAGGCGTAGATATTCCAAATGAAAAGAGAATTGTTATTTCTTTACAATATATATATGGTATTGGAGAAACAACAGCAAAAAAGATTTTAAAAGATGCGAATGTATCAGAAGACATTCGTACAAAGAATTTAACAGAAGAGCAATTAAGTAAGATTCGTTCTCAAGTTTCTAAATATAAAGTTGAGGGTGATCTTCGTAGAGAAATTGCGATAAATATTAAGCGGTTAATGGAAATCGGTTGTTATAGAGGTATGCGTCATCGGAAGAATTTACCGGTTCGTGGACAAAATACTAGAAATAACGCTCGTACCCGTAAAGGTCCAAGACATACTATCGCTAATAAGAAAAAGTAAGGAGGAAATGAAATATGGCACGTAAAGTTACAAAGCGTCGTGTGAAGAAGAACTGTCCTATTGGAGTAGCACATATTCATTCGACTTTTAATAATACAATAGTTACGATTACAGACCCTCAAGGGAATGTAATTTCTTGGAGTAGTGCAGGTGCATTAGGTTTTAAGGGTAGTCGTAAATCAACTCCTTATGCCGCACAATTAGTAAGTGAAGCGGCTGCCAAAGCAGCAGTAGATCAAGGTGTAGCAAAGGTTGAGGTATCTGTTAAGGGGCCGGGTCAAGGTCGTGAAGCGGCAATTCGTTCTTTGACGGTTGCCGGATTGGAGATTACCGCAATTACGGATGTAACACCTGTTCCGCATAATGGTTGTCGTCCACCAAAGCGTCCTCGTGGATAATTTGGATTTATTGTAATAAAAAAATAAATAAATAAAATAGGAGGACCATTATGAAAGAATTAAAATTTGAAAAACCAAAAACCAGCGTAGAAGAAATTTCTAATCAAGGCAGTTATGGTAAATTTGTTATTTCACCTCTTGAAAGAGGATTCGGTATTACATTAGGAAATGCACTTCGAAGAACATTGTTATCTTCTTTGCCCGGTGCGGCTATCGTAAATGTGAAAATCGATGGTGCCGAGCATGAATTTCAGAATGTGGACGGTGTGGTAGAAGATGTCATTACTATAATTTTGAATTTAAAAAGAGTAGTTTTAACAGTAGACAGTGATGATCCGAATTATGAGGCTACTGTCGAAATTCATAAAGGCGAAGGAGAAGTAACCGCCGGAGATATTATTCCGAACAGTGATATTAAAATTATTAATCCGGATCAACATATCGCAACCGTTGCTGCCGGAGGGAATTTACATATGTTTTTAACGATTCGCAGAGGTGTAGGATATGTAAGTTCTGTAGCGAATAAGGAATTTAATCGTTCTGTCGGTGTTATTGCGATTGACTCTATTTACACTCCTATCGTAAATGTTGCGTTTAATGTTGAAAAGACGAGAGTAGAGAATGTAAATGTCGCTTCTTTTGATAAATTGGAAATTGAGGTTACGACAAATGGTTCTATTACTGCCAAAGAGGCATTGGCTATTGCTTCTAAAATGATGATTGAGCATTTACAAGTAGTAGTAGAATTAAGTGAGAAGGCAGCAAGTACGGATTATATGATTGAAACGGAAGACGATAATCAAAATCGTAAGTTAGAAATGACGATTGATGAATTGGATTTATCTGTTCGTTCTTATAACTGTTTAAAGAGAGCCGGATTGAATACGGTTGCCGAATTGGCGGCAAAGTCCGAAGAAGATATGATTAAATTCCGTAATCTCGGTAGAAAATCATTAAAAGAAATCAAAGAGAAGTTAGAAGCCTTAGGGTTAGGCTTTAAGAAAAACTAGTCTAAAGGAGAAGAAGTAATATGGCATATAGTAGATTACGTCGTAGGTCTGATCAAAGAAAAGCGTTATTAAGAGATTTGGTAACGGATCTTATTCTAAATGGTCAAATCGAAACGACTTTGGCAAAAGCGAAAGAATTAAAAAGATTAGCCGATAAAATGGTAACTTTGGGCAAGACAAATACACTTCATTCTCGCCGTATGGCAGCATCTTTTATTCGTTTTGAAAAAGATGAAGAAGGAAAATTTGCGATTCAAAAATTATTTGATGAAATTGCACCTAAGTTTAAGGATCGAAACGGAGGATATACTCGTGTATTAAAAACGGGATTCCGTCGTGGAGATGCGGCACCGATGGCTATTATTTCTTGGGTTGAATAAATAAAAGAAATAAAAGGAAATGGGACGGAACGTTTTCCGTCCTTTTATTTATGAATAAGATAATGGAAATATAAAAATTAACAAAATAAAATTTTAAAAAAGTTTCTTAATTATGTTAAATTGTCGAATTTCTTTTTATTTCTTGCTTTTTAAATCTTATTATAATATAATAGTTAGTGTTTTAATAAAAACATTCAGAAAAGGAGTTAACATGAAAGAAAGAATCAAGAGTATATCTAAAATTTTAATTATTATGTGTCTTGTTTTTTGCTTTAGCATTTCGATTGCTTCCTGTAAGAAAAAGAAAGCAGCACACGTTCATACGTATGCCGATACTTGGTCATACAACGAAACGTATCACTGGCATGGAGCAACTTGCGAACATACGGACGAAAAACAAGATTATGCCGAACATACATTTGTAGGGAATACTTGTTCTACTTGTCAATATAAAAAGACAGGACAAACGATTCCCGACACTCCGACAACGGTAACGGTTACGTTTGATGTCAATGGAGGTACTCCGGAAATAGAGCCTATGGAGGTAAATTCTGGGGCAACGATTGTTGAGCCGACAGCACCTAGAGGCGATATCGGATATAAATTTGATGGCTGGTATTTGAATGGTCAACCATTTGATTTTTCTACACCGATTACGCAAGATATAACTTTAACGGCTCAGTTTAGTGAAGATACAAAGAGTTACACGGTAGAGTTTAATAGCGATGGGGGAACTGCTGTTCCTGCTCAATCCGGTTTAAAGAGAAATCAGAAGGCGACAGAACCGACTCCTCCGACGAAGGATAGAAAAGAATTTGCCGGTTGGTATTTGAATGGTCAATTATTTGATTTTTCTACACCGATTGATTCCAATATTACTTTGGTTGCACACTGGAATGTTGGAAAAGTAACGGTTCATTTTGATACCAATGGTGGAGATACGATTGCGGATCAAGAAGTGGAAATCGGTGGAACTTTGGTAAGACCGAATGATCCGGTAAAGAACCCGAGTGTATTCGTTGATTGGTATTTAAATGATGAACCATTTGATTTTTCTACGCCGATTGAAGAATCTATTACGTTAGAGGCACATTGGAACGAAAAACGTTTGGTTTCATTCTCTAATCCGGACGGAAAGTATTCTTGGACGAAAAATTTCTCTGTTATTGTAGATTATGGGAAAAAGATTACAGAGGGAGCCGATTATTCTAGTATTCAACCATATGTAGAAGAACCGGACCCTGGTTTCCAACATGATAATTTTGAATTTGTTCAGTGGGAATGTAACGGAGTAGCATTGGATTTAAACGCATCAGTTACTACCAATATGACGTTTGTTGCTAAGTGGAATAAGAAGTTTGTCGTAACGTTTAGTGGTCCGGATGGTGAAATCGGAGATCCACAGATTGTTGCGGAAGGGGGATATGCGACAACGGTAGCGGGAGAACCGGATAAAGAGGGACACCCGTTTGATATGTGGACGTATGCCGGAGTTGAGTTTGATTTTGAACATACCCCGATTACGGACAATATTAATATTTTTGCAAGATATAAACATTTTATAACATTTAATTCCGATGGCGGAACCGATGTAAATAAGCAAACCGTTTCGTATGCCGGATATGGAGAAGAACCGCAAAAGCCAACGAAGGATCATTATTATTTCTTAGGTTGGTTTAGCGAAGGAGTTAAATTTAATTTTGAAGCGACAGCGATAACCAATGATATTAATTTGATTGCTCGTTGGGCGTTTAAGTATAATGGAGCAGGTACGAAAGAAAATCCGTATTTGGTAGAAACATCAGAGGATTTATCTTTGCTTACTACTTTAATCAATAGGGATTCTCAAGATCCGGAAACAGGATTCCCGTATTCTATCGGTTACTTTAAGGTAACAGACACGATTAATATGCAAGGTGTTTCTTTTGAATCTATTTTGAATTTCCGTGGTGTATTTGATGGAGATGGAAATACTATTCAAAATGTTACGATTAACACAAGACTTGCAGGTAATGTTGGATTCTTCGGTTCTTTGGTTGGAACAAGAAACAGTTCTAGTGGTTTGGTAAAGAATTTGAAGTTGGAAAATGTTACGATAAGTGGCGATAGAGCGAATAATTCCAATATTGGTATTTTAGCGGGATTTGCCGACGGAGCGACCATTCAAGGTTGTAGCGTTTCTGGTACGATTACGTTAAATAAAAATAGAATGGAAAAGGCAGTTATCGGTGGTTTGGTAGGTCGTAGCGAAAATAGCGAGATTTATGCAAATGAGGTTTCTGTTGAAATTACAGGTGGTCATTTGATTGGTGGTATTGCCGGTTATGTGACAGATGATACGATTATCGGGTCTACGTATGTAACGGATTCTTCTAGTTTACAATTATACCGTTCCGGTAATATCGGTGGTTTGGTAGGTCAAGTAGATGCAGGTTCTATTGTGGTAGGTTGTTATACGAAGGCCCAATTAAAGAAATCTGTGTACACGATTGCCAAATTGTCATCTTTGGATAATTTCGGATATGGAGAAGGTTCTTTCGTAAATTGTTTTGGTGCAGATTTGGATTCTGTAGATAAGTTGGGTTGGAATTCTGCGGATTGGACATTATCTGCCACCCCTGAATTGAAAAAATTCCCAGAAACACATGGGGATTTAACGGTTACAATTCAATACGATGATGCGGACGGACAACCGCAAACCGAAACACAAACCGTAGCGTTTGGAGAACGGGCTGAATTGAATAAGTTGGATATTAAAGTAGGTTATGTGTTTGTCGGATATAAAGTTAATGATCAAGTATTTGATTGGAATACCCCGATATATAATGATATTACTTTGGTTCCTTACTATGAATCTTATGAAATTATGTTAGGTAAATGGATGTATGGTGAGGGCGAATGGATCGATTTAAGTATTAATGAGAATCAGTTGGTAGTTAATGCGTCTATATATACTGGAGAATATGAAATTACGGGAAGTAATTTCCGTAAAGTAACGATGGAATACCAATCTTCCGCATACGAACATATGCAATATGTAGCGTATGATTCTTATGGATATGTTTCTTATACAGGATTCTATTATGATACCAATGTTATTTATTTGACATTACCGCCTTATGTAGAAGGGGCTTTGGCAGAAGAATATCGTATTTATATTCAAAGAACCCAAGCCGGTGATGAATATGATATGGGCTTCTTGCGGTTAGAACATAAAGAAAACGGAGAATGGGTTCTATTTGTTGATCAATTATTACCACAAGATGCACCATACAGTGGATATTATGAATCTGCAGGACATGATATGTTATTTATAAAGGCACCATATCTTCCGAATTTCAATAATTATAATCAAGTACCATTCTATGATGCGGTAAGTTTAGATGGAGAAATGTCTTATGTTCCATTTATCATAATGGGTTCTAAAGAATATGCCGATGGTACAAAAGGATTTACACTATACAATAGTCGTTCTGTAGCGTTGGGTGATTATATTACAGTAGAAGACGGAACAATTCGTCGAATCTATGATTATAGTAATCCAGACGCTGAAGCGGTAGATTATACGGAGTCTTACGCTTATATGAACTCTAGATGGTATAATGAAGCAGCGATGTGGGACGATGCGTATGACCAATTAGAAACGTTAGATAAGCATCCAAAAGATCCATATCAAGTTATAGAATATGCCCAACATAATCATCTAATTTCTGTTGATATCGCTCAGAAACAGATTACGGTTGATGGTAATACATATTCTTATACAAAGTCACAGAACGCAGACGGAGTAGATGTATTGTCTTATACGGATGAAAATGAAGCAGTACATCAACTTTGGGCAGATTATGAATATAGTTCTTTCACAGGGATAGGCTTCTTTATTAAACATCAACTTACACCAAAACAAGGAGAAATTGTCTTAGAAACTTGGAATAGACAACAAGGGGCTGTTAATCATACTTGGGTTGAAGGACAACCGGACGAAGGAGATACGTTATCTTTCGGAGATATTATAATTACCGAAACACAAGTAACATTAGATGATAATAGTCCGGTAGATTATGATTATGTTATGATTATCACTTGTGATGGAATTACTGGTTGGGCAATCAACGCATTTGACTATATGAGATTTACGGTAAATGGTGAAACATATTATGTTCGGGATCAAGGTTCTTTGGGAG
>CANQDJ010000025.1 GCA_947592005.1 uncultured Anaeroplasma sp.
TTTATTCACTTTTAGGCTGTTTTTTCTTATTTTTTTCTTTTTCCTTTCATCTCAGTGAAAAAAACGGGGAACTCAAAATTTTATTTACGTAAAAAAAGAAAAACATTTTAGTTTCTGTTTTTCTTTTCTTTTACCCTTTATAAAACTTTATATAAGAAATTGGAATTGGAAAAATTCGTCAACGCTATTTTTTCTTCATTAATAAAAATGTTTTTCCTTAAATTTAGAAAATCCAACTCCTTAAATAAATCTTCTATTTGAAAATTATCCGCCACACAAATTAATTGTAAAATATTCTGTTTTCTGGCATTATCCTCTAAAGCGTCCATCATACTTTTTAATACTTCATTGGATAAATTTTTTTTGAAAACAAAATACCGAACCAATCCGATACGATCAAATCGTTCAAACGATACAGAACCGATTACCTTTTCGTCGTCCAAAACGACTATCCCGTTTTTTAAAATCGTATCGTCTACACCGGAAATAGAAGGAACGGACTTCAAGAAATTATATGCACTC
This sequence comes from uncultured Anaeroplasma sp., assembly GCA_947592005.1. Classification (GTDB taxonomy): domain Bacteria; phylum Bacillota_I; class Bacilli_A; order Acholeplasmatales; family Anaeroplasmataceae; genus Anaeroplasma. The sequence goes on from CANQDJ010000025.1 coordinate 523, forward strand.
TCAAAATTATTCTCATCTATATTTAAAATTTGAAACATTTTATTTCCCCTTTATTTTTTTAACCACATTCATAAACAAACTCTCATATTTTATTTCTGTATCTCCACTCACACTTAAAAATTTAGGGTAGATACTCCCCCACCAATTATCTCCTTTCCCATTTCCAATTACTACATACAACACATACGTTTCTTCATTTTTAATGGCATTATCATTATATGTTTTATTATAAAGTGTATGCTTATCAAAAGAAACATCTACATCAAACGCTTCGCTTTTTAAACTTTTTTCCAAATCCTGATACGTTTCGGAAATATTAGACATACACTTATGATATGTTTTATCATAAACAATCTTCAAATAACATAAAACAATTTCTTTCACTTGTTCTTTTTCTTTTAAATCTTCTGCCGTATTTCCATTCGGAATAACCCGAACTCTTATTTCTTCTTCTTTTGAATTGCTGTTTCTGACAAACAATAAAACGATTGCCAAAACAACAATCCCAATACCCAAAAATCTTCTCATGGTTATGACCCCCTTACCTATATCATAACCAACGATAAAAAAACTATACATCGAATTTTTCGATTACAATTTCTCCTTGTCGTAATATCTTCCTATCTCCATCGATACAAGATACCACCGTTGAAGATACATTCGATGATTTTTCATCGGAAGAATAAATAAAATCTACTTTATTTTGATATTCTTTTACAATTAAATCATATTCATTTAGAGGTGTTTCACCGGATTCATTGACCGATGTGGTTAACATAGGACCATACTCTTGTAAAATTTGTATTGCCAAACTATGTTTAGGAATCCGCACTCCGATTGTCGAATATCCAATCGTCTGAAAAACCCAGTCTTTACTTTTTAAGATGATGGTTAATGCCCCTGGCATATATTTTAAAATCAAATTACGAGCGAAATCATCAACTTCGGCAATTTCTTCTATTTGTTCCAAATTCGCACAAAGACAAGCCAAGGGCTTTTTATAATCTCTATGCTTTATTTGATAAATTCTCTGTATCCCTTCTGTATTTTTAATTGATGTTCCGATTCCATATACCGTATCGGTAGGAAAAATTATTACTTTATTCATCAAAATCACCCACATAAACAAACGTCATTCGATCTTTTCCTTCTAAATCTTTTAAAGTTTCCACGAAAGAATCGGGAAAATACCGTCGACAAATTTCCTGTAATTCTTCTTTTTTATCAAACCCATGTTCAAAGGCAATCAAAGCCTTTTTCTTTAAATATGGTTTTATCCCACTCAAAATAATCCGATAAAACTTTAAACCATCTTCTCCCCCATATAACGCTATATTCGGCTCATTATCTTTTACCAAAGCCATTACTTCTTCCGTTAACGGAATATATGGTGGATTGGAAACCACAATATCGAATTTACGATCCCTCAGCGGCTCTAACATATCTCCTTGTAAAAAAGTAACACCGGCTTGAAATTTGGCATTATTTTGTTTTGCCACTTCCAATGCTTCTTCGGATATATCTGTCGCTATCACATTCATATTTTTTTCTTCCAACGCCAATGATATCGCTATACACCCCGATCCGGTTGCGATATCGCAAACATCGACTTTTTGGCCTTTAAAATATGCATCGTATTTATATAATATATGTTCTACCAATTCTTCGGTTTCATATCTCGGTATCAAAACATTTTCATTCACTATAAAATCATATCCGTAAAAACAACTCGTTCCTATCAAATACTGTATCGGTTTATTCTCATATAAATATTTATTAAAAATAACATCAAATTCTTCAATAACCTTTTCCTCCATCGGCAAAAACAATCTTTGATATAACACATTTGTTTCTATCTTCAAAATATGTTCTAATAGTAAAACAACCGCACTTTCTTCTTTTCCCGTTTCCTCTGCCAATCTCTCTTTTTGCCGAATAAATTCCTGATATGTCATTTTCTTCTTACGCTCCTTACCAATTTTTCTCCGTCATAATATAATTCCAATTCAAAATACGGCACTTCTTCCAATAAAAGCGATAAGAATTGCCAATCCCCTTCCCATAAAGACAGATCCTTTAATCGAGAAATCGGAATCCACTCCAAAATTCCTTCATCACATTCTTTAATATCGTTTTTAAAATCCGTTGAAGTATAAACATACATTCTCTCATGATATCCCGTTTCATCATAAAAATCCACAATTCCCCGATACGCATACGATATCAATTCCAATCCCGTTTCTTCTTCTACTTCTCTATATAAGGCTTGTTGGCGTGTTTCATGCGATTCAATATGTCCACCAATCCCAAGCCATTTTCCTTCATTTCTATCTTTTTCTTTTTTATTACGATAAAGCATTAATATATTCTTCTGTCGGAAAAGATAACAAAGCACTGTTTTTTCCATTCAAACCACCATGCATATTATAGCATATTTTATATATTTTTGATATTCGCAGATGAATTTTTAAGAAATTCGAAAAAAATATAATCAACTGATTCAAATGAACTTCTTTTCCAAAATGAATTTTTTAAGCCTTCTTTCCTTCCCAATACTCAATAATCTCTTTACTGTATCGTTCTACGATTTCTTCCTTTTCAGCCATCACAAAAACACGAATAACATTTTCCGTCCCCGAAGGTCTTACGATTATCTTACAATCATAATTCAAAGATTCTTCCATTTCTTTAATTCGTAAATCCAAATTCTTTTCTTCTATTTTTCCTGTATTTTCTATATTGATTAATCGACTTGGATACATCGGAATCTCGGTTAAATCCCATAATGTTTTTTTCTGAGATTGAAGAATAGATAAAACCAAAAGACTATTGATCAATCCATCGCCAAAAGGCAATATTTCGGAAAGAATAATATGACCACTACTTTCTCCACCCAAAGATAAATCCTCTTTTTCTATTTTATCGGTTATATTTTTATCTCCGACCGGAACTTCTATCGTCGAAATTCCTTTCTCTTTTAACTTTTTTTTCAATCCCAAATTACTCATTACACTAGTAACCACTTTTTGATGATTCAATTTTTTATTTTTTTGTAAAGCAATGGCAAATAAATATAAAATTTTATCTCCATCTACTACATTCCCTTTATGATCAATTAATATTACTCTATCTCCATCGCCGTCATAAGCAATCCCGATATCACAGTGTTGGCGTAATATGGTTTCTCTCACCGCTTCTAAAGACGTTGCTCCCACTCTATCATTGATATTTATCCCATTGGGTTCATTCCCGATAATACTTAAATCACCACATATTTTACTAAAAACAAATGGTGCTGTTTTATACATCGCTCCATTCGCACAATCCAAACATATTTTTAAATTGGTTGGCTTCGCAAATCGAAAAACAAAATCCAAATATTCTTTTTCAATATCAATCTTATAAATTCTTCCAATCGAAGATTTTATATCGACCGGATTATCCATTCTTTGTTCAATTTCTCTTTCTTTCTCTTCACTTATCTTCTTCCCATTTTCTACGATTTTAATTCCATTATACATAAAAGGATTATGACTTGCGGTAAGAATGAGCCCTGTCATTTGATGAGTATATGTATAATACATTACCATTGGCGTAGAAACAACTTTCGCATAATATACATCGATTCCTCTACTTAAACACCCACTTATAATCGCCGTGCTTAACATATCTTTTGAAATTCTCGTATCAGTACCGATAAGTATTTTTTTACAATTCAAAACTTCTATCGCTTTACCTAAATTCACTAAAAAATCCACCGAAATCGTATCGTTCGGAATCCCTCGAATACCATCTGTCCCAAAATATTTATTCTTTTTCATACTTTGTCGCATATCCTTTTTTAGTAATTTGTAGACTTCTCGCTATCGCAAAATCGCCTTCTTCTAAATTATGCGTAATGGTCGATCCAGCCGCAATAAAACTATTCGATTCAATATGAATTGGGGCGATTAAATTCGTATTACAGCCAATAAAGGCATTATCTCCAATCGTCGTATTATTCTTTCGTTTCCCGTCATAATTGACGGTTATACTTCCACAACCGAAATTTACTGCTTCTCCGCATAATGTATCTCCCATATATGCCAAATGCGATAATTTGGTTTTCGTTCCAATCGTCGAATTTTTGATTTCTACATAATTTCCAATCCGATTATCTCCTGCCAAATAGGTATTAGAACGAATATGAGAAAAAGGTCCCACCATACAATTTTTCCCAATGATCGATTCGGTAACCACACTCTTTTTTACTATACTTTTTTCTAAAATTTCACTGTCGGTTATCTCACTATCTATGATTTCCGTATTTTTATGAATAATACTTTTCCCGAATATCTTACTTCCGAAAATACTCGCTCCTGCCTCAATATATACATCGGGACCAATCCAAGTATCTTTTAACCCCATAATTCGAACTCCGTTTTTTAAATGTTTTTCCAAAATACTTTTTCTTAAATATTCTTCCATCATCGCCAATTCCAACGGATTATTTATCCCCATCAACCGCATCGTTCTATCAAAACATAAACAATCGATTGGTTCATCTTTTAAAATACGAACAATATCCGTTAAAAAATATTCCTTTTTCAATGGATCTTTTTTCAACTTACTTAACGCTTGAAATAAAATATCCGTATTTACACAATATAATCCTCCATTTACTTCTTTTATTTTCTTTTGTTCAGAATTCAAATGAATCTCTTCGATAATCTCAACCAATTTATTATTCCTATCCCGAATAATTCTTCCATATCCGGTAGGAGTATCACATATAAATGAGCCCAAAGTTAATCTATTCTTGTTTTTTAAATGAAAATCAATCAATGAATCCAACATCGTATGATCAATAAAAGGAGTATCACCATTTAAAATAATCGTATATCCGCTTTGTTCAATCCCCCTACAACATTCTACAGCATTTCCACTCCCCAACGGCTGTGGCTGAATAACATACTCTACTTCTTTTTGTAAAACACGTTCTATTTCTTTTCGATTATCTCCAACCACGCATACTATCTTATCGATATCTATCTTTTTTAATTCTTCTGCCAAATATAAAATCATAGGTTTTCCCAAAAGAGAAATTACACATTTCGGAACATCGCTTTTCATTCGGCTCCCTTTTCCCGCCGCTAAAAGAATCGCATAATTCATTCTATCCTCTCCTGCCTTTATATCATTTAATATTATGCAATTATTCCATTCGATATGAAAAAAACAGGGTTTATCCCCTGTTTGATTTCTCATATTCTTCTTGCTGAAGTTCCCATCTTCTTTTATCCTCTTCGGTAATCTTACGAACTACTCGACAAGGATTTCCTGCAGCAACCACATCGTCTGAAATATCCGATACAACCACACTTCCGCTACCGATAACCACTCGAGATCCAATCGTTACTCCCGGATTGATTGTTACATTCCCACCAATCCATACATCATCACCAATCTGAATTTTTTTACCATATTCCAAACCACTGGCTCGAACATCTTTATCGATTGGGTGTCCCGCAGTAAATAAACATACCCTTGGGCCCAAAAAAACTCGATTTCCGATAACAATTTCATTGACATCTAAAAAGATACAATCCATATTGGCATAGAAATTATCCCCAATCGTAATATTACAACCATAATCACAATATAACGGAGGCGTAATATAAACTTCCTTACCGACACTTTTAAACCATTTTCTAAGCAATTCCTCTCTCTTTTTTACATCTAATACATACTCTCGGTTGAAACAATCCGTATATATCGCACATTGTTTATGCATCTGATTTAATTCCGGATCATTGGCTATATACAATTTTCCTTCTAGCATTCGTTCTTTTTCCGTCATAATTTATTCTCCACATATTCCAAAGCGAACATCGTCGCTTTCGTTCTTATTTCATTGCGATCTCCGTTAAACCGCACACATTCCGTAAATTCTTTCTCTTTTATTTTGAAACAAAAATACACGGTTCCTGCCGGAACATTTTCATCATCGTTCGGTCCGGCCACTCCCGATGTGGCTACGGCTATATCACTTTGCGTCAGTTTTTGAACTCCATTTGCCATAGAAAGAACCGTTTCTTTACTATAAACTCCATATCGTTCGATATTTTCCATCGATAATCCCAACAATTTACATTTCATTTCTTTTGTATAAGATACAATTCCGCCCTTAAAACAAACAGATGCCCCTGCTATCCTACAAATTGTAGAAGCGATTTCTCCTGCTGTAATCGATTCGGCAGTGGCTATCGTTAAACCCTTTTCCGTTAGTTTTTCCACTATATTCATTTTCTTACTCCTTAACAAATTGATGATCGAAATGAATAATCAATTCATATCGTTCGTTTCCCTGATTGATTTCTTTTTTCAAATACTCCGTAATCTCCTCATTAGATATTTTAAACTTATACGGAACCATAACATCAAAAAGAATCCATTTTACCGAATTCTTCGTTATCATACGCAAATCATGAAAATCCAATTTCTCATTTAATTTTTTCAAAGATAACCCTACCAATTTTTTTAACCGATTGACTTCTTCATTCTCTATTTCTACCGGATCCAAATGAATCGTAAGATCCACTCCATATAAATTATCTATCGTCGTTTCAATCTCATCAATCTGCGTATGCAAATCCAAAATCGACTTCCGACTATCTACTTCAATATGCATCGTTATAAAACACGTTGTCGGTCCATATGGGTGACAAACAACATCATGAACTCCCAACACAACAGGAAACTTTTTAACTTCTTGAATAATTTGAAAAACATACTCTTTCGATACCGGTTCCCCAATCAACAAATCCGTCGTTTCGTGAATCATTTTCCCACCGGAAAAAATAATAAAAATCGATACCAAAATACCCAAAATACCATCTAAAGAAAACGACAAATCTCCAACAAACAATAAAACAATATTCCCTATTAAAATAACCGTAGTAGAAATAACATCGCCGAAAGAATCATACGCCGTGGCTTTCAAAGCGACAGAATCAATCCACTTCCCCAACTGCCTGTTTACATATCCTTGCCATACTTTCAACAAAATAGAAAAAACAAGAATCCCAATCGTTATATAAACAAAAACTTTATCTGCTTCCGTATGTTGATAATGCAGTATCTTTCCAATCGAAGAAAACAATAAACTTCCCCCAACAAAAATAACCAAAATAGCCACAATCAATCCAGCAATATATTCCATTCTTTGATGACCATACGGGTGTTTTTGATCCGCCGGTTTATTTGCCACTTTAAATCCAACCAATGTAACAATCGAAGATCCCATATCCGATAAATTATTGACACTATCTCCCAAAATAGCCACACTTTTTACCAAAATCCCAATAATACTTTTCATACAAAACAATATAAAATTTATAATAATACCGATATAAGAGGCTAATTTACCATACGATTGTCTTACTTTTTGATTTTTAACATTTTCATAATCAGAAATAAAAGATTTTCGTAAAAAGTCTATCAATATTTCACCTTCCCTCTCTATCATATCACGAATGATTTTACCACATTCTTTTTATTTTTTCTATTATTATATAAAGATTGTCGCATAATAATAATGGTGATACAATGAAAAAAAGAATTTTTATACTCTCTATGCTTATATTTTTTCTAATTCTTTTATTTTTAATCGCTTCCAATCCCATCTCCAAAAACGCCAGAATTATCATCTATGACGAAAATAACGAAGAAATCGTTTATCTCAACCATTTTAACAAAACAAACACCGAAGATTTAACCACACTTCAACCTAAACATATTCAATACATCTTACAAATCGAAGATAAAGATTTTTATCAACATCATGGTTTTTCCATTCCAAGAATTATAAAATCCATATTCCATAATCTAACACATATCCATAAACAAGGTGGTTCTACGATTACCCAACAATATATAAAAAATACCTATTTAACCAATAAAAAATCTCTATTTCGAAAAATAAAAGAAATTTACTTATCTATTCGCTTAGAAAGCACAACTTCGAAAGATACCATATTGGAAGAATACTTATCCGCTTTATATTTCGGAAATAATATCTATGGTCTTACCAATGCCTCAAAATATTATTTTAATAAAGAAATTCCCAATCTAACCAATCAAGAAATGATTGCCTTAATCGCATTATGGAATGCACCTACCATATACTCCAATCATATAGAAAAATGGGAAGAAAAGAAAAACACTTTGGCAGAATATTTATTAAACCAAGGCGTTTTAGACAAAAACGAGTACCAAAAAGTCATTCAACCTTTATCTTTTAAAATAAACAAAGATTACTTATCTTCCAACAAACAATACTTTATCGATCAAGTTATCCATGAATATAAAAAAAAGAACCTTTCCGCTTCTTTCAACGAAGTAGTTCGTATTTATACCCACTACAATAAAAAAACCGAAGCCATTCAATCCTACTTAGATACCAACTATGCCCTTTTAAGCATCGATTCCAAAGGATATTTTACCTGTTGTGTCGGAAATAAAAATTATACCGAATCTCCATTTAATATCGCAATGAACGGAAATAGAGATATCGGTTCTACCATTAAACCATTATTATATTATGAAGCCATTCGTTGTGGCTTGGAAAAAACAATCTTCGACAGTAAACCTTATTCCTTTACTTACCAAAACCAAACCATAACCATATCCAACAATTCCAATACCTATTATAATACGATTGGAATGAAAGAAGCCCTTGCCGTATCCGATAATATATATGCGGTAAAAATGCATTTAAAATTAGGAATGAATACTTTAGTCAATCACTTAAAAAAATACAACATTTCTGCCAAACCTTATCCTTCTTTGGCATTGGGAAGTGTCGGAATGTCCTTAAATGAATTGGTTGGCATCTACAATCAATTCTTCTCCGATGGATTTATTCAACCCTTATATATCCATCATCTTCAAAAAGGCAAAAAAACTTATACATTCACTCCCAAAACAAAAACAATTCTCGATAAAACCATTTGTCTGAAAATCAAAGAATTATTAAACGCGCCTTTCGATACTTCCATTCCTCACGCTACCTGTAATTCCTTAACTTCCAAACTTCCTACTATATGTTACGGAAAAAGCGGATTAACCGATTACGATTCCTATATGATTGGCTTTAATTCCGACCATTTGGTCGCTGTATGGAGCGGAAACACAGAAAACGAAAAATTAATGAATATAGAATATAAACGTCTACCGAAAGAATTATTTTGTCAAACCATTCTTGCTTTGGAAACAAAATAAAACCCAAAGAACTTCTTCTTCAGGTACTTTCAATTTTTATTTATTAATTTACCCATGCCGCACCAACAAGAATGATAAGGATAAAAAGCACTAAGATAAACGCAAATCCACCGCCAGTAGTTCTATTGCAGCAGTCATTAGACGTTGTAGTTGTATTACATCCACAATTGTTTGCCATGATATCACCTCTAGTATAAAGTATGAAAAAAGCCTTAAAAATGATAAGGCTTTTTTCATATTTTAAAACGAAACTGTAATTTCAACGGCTTGATCTGTTTGATCTTGATTTTTTCGACTGATAGTCAATTTTAAAGAATCACCCTTGCTTATAAACTTCAATTCATCGGAAATATCCGTCAAATATTCAATATCTTTATCATTAACCTTCAATAAAACATCATATTGCTTAATACCGGCCTTTAACGCATAAGAACCTTGTTCCACTTCCGTTACCATAAAATAAACAGCCGAATCTGTTACAGGAAAATGGCTTTGATTCTGTTCAAAATTATCCGGATTCAATCCATAATTAAATACTTCCACCGTAATTCCCAGTTTCAAATTGTGTTCAATTTTTCCACCTTTCGTTTCAATTTCTTTTACACAACGCTTAACTGTATCCAATGCTATGGCAAATCCTCTTCCCTCTACCGGAACATCATCGGTAGTAATCGTATTATTATAATTGGATTTTTGATCACCATAACTCCATACTTCTTTTTCTGTATTTATACCAACCAAACGTCCTGCCAAATTAAACAATCCACCACCGGAATTCCCCGGATTGATTGCCGCATCGGTTGATATTTGCGTATCGGATATAGAAGAAACAACACCCGTAGTCAAAATATTATAATTATCCAATCCCAACGGACAACCTATCGCCAAAACCGTTTGTCCGATAGTAAGCATATCCGTATCTTCATAATTGAAAAAATCATGAACAACCAATTCCTTTTCCAATTTTTGATTAAATAAATCCAATTCGAAAGTAACCACTCCGATATCATTCGTCGTATCATATCCCACAATTTTCGCATTATTATATTTCGTACCACCAAAATAAATACGGCACGTCGTCATATCTTCTACAACATGGGCATTGGTAACCACATAATATGTATCATCTTGTTTCTTATAAATAACTCCCGAACCGGAAGCACTTACGCTATTGTTGCTTACGGCTATTCCGACACACCCTTTCGATACTTGTTCATACACATCGGAAACCGAATTTTTAATTTGCGTATATACCGTTTCATCGGATACCTTTCCAATCGTTGTGGTGTTGGAATTCGAACAAGAAGCCAAAAAAATAACCGCCATTCCGATACCAATCCAAGATAAAACCCGTTTTTTAAATGACATTTTCAAAATAACGTCCCCTTTCTATAAACCAAATACTATTTTACTATTTTTTTCCGTCTGTTCTTCTACTTGTTTAAAAGAAATCCCTCTTATATCGGCAATCTCTTTTACCACATACCAAACATAAGCGGATTCATTTCGTTTCCCCCGATAAGGCGTAGGAGCCAAAAACGGACAATCCGTTTCGACAAGAAGTTTATCCAAAGGAATTTCTTTGGCAATTCTCTTACTCTCCACCGCATTTTTAAACGTTACCGGTCCACCCAAAGAAATATAGAACCCCAGTTTTATATATTCCTTCGCCATTTCCCAAGAACCACTATAACAATGCATAACGCCCCTTATCTTTCCCTTATATTTCGATAAAATATCCCATGTATCTTTCATCGCATCGCGAGAATGAACAATCAGCGGCAAATCCTTTTCGATTGCCAAAAGAATTTGATACTCAAATAACTTTTTTTGATATTCCGCATTCTCTTTTCCATAATGATAATCCAATCCACATTCTCCGATAGCGTATATTTTATGCGACTGAATAAAATCCACCAACATTTGAAACTTCTTTTCAAAATCACAATCCGCTTCCGAAGGATGCATTCCCGCAGTAGGATAAAATATATCATATTTCAAACTTAAATCATACGCTTTTGAATTAGTAGATTCGGAAAATCCAACCAATATAATTTTATGAACATTATTTTCTTTACATCGTTGAATACATAACTCCAAATCTTCTTGAAATTCCGCTTCAAACAAATGAGAGTGCGTATCAATCATTTTGTTTCTTCACCCGCTTATAATGAACGATTGTTCGAATAAATTCTATTATAATAACCATAGTTAAAGCACCGCAAAAATCAATTATAATATCTTGAACTCTCGGTGTCCTTCCTGCCGAAAACATTTGATGTATTTCATCACTTACAGCATATAAGGTACATAGAATTAAACTAATTATATACCTTAAATAATTTTTTTTCAAACAATTTAAAGCCAACCAACTAAAATAACATAAAATCCCATATTCTAAATAATGTGCCGTTTTACTGACATAAAAAGAAATGTCCGATATAATTTGATTTTGTAATTCTATCGGATAATTATGAAATTTCTTTCCCTCGAAAATATCGACCAATACTCTCAAAATAAAAGATTTTTTCATATCGATTTCATTACTTGTTTGTGAAGAAAAATAAAAAATTACCATCATCCATAAAATCATTAGGACAAGACCGATTATCCAAGTACGTTTTTTCATTTTATCCTCTCCCATATTATTATATCACTTTAATTCTGAATTTATATTAAAACAAATTTTTTTCCTAAAGAAAATGCGGATTTTATCCGCCTTTCTACTTTTTATTCAAGAAATGCAACGCCGATGCCATATACAAACTACTTGCCACTCTTAAAACATCTTCATCGACATCAAAATGAGAATTATGAGTAGGAGCCATCGTTTCGATTTTATCTTTATTTCTCGATCCGACATACGCATATACTCCTGGAACCCGTAATAAAAATTCCGCCATATCGTCCCCACTTAAAGAAGGTTTTCGAAAAGAAATAATATGTTCTTTACCGAACAATCCTTCTGCCACTTCTCGAACTTCTTTACATTCTTCTTCGGAATTGATTAAAGGAGATGTAAAATCTTTCCATAAGATTTCCGCTTCGCCTTGGTTTGCGTTGGCAATAGATCGAACCAATATTTCGATTTCTTCCTTGATTTGTTTCCGCAAATCCAATGAAAAAACCCTTACCGTTCCTTCTATCTCCGCTGTTTGAGCGATAATATTATAAGCCGTTCCCGCATTTATTTTCCCGACTCCAATCAATGCATAATCCATCGGACTGGTTCTTTTGGTTATCAATGCCTGTAAAGACACAACAATCTGACTGGCAATATATGCCGCATCAACTCCAAGTTGAGGATTACAGATATGCCCCGATTTCCCATGAACAATAATTTTAAACCAATCCACCGAAGCATTATTTGCCCCCTCCATAATCACAACAGAACCAACATCTACCGTAGAATCTACATGAAGCCCAAAACAGTGATCCACTCCCTCTAAAATATCTTCTTTTATAAAAATTTTCGCACCCAAACCGATTTCTTCACCTTGCTGAAAAGCAAAACGAATCGTTCCGCCAAAGCGGTCTTTCATTCTATGCAATACCCGCGCCGCTCCCAATAAAGCCGCTGTATGCACATCATGTCCGCAAGCGTGCATAACACCTACATTTCGACTTTTATATGCACACTCATTTTCTTCCTCTATAGCCAGAGCATCTATATCTGCCCGAAGAAGTACACATTTATTACCCCCTAATTCCCCTTGGATAGTCGCACAAACTCCGCTCTCTCCTACGCGTTTATGCTCAATTCCCAACTTATCCAATTCCTCCTCTATTCTTCGGGCAGTAAGATATTCCTTACCGGAAATTTCGGGGAATGTATGAAAATGCCTTCTCAATTCAATTATATATGGTAAATCTTTTATAATTTCTTCTAATTCCTTTTCAAACATCATCATATCCCCCTAAATTACTCACTCTGTCTTAGTCGTTAAATTCTTTAATTTTTCCAAACTATCCGCTTTATTAGAATATAAAGATAGTGGTGCAATCAACGTATCTCCGATTGCCGAAATGGCATACCCTTCTTTTTCAATCTCCGAATCCAAATACGCCTTATGTTGAAACGCATTTAAATCTATATCGCCACTATTCAATGCTTCATTCGGTAAATTATATGCCGAAAATTCAACCAGTTCTATGTAAATATTTTCGCCATTTTCATCTAACACTTTTTGAACTGCCTTCCATTGCTCATTTGAAGCCCCACAAACACCAACTTTTACAATCTCTTTTCCCGTTTTAGACGAAGAATACCCATCTACATCTTCTACTACCGTAGCGGAAGAATAAGATTCATAATCAAATGCCGGATAAAAGGCTTCATTATATTTTTTCAATAAATATTCTGCCACCAAAGGAGTATGATACGCATCAACGATTTTTTTATAAATCTCTTTATCCTTATCCGCCGTTCTAGCAACAATAATATTTACATAAGGATTAACTTCTCCTTCTTCTTGTTTTTCAATAATCAAAGCGTCTTTTGACGGAACCAACCCAATCGGCGTGGCATACGTTCCATTGATAACACACGCTGCATAATCGTCTAACAATGATGGTAAAGTATTAGCGGCAGTCGGAACAATTTCTATATTATAAATATATTTTGTAATATCTTTCAATTCCGGAGTATATCCTGCCGAACTATCTACTTCAATCAACCCCGCACTTTCCAATAACTTAATCGCTCGGGACTGATTTGTTCCATCATTAGGAACTCCAATTTTAATTTTATCTTTATTCCCTCCACAAGCACTAAAACCCAAAATTCCAAAAACAATCCCAATACTACCTATAATCTTTTTAAATATTTTTTTCATTCTTCATTCCCCTTTTCTCTTTTTAAATAACTCTCTATTCGTCGTTTTCTTCGATAACACCGTACCGATTCCTTGTAAAACACACACAAACACCAATAAAACAACCACACAAACATTAATAATATCTTGATGTTTTAATCCTTGCCCATAATTAATGGCAAAATCTCCCAAACCTCCTGCCCCAACGGCTCCTGCCATTGCGGTTAAACCAACCAAACTGATCGCAGTTATCGTCGTTACTCGAATCAATTCCGGAACGGCTTCATGTAAATAGACACGAAAAATCAGTCCCAAAGTCGTACTTCCCATACTCCTTGCCGCTTCCAATTTACCGGAATCCACATTCGCTAAAGCCGTTTCGACCTGTCTGGCAAAAAAAGGAACCGTTCCGAAAATCAAAGGAATAATCGCTCCTGTTACCCCGATAGCCGTACCAACAATACTTCTTGTGAATGGAATTAAAAAAATCAACAATATCACAAATGGAATAGCTCGAAATATATTAATAATAATATCCAATATATGGAAAATAACTCGATTTTGTTTTATTCCTCCTTTTTTTGTAATTGTTAAAATAACACCTAAAACAATTCCCAAAAAGAAAGAAAATATACCAGAAATGAAAAACATTCGAAGAGTCGCCCAACAATTAATAAAAAACTTATCTCTATATGTATAAACATTCGGTAAAAATTTTTTAAACCACTGCCCCATTATATAGCACCTCCACATTCACCAAATTATTCTTAAAATACTCCAATGCCGATATTATATTCTCTTCTTCCCCTTCTATTACGGCAATTACACCACCTAAAGGATTCCCTTGTAACAAATCGACATTCGCCAAAACAATACTCATATTCACATTAAATTTTCGAGAAACTTCAGAAATCAACGCATTACCTACAGAATCTTTTAAAAACCGTAATTGTACCAATTTCCCTTTTCCTTGCGGTAAAATCAAAGAAGAGTGAGTTTCAATCATAGAATGAATTTTACTTAAAGAAGAAATACTATTTACAAATTTTTTTGTTGTCTGTTGTTTCGGATTCGCAAAAATATCATACACTTTCCCTTCTTCTATAATGTTTCCCTGTTCCATAACCGCTACTCTATGACAAATCGATTTAATGACGGACATCTCATGCGTAATTAAAACAATAGTTAATCCTAATTTTTCATTCAATTTTTTTAATAATTCTAAAATAGATTCTGTCGCTTCCGGATCTAACGCACTAGTCGCTTCGTCGGATAACAAAACTTTCGGATCATTGGCTAGCGCTCTAGCAATGGCAACTCTTTGTTTTTGTCCGCCCGATAATTGAGAAGGATAAACATCTATTTTATCAGTTAAATCTACCAATTCCAATAATTGTTTTACTTTAATTTCAATTTCTTTTTTATTTTTTTTGCTGTATTTCAACGGATAAGCCACATTATCAAACACTGTACTGCGATCCAAAAGATTAAAATGCTGAAAAATCATTCCGATATTTCTTCTTGCCAATCGCAATTCTTTCCCTTTTTTACGTTTTATCTTTTCTTCTATCGTATGATTCTTTTTATTTTCAATTTGAACCATCTTTGTTAACTGCGTATTTCCAACTCGAATATCACCGGCATCAGGCAATTCTAATAAATTCAAACACCGCAATAAAGAAGATTTTCCGGCACCGGAATATCCTATAATCCCATAAATTTCTTTTTCTTTTATTTGTAAAGAAATATTCCGTATTGCCTCAACATCTCCATTTTTCAAATGATAGGTTTTACTTAAATTCTTAATTTCAATCATATTTATATCCCCTTTCCAAAAACAAAAAGTATGTAAAAATATAAAAAAAATCCCGCCCCCTATAAGGACGAGATTATAAAATCCGTGGTACCAACCTTTTTCACCGATACTTTTATCGGCCTATTTTCAAGTACAAACATACTCTATCGCTTTAACGGGCGAATCCCGTTACACCTTATTCCCAAGAACTCAGTAGTACTGCTCCAAGACCATCTTCATAAAATTTCATCTTATTTCCTTTCACCATATGGAAACTCTCTGTAAAGACTATATTTTATTACTCTTCTTTTCAACGCCATTTTTTGTTTTTTATTTGTTGTATGTTACCATTATATACATAAACTTCAACAAATGCAACTTTTTTTTGAAAAAAATTTTAATATTTTTTCTTTTACCACACCTTATCTAGTCATTTATATCCTATTTTATCAAAACCGAACTACTTCTTTTTACTATATTCCAAAAAGTAATATAATGAACCACTTGACCTTCTAAATTAGGTAACATATCCATCAACATAGACAAAAATAATATTTTGATATATAATTTGTTTGAAAGTTTGGTGATTTTAATGGGCTTGGAACAAATAACTCCCACACGAACGTTTAATTTATTATATATCATATTAGACAGCATATTCATTATCATTTTAATAGGTTTATTGCTATGGAAAAAGAAAAAAAGCACTCTTTATTTTTCCCTGTTCGGAGGAATATTATATTTTTTAGTTGATTATGGTTATTTTTATTTAATATCTCATTCACGAATTATTTATTATAACGAAACAATATGCAATAATTCCATAACGGCACTCATACTTTTATGGATGTCTTTATCTTATGGTATTACCAATTTTGCATTTATATGGCTATGTCTTAAAAAAGACGAACACTTAAAAGAATTCTTATTATTGATTATCGGCTGGTGGCTTATTATTCCTTCTATCGCTTCTTTAGGAGGGGCAAACAATATAATGACCTATCGAACCACTACCGCTTATCATGGATATATGGCTCTCCTATTGGCAATAGGCTATTTTATATTGATAATTTATAATTTATGTACATCAAAAGAGAAAAGAGTAAATTTATTATGGTTGAATGGTATTGGAATCAGTGTTCAGTTTGCGTGGGAATTTGCGTTACTAATTAATGGTATTCGTCCATTTAATGAAAATTCTTTATTTACATTAATTGTCGATAGTCTAATTGAAACTAATTTGGGTATGCCAATTATTTTCGGTATTTACAAAGTGGTTGAAGCCATACATATCCGTAAGCAAAATCAGATTGCTATGGATAATATCGAATGACAAATATTTATTTTTCTCTTATTAAATGACTTTTTCATATTCTTTATACATTTTACATCTTAGAAATACCCTCATAAAATGAAAAAAGTGTTGATATTTGTCTGACAAATGAGTATAATTGTATTTAGAAATCAAATAAGGAGAAAAATAATAATGAAAAAATTTTTTCAAGAGTTTAAAGCATTTATTACTCGTGGTAATATCTTAGATTTGGCTATTGGTGTTATCATCGGTGGTGCTTTCAACACAATAGTAACGACATTAAACAATAAAATTTTAATGCCAATCATTAACTGGGCATTATCCTACATTACAAAGGGTTCAGAATTATGTACGGTTTTACCAAATTATACATTATATGATCCACTTGTACATGAGGGGGCAACTCCAATCGTTGTAAACGGTATTTCTTATTATAGCGTTAATTATATTAACTGGAGTGCTTTTATTGAATCCATTATCAATTTCTTGTTAATCGCATTAACTTTATTCGTAATCGTTAAAGTTGCTCAATATGCGGCTAGAAAGAGAAAAGAATTCGAAGAAAGTTTAAAAGCCAAAAATGTTCAAGAACAACCGGCTGAAGAACCAGAACCTGCTGCTGAACCGACTCCGGATCCTGTTGTTGTATTATTGGAAGAAATTCGTGATTCATTAAAGGAAAACAAAAAAACCGAATAAAATCATATCCCATATGATTTTCGGTAGTTATAAAAAAACGGTGAAGAAATTTTCTCACCGTTTTTTTATATATCTTATAATTAATAAAATCCATATTGATTCCATATCAACATAAATCTTAATATAAATAAATGTACCTTTTTAATAAATAATATTAGCATATGGCTAACGTCGTGGTCGTCTATTTTCTGAGACCCAACTCCCATATCGATCTTTTCTTCTATTTATTGGCATTGTTGCGTTACCAGGAAGAACCCACATATTACCAACCATCATTGCCCCAGGAATTCTTTTTTCAGAACATAGAAGTTCCACCACCTGCAATGAAACACCCCACTTCTCTGCGGCATCTTTTGCTGACATATAATTCATTATAGAACACCTCACTTTTATATGCTCATTATATTCTAAATTTCATACAAAAGCAATAATATCCCTATTAAAAATAAATTCCCAAATTCTTATATAACATTAAAAAGTATAACTAACAAAACCATATATTTATTAAATTTCTATATATCATTTGATAATTTAAACTTTATCTATATTTTTACAAAAAAAAGAAGATATCAAACGATATCCTCTAATTCTTTTTGTCATTATTCAATAACTTCTACTACTGAACCTGCACCAACAGTTCTACCGCCTTCACGAATAGAGAACTTAGTACCTTGTTCCATAGCAATCGGGTGAATTAATTCAACAGTCATAGTTGTATTATCACCAGGCATAACCATTTCTGTACCTGCAGGTAATTGGATAATACCAGTTACATCTGTTGTACGGAAATAGAATTGCGGACGATAATTAGTGAAGAATGGTGTATGACGTCCACCTTCATCTTTAGATAGTACATAAACTTGAGCAGTAAACTTCTTGTGAGGAGTAACTGATTTCGGTTTTGCCAATACTTGTCCACGTTGAACTTGGTCACGGTTAATACCACGAAGTAATACACCGATATTATCTCCGGCTTCTGCTTGGTCTAATAACTTACGGAACATTTCAACACCCGTAACAACAGAAGTTTGAGTTTCTTTAATACCAACGATTTCAACAGTATCTCCAACTTTTACAGATCCACGTTCAACACGTCCTGTAACAACTGTTCCACGTCCTGTAATAGTGAATACGTCTTCAATAGGCATTAAGAATGGTTTATCATTATCACGAACAGGTGTTGGAATATAATCATCTACAACGTCCATCAATTCTTCAATTTTTGCAACCCAAGCAGGATCTCCTTCCAATGCTTTTAATGCAGATCCACGAATGATAGGAATTTCATCACCTGGGAAATCATACTCGCTTAATAGTTCACGAGTTTCCATTTCAACTAAGTCGATTAATTCTTCATCATCAACCATATCGCACTTATTTAAGAATACAACCAAACGAGGTACACCAACTTGACGAGCAAGTAAGATGTGCTCACGAGTTTGAGCCATCGGTCCATCGGTTGCGGCGATAACTAAGATACCACCATCCATTTGAGCAGCACCTGTGATCATGTTCTTTACATAGTCGGCATGACCCGGGCAGTCAACGTGTGCATAGTGACGTTTGGCAGTTTCATATTCAACGTGTGCCGTATTAATAGTAATACCACGTTCCTTTTCTTCTGGAGCAGCATCGATTTGGTCATAGGCTTTAGCCTGTGCTAAACCTTTCTTTGCAAGAATCGTAGTGATTGCTGCAGTTAAAGTAGTTTTACCATGATCGACATGTCCAATTGTACCAATGTTAACATGTGGTTTATTACGAACAAATTTTTCCTTTGCCATTTTAAATGGTCCTCCTAATAATATTTTTTTCTTTGTCTTATTTTTACCAATTCATATTTTACCCTAATTGGCTAAGGTTTTCAAGTGTAATTCGCTGAAATCTTTATAAATTACGCTCTACTTTTGCAAATTTCTTCTTGAATGTTTCTAGGACAGGCCTCATAATGATGCATTTGCATTATAAAATTACCACGTCCTTGAGAATTTGAACGAAGAGATGTTGCATAACCAAACATTTCAGCAAGTGGAACATACGCACGAATTTTCATACCATTTCCACGTTTTTCTTGAGAATCCAATCGTCCACGACGACTGGTTAAATCTCCGATAACATTTCCCATATATTCTTCTGGAACAGTTACATCAACTTCCATGATTGGTTCAAGTAATACAGGTTTACATTTATCCTTCATTGCTTTGACAGCCAAGGATGCCGCAACCTTAAATGCCATTTCTGATGAGTCAACCTCATGGTATGAACCATCAAATAAAGTGGCTTTAACATCGATTAAAGGATATCCTGCCAACACACCATTCGGTAATGCTTCTTGTAATCCTTTATCTACAACAGGGATATATTCTCTAGGAACTGTTCCACCGACAACGGCGTCAACAAATTCATATCCCTTTTCCGGATTCGGTTCAAATCGAACCCAAACATGACCATATTGTCCACGACCACCGGACTGACGAATGAATTTACCTTCGCATTCTCCGGCTTGAGTAATCGTTTCACGATAAGAAACCTGTGGTGCACCAACATTGGCTTCCACACCGAATTCTCTCTTCATACGATCCACGATAATATCCAAATGCAATTCACCCATACCGGAAATAATGGTTTCTCCTGTTTCATTATCCGTATAAGTACGGAACGTTGGATCTTCTTCTGCAAGTTTGATCAACGCATTAGTCATTTTATCTTGATCCGCTTTTGTCTTCGGTTCGACAGCGACAGAAATAACCGGTTCCGGGAATACCATTTTCTCTAATATAACCGTTCCCTTTTCGGAAGTCAACGTATCTCCTGTTGTCGTGTTTTTGAATCCAATCGCAGCCGCAATATCACCCGCATAAACCTCTTTGATTTCTTCTCGATGGTTGGCATGCATCTGCATGATACGTCCTAACCGTTCTTTTACGTTCTTTGTTGTATTCTTAACGTAAGAACCGGAAGTAATCGAACCCGAGTAAACCCTCAAGAATGTTAAACGACCTACAAACGGGTCTGTCATAACTTTGAAAGCCAAAGCAGAGAAAGGTTCTTCGTCTGAAGAATGACGTTCAACCTTTGTGCCGTCTTCAAGTTCGCCTTCGATAGCTTTAACGTCAACAGGTGAAGGCATATAATC
>CANQDJ010000026.1 GCA_947592005.1 uncultured Anaeroplasma sp.
CCAGCAAAACGAAAGAATAGCTTTAAATTTTGATGTTTTATATTTTTTATTTTTTATAATTCTATCTAATAAATTTACTATTGTAATATTTTTAATTTTAGCATATAATATAGACATAAGTAGAGATATTAAAAATAATAGCTGTTACGAAGCAGGTAAAAAATCGTTATATTCAGCTGTTACGAAGCAGGTAAAAAATCGTTATATTTAGCTGTTACGAATCAGATAAAAAATCGTTATAATAGTAAGAGTAGAAATACTACAAATGATAGCTGTTCCGAATCAGGTTAAAAATCGTTATGATAGTAAGAAATGATAGGCTTTCCTATCATTTTTTCTCATTTTTATATGATTAATTTAAGGCTTGCAACTTATAATCCAACCAAAAGTTGAAGTTGTAATTGAAAATATTTTATCTTATAATAAAAATACAAAAGATTTTATACAAATTAATAAGAATTTGAAAGAGATTTTAGAATGGAATTATATGAAAGGACAAGATTAAAATGAAAATTTATAATCCGATTATAACTGGTTTTGCACCTGATCCATGTATATGTAAGGCATTAGATACATATTATATTGCTACATCGACATTTGAATATTTTCCTGGTATTAATATTTATGCTTCTAAAGATTTGGCAAATTGGGAATTAATCTGTCACCCTTTAGATGAAGTTCGATTATTGGATATGAGAGGAAATTGTCCTCAAAGTGGGGTATGGGCACCGGATTTATCTTATGTTGATGGGTGGTTTTATATTGTTTATTCTAATATGAGACATGTAACTCGGGGTCCGTTCAAAGATTGTCAAAATTATATTATAAAATCTAAAAGTATTTATGGTCCTTGGACGGATCCTGTTTATTTTAATTCTTCCGGATTCGATGCCTCTATTTTTCATGATACTGACGGAAAAAGTTATTTTTTAAATATGGAATGGAATTATAGTAAAGGTGGCTCTAAACAATCGTTTACGGGAATTTTACTTCAAGAGATGGATAGAGTTACTTTAGAAAAGAAATCCGAAGTTAAAAAGATATTTTTAGGATCTGATTTGGGTTTTGTGGAAGGGCCGCATATCTATAAACGCAATGAATTTTATTATTTGTTTTGTGCGGAAGGTGGTACAGGATATCGCCATGCCGAAGTTGTGGCACGTAGTAAAAATATTTGGGGGCCGTATGAACTACACCCAAATACGCATATCATTCAATCGAATCCGAATATATTGTTACAAAAGACCGGACATGCATCTATTGTCGATGCGGGGAAGAATGGGTGGCTTATGGCACATTTATGTGGAAGACCCAACCATTTAGGTAAATGTAATTTAGGTCGGGAAACGGCAATTCAAAATATTATATGGGAAAAGGATTGGCCTTATTTGGTTGATCATTCTCGAGATGCGAAAGAGTATTATGAGATTGTAGATGATGTGAAAATCGTTGAAAAAAAACGGATAGATTATGATTTAAATGGTAAAGAATTTAAGTTGGATTTTAAAACGTTACGCCAACCTATGACCAAATACCAAAAAATAATCGGAGAAGAAATTGAACTTGTAGGACTTCAATCTCCACTTTCTTGTCATGACCAAAATGTATTGTTAAGACCACAAAAAGATAAATATTGTGCTTTTGGTTGTAAATTAAATTTTGATTCCGAAAACTTTTTAGAGTTTGCGGGGTTAACTTATCGTTATCAAGAAGGATTTTTCTATATATTGTATCAGACTTTGGATTATGACGAAAATAAGAGGGTTTTAAGATTAATGATAATGAATGATTTTAAACCGGATTATCAAGAACAAATTAAAATTGCAGTAGATAAAGAAGTTTATTTAAAATGTGAGATCAATGACGATATTATTCATTTTTATTATTCGAAAGACGGAAATCAATATATTCAAATCGGCGGGGACTATGATACGTCGTTTATTAGCGATGAATCGGTTCCCGGGGCGTTTACAGGTGCACATTTGGGAATTATTGCGTGTGATTTAAGAAATTATAGTAAAAAAGCATATTTTAGTAAACTTTGGTATGAAAAATTGAAATGACGTTATAAAATAGAAATCCATATTTTCAATGGATATGGAATGTAAAAAAGTCGGTTCGTTTTGAACCGGCTTTCTTTTTTGTGTAAATTAAATCATTATTTTTTCTTTTTCGGTGATTTATAAACCAAAGTATTTAAATAATTATCTTGTTTCTTGCGGAAATTTAATATGTAATCAATCAAATCATAATCTAAAGGATTGGTATTGAATAACTCCCATTCTCCGTTCTTTTGATTATATATAAAATCATCGGTTATTATATCGGAATTTTTAGGATCATAAGAATAATTCGGTTCACCGCTGAACATATTTACACCGAAATAATATTCTTGCGATTCGATTCCAAATAAGTTTAAAATCGTTCTGAACATATCGGTATTGGATTTGGTTTGTGTCAATATCGTGTTTATTTCAGTAGGATTTAAAGAGTTATATATTTTTCCACTCGGATCATAGAAGATAATCGGAATATTCAATAATATTTTACGATATTCCAAATCGGTTAAATCTTTGTCTAATAGGGATTCATAAGCCCCTTTGGATAAAGAATTTCCATGATCGCCATAGATAATAAATACAGTGTCTTCCAAATAGTATTCGCTTTTTGGATTGGTTACTTCCATTAAGAAATTATAAAGCATTTCATCGTTATATTTTACTTGATTGATATAATTGGTTAATTGATAATAAATAGAACTGATATCGTAATCATATACGGTGAAATTCGGCAAGTCATTGGAAAGATCATTGAATGGATTGTGCGGTGTAATCGTTTCAACAAAGGATAGGGAATGGAATCCGGAGTCATGTTGTTGTTTTGCGGTTAGAGCCGCCCATTCTAAAATGGCTTTATCCCGAATCCAGTAATTCAAATATTTTTCGGGATTATCTTCTCTTGGGAAGTCGTGTTCAAAAGTTTGTAATCCTCGGAAATTATCTATTTTATAAAGCTGTTCATGTAAAACATTGTGATTATAGAAATCTTCATCTGTCGGATTATAGGAATAAGAACTATATGTGTTGAAGTAATCTCCCAATGTTTTCATTTGGAAATCATATTCATCAAAATCCCAAGCGATTGTCATATCTCCTGTAGGGTGATATCCGGTGAAAAAGGCGAACTCTGCGTCAGAAGTGTTTCCGATTCCTACAGTAGTATATGCGTTTTCAAAGTAGAAACAGTTGTTGTCTTTAAATAGTTCGTTGAAATAAGGTGTTATTTCTATTCCATTATAAGAATGGTTGAAACAAAAAGACATTGTAGATTCGAGTTGGATAACGAATAAGTTTTTATCTTTTAATATTCCGGTTTGTTTATCTTTATTCGAATAGGTTTTTTTATCTAAAATATTGATATATTGTTTTTCGTTTTTATTATATACTTTTAATCCTTCGTATTCTTCATCTACTGTTTTATCCGTATATATATTTCGATTATCGATATGGAATACAAATTCTCCGATATAGTAGTTATAAACACCAGCGTATTGACAGCCATATTGAGCGTAATCAGTAGACATTCCCCAATTCTTTTTTAGGGAATATTGATAATAGTTGTATGTAGTAATAGAAATAGCGATAAGGGTGAAAAAACTACAAGCGATTTTTTTGAAAGAAATACTGATAATTTCTTTCGGTAATTTTTTTCGAAATACAAGGAATAACGTTAAAAGAACGATAAATGGGATAATGGATACTATTCGGAAATAAATAAATAATTCATATACCCAATCCAAGAATACGTTTTTTCCGAAACCGCCGGTTGGATTTTTTATAATGGAAAAGTTAAACAGAGAAAATGCGAGTTTATAACTTTTCGTATAGTATTGTAATGCTATAATTGCCACATTTAAGGCAAACGTAACAATCATAAGATAAATGGTTATTCTTTTTGGACGTTTACAGGTAATAACTCCGATTAGGAATAAAATTCCCAAAATGGATAAATCGCCTAAAATAGAACAAATTATAGATATAAAACTATGATGGAATGTTACGATATAGCGATTTAATACTGTGTAAATCAAGAAAAACGTATTAAGAATATTTAAGACAAAGAAAGATAAAATAATCCATAAAAAAGGATGTTTTTTCAATTTTATCACCTAACCTTACAAAATTTCCAAATGAAATTATATCACATTGAATATAAAATTTAAAGTATTACTTTAAAGGAGAATAATGAATTCTCTTTTATATTTTTGCATATTTTTTCAATTTCATAATAAAAAGTTATTGTTGAAAGAAGAGATTTTTATAGAATTTGTTTTATATTTTTTCACTTCGTGATATAATTAATTATAATGATTGAAATGGAGATAAACTATGAACAATTTAAAAGTAGTTGATAAAGATATATATGATGTCATTGAATTGGAATTAAATCGACAAAGGACGCATATTGAGTTGATTGCTTCGGAAAATTTTGTTTCTAAAGCGGTTTTGGAGGCTCAAGGTTCAGTGTTAACGAATAAATATGCTGAAGGATATAGTGGAAAGCGATATTATGGTGGGTGTGAGTATATTGATATTTGTGAGAACATTGCCATCGAAAGGGCATGCAAACTTTTTGGTTGTAAATATGCAAACGTTCAACCACATTCCGGATCCTCTGCCAATATGGGGGCGTATGGTGCGATATTAAATCCGGGAGATAAAATTTTAGGTATGGCTTTAGATGCCGGAGGACATTTAACACATGGATATAACCGGAGTTTCAGTGGTAAGTTATATCAATCTTATTCTTATGGTTTAGATGAAAATGGATATATTGATTATGATGAGGTTAGAAGAAAAGCGTTGGAGATTCGTCCGAATGTTATAGTGTGTGGAGCGTCTGCGTATCCTCGTATCATCGATTTTAAAAAGTTTAGAGAAATTGCCGATGAAGTGGGTTGTTATCTAATGGTGGATATGGCTCATATCGCTGGATTAGTGGCTACGGGATTGCATCCGAGTCCATTTCCGTATGCCGATATTGTTACGACGACGACACATAAGACGTTGCGTGGGCCAAGAGGCGGTATGATTTTAACGAATGATGAAGAGATTGCGAAAAGGGTAAATTCTTATGTTTTTCCGGGAATTCAAGGAGGCCCTTTAATGCATGTTATAGCGGCAAAGGCGGTCGCTTTTAAAGAGGCTTTACAGCCGGAGTTTAAGGATTATGCCAAACAAGTTATTTTAAATTGTCAAGCGTTGGCAAAAGAATTGATCCGTTTGGGTTTTAAATTGGTTTCTGGCGGAACGGATAATCATTTGATTTTGGTTGATGTTTTTGGTAGCGTTGGGGTAACGGGTAAAAAGGCAGAAACGATATTACATTCAGTAAATATTACTTGTAATAAGAATGCGATACCGAATGATACGCAGAAACCGACGGTAACGTCCGGAATTCGATTGGGTACTGCTGCGGTTACGACTAGAGGCTTTAAGGAAAAAGAAATGGGTATGGTTGCCAATTGGATTTATAGGGCATTGACGAATAAGGATAAGGAAGAAGTATTAAAGGAAATAAAAGAGGAAGTTATTCAATTAATGGAAAACTATCCGTATTTGGAAGATTAATTGCGATTATTTGCACAAAGGGGTGGAAATATGGAAAAAATCTTCGTGTTGTCTAAGGACGCCTCTTTTTCGGAAAATATAAAGAATTATATCAATAAAGAGAAATATATCATAAGTGAGCCGGCAATATCGGCGAGGGATTTATTTACATATTGTTGTAATTTTAAACCGATGGCTGTTCTTATACATACCTCTTATTTACAGGGATTTTATCGTGTTTTTGATTTGTTGATTTCATCTAAAAAATGTTTGGTTCTATATTTCTCTTCTATGATGGAATTGGGGAGTGTATATAATGTTATAACTTCGCCTTTATTTTATATGTTAGAAGAGAATAGGGTTCAATGTGTGAATGAAATTATGGATTTGATGTTGAAAGATACACAAATTATTTCTCAACTGGAAGATCGATTGGATAAATATAAAGAAAAAATGGAAGAAGAAAAAATGATTCGTAAAGCCAAACTCGCTATAATGAATATTAGGGGGTGTAGCGAAGATGAGGCTTATCGGACGATATTAAAAAAATCTATGGATGAAAGGATATCGAAGGCTTTAGCGGCAAAAAAAATTATTAGTGAGGTGGAAAAATGATTGCTAAAACTAGAGAAATAGCGAACATTCGGAAACTTACAAACAGTTTGCCGACAATTCGGTATGTGGATCCGGATTATGTATATTTGGCTATAACGAATGCTAGATGTGCGGAAGGTGAATCATATGTTAAGGTCGGAGATCATGTTAAGGTTGGGCAAAAAATAGGGTTGAGAAAAGGACCTTTCTTTGAACAGCCGATACATTCTACCGTCAGTGGCGAAATTGTTGGTGTTGTTAAAAAGTTTCATCGGAGTGGTAAACTAACGGAATTTATTCAAATTAAGAACGATAAAAAGGATACGTTCGTTGAAACGGCGATAGAAAGAACCCCTGAAGAAATCGCTGCTTTAACAAAAGATGATTTTGTGCGAATTACAAAGGAAATGTCTTTGGTAGGTTTGGGAGGAAGTTCTTTCCCCACATATATTAAATTTCAAACCAAAGATCCAATCGATACGATATGTATTAATGCGGTAGAATGTGAACCGTATTTGTCTGCCGATCATCGATTGGTAATGGAGTTTCCGTATCGTATTTATAATGGGATCAGTTATGCGATGCAGGCGTTTCAAGCCAAAAGGGCAGTTATTTGTATAAAGAAGAAGTATCAGGATTTATATGATTGTTTGACGGTTGCGAAAATGCGGTTTCCGAATTTAAATGTGGAAGTAAAACGAGTAGGGAATTATTATCCACAAGGTTGGGAAATCGAAATGATTAAATCAGGGTTGGGTATTCATGTACCGACCGGAGTTTTACCGGCTAAATTGGGAGTTATGGTTTTTAATGTTTCGACGATTGTGGGTTTGTATAAAGCGATTCGATATAATTTGCCGGTAATAAAGAGAAATTTCACAATAACAGGCGATGGAATAAATATCCCTCAAAATTATCGTGTAAGAATCGGAACGTCATTGAAAGAGATTATCGACCAATCCGGAGGGTATAAAGACGATACCAATAAAGTCATGATTTTGGGTGGCCCTATGATGGGGGCGAATTTGGTTCGTGATGATGCGGTAATTACAAAGACTTGTACATCTTGCATTATATTACAAGAGAAAAAAGAAGTGGAAGAACCTTGTGTTCGATGTGCTTCTTGTGTATATTCTTGTCCTGCCGGATTACAACCGGTAAATATTATGCAGGCAGTTAAGAATAATGATAAAGATGCTTTAAAAGGCAAATTGAATATTAAGGCTTGTATATTATGTGGTATGTGTGCATATACTTGCACATCGAAAATTCAATTAACCGACTATTGCCGTAAGGCAAAGAAGTTGGCACAGTAGGGAGGTTTATATTATGAGATTGGTTCCTCAAACTTCTCCTTACATTCATAAAAATGTATCTGTAAAGAGAATGATGCTCGATGTTATCGTTGCGTTGATGCCGGTTACGTTTTTTGCGATGATTGTAAACGGTTGGAGCGGAATTTATGTATTTTTGATTTCTATTATCACGATGGTTTTTATAGAACTTTTGGTTCATATGCTTATTCATTGGCCAAAAGGAATGAAGATAAAAGAACTTTTTTCCAAAGAAGGTTTTTTAAAAATTAAACAGAATTATACGATTAATAATATTACCGCACCTGTGATATCGGCTTTGATTTATTCTTTGATTATGCCGGCAGGTTGTTCTCCGTATGTTGTGTTGGTTGGAGCGGTGTTCGGTATTTTAATTGGTAAAATGGTTTTTGGCGGATTGGGGTCGAATATATTCAATCCGGCAGCGGTAGGAAGAATGTTTGTTGGTATTTGTTTCGGTTCGGAATTGAATACGGCATATACCAAAGTAGATGTCTATGCGGGGGCTACTCCGTTGGGATTTACGAAAGGGAATTTATCGGCAATCGGAAATTATAGTTTATGGGATTTGTTTATCGGTAATATTCCTGGTTGTATGGGTGAGGTTTGTATATTGGCGATTTTGATCGGTGCGGTGTATTTGTTTGCGAGAAGATCTGCCGATTTGCGGGCTTGTTTGGGATTCTTTTTATCTTTTGCTGTTGTAATATTATTCGGGTGTATAGGAACGTATGCCAAAACGAAAACGGGAAATATTATGGAGATGTGGTTGTATCAGTTATTATCCGGCGGAGTTATCTTCGGTGCGGTATTTATGATAACCGATCCGGTTACATCACCTACTTCTAAATTCGGACGAGTGGTTTTCGCTTCGATTGCCGGTTGTATTACGGCGTTGATTCGTGTTTGTGGGGCTTATCCGGAAGGAACGGCTTTCTCTATTTTGATTGTGAATATGCTTGCCCCATGTATTGATTACTTTATGCGTGGGAAACCGAATACGTACACTTGGAAACAATGTCTTTGTTTGGGCGTGGGAATTGCGTTTATATGTGTGATTGTTACAGCGTCTGTGATGGGAGGTTGGTTCTAATGAAGAAGAATTTTATTATTGCCGGTATATTGGCGGGAATTGCGTTGATTTGTGCAGTTTGTATTGCCGGTATAAATATGGTAACTTCTCCTGTTATCGATAAAAACACGAAGAAAAAAGAATTGGAAACGTGTCAATCCATTTTTGAAGATTATGATGAGGATAAATCGGAAGAAAAAGATGTGGATGGAAAGACGATTATTAAGAAGGTTTTGGCGAAAAATAAGAGCGGAGAAGAATTGGGTTATTTATATACGGTTACGGGAAAAAATTCTTATGGTGTTATTACGTTGATGGTTGCTGTAAAAGACGGAAACATCTATCAAGTGGAATTTTTGGAAAACGGACAATCCTTTGCTTCAACGGTTGTTGGGCATGTAAAAGAAAATTATCCTTCCAGTGAAGATACTACGATACATATTGGGGTTCAACCTGCAGAATCAGAAACGGTTGGATCGTTGGATAGTACGAATGGTATTGATACCTCTTGTGGTGCTACTTACGGAGCGAATTTGGTAAAAGAATTGGTTCAAGCGGCATTAGATGATGCAAAGGGGGTAAAATAATATGGAAAAACAAAAAGGATCATATAAAAAGACTTTCTTAGCCGGATTGATTTCTGAGAATCCCGTATTTGTTTCTTTGTTGGGTATGTGTCCTACTTTGGCTACGACAAAATCCATCGAAGCGGCATTGGGTATGGGTATATTGGTTATTTTAACGTTGATGGGATCTAATGTGTTGATTTCTTTATTGAGAAAAGTGATTCCGCAAGAGGTTAAAATTCCTTGTTATATCATTATTATTGCGACATTTGTAACGATTGTTAAGATGCTATGTCAAGCGTTTGTGCCGGCATTGTATGATAGTTTGGGTGTTTTTATTTCTTTGATTGTAGTAAACTGTATTATCTTAGGGCGTGCGGAAGCGTTCGCTTCTAAAAATGGTCCGGGTGCTTCTTTTATAGATGCGTTGGGGACAGGCTTGGGATTTACAATGGCGATTTGTATTATTGCCTTTTTCCGAGAGATTTTAGGAACGGGAACCATTTCCATTGGGGAATACTTCCCATTACCGAGAGCGATTCATTTGAATATATATCCGGAAAAATATGCGATTAATTTGTTTGTTCAATCTGCCGGAGGTTTCTTGACTTTGGGTTGTGTTTTGGCTTTTATGGCTTGGAGAAAGAATGTAAAAGAAGAGAAGAAGGCGTTGGAACAAAAAAGGAAGATGGAAGAATTAAAAGCGAAGAAAGCACAAGAACTTGCCGCAAAGAATGCTCAAGTAACAAAGGAGGTTGCGTAATATGAATTATATCATTGCCTTTCTATTAGGAATCGTCAACGCTATGTTAATCAATAACGTTACTCTTTCAAGATTTTATGGTATATGTCCATTTTTGGGTGTTTCTAAAAAAACATCTTCGGCTTTGGGTATGGGAGCGGCAGTAGTTTGTGTTATATTGATTGCTTCTATTATATGTTGGCCAATCTATAATTTCATTTTGGTTCCTGCCAAAATTCCTTTTATGGATACGATAACGTATATTTTGGTTATTGCGTCTATTGTTCAATTAATTGAAATGATTATTAAGAAATACTCTCCTTCTCTTTATAAGGCTTTGGGTGTTTATCTTCCTTTAATCACAACAAACTGTGCCGTTTTAGGTGTTGCCCAAGGAAACACGGATCAAGCATTAAGTTTTGCTGATTCTATGGCTAATGCGTTAGGAACGGGTCTAGGTTTTGCGATTGTTATTTTTGTATTTTCTACAATCCGTTATCGGTTAGATGCCGGAAACGCTCCAAAAGCGTTTAAGGGAATTCCTATCGCTTTAATAACGGCAGCGTTAATGGCTATGGCATTTTTGGGATTAAGTGGTTTGATTTAATGAATCCTTATGTGTTTATTGCCATCGGTATTATTATCGTATGGATAGTTATTTTCTTTGTTACGTATGTATTGAATAAAAAAACTCCTGTTCCAGAAGGTTGTGAAGCAATGAAAATAACAGATGAAAATTGTATGGCTTGTGGAAATACGGAATGCCGTATAAAAAAAGATATGGATTTTAAAAAGATAGAAGAGGAAATAAAGGAGGAAAAATAATATGCAAATCTTATGGGCAGTATTGATTTTAGCCGGATTGGGATTGATTCTCGGTTTAGGATTGGCTATTGCTTCAAAGGTATTTTATGTTAAGGTAGATACGAGAGTAGAAGATATAACGGCGATTCTTCCCAATGCGAATTGTGGAGCGTGTGGGTATCCTGGTTGTGCAGGGTTTGCCGAAGCGATTGTCAATCAAACGGCGGAAAGTTTGAGTTTATGTAAGCCGGGTCAAAAGGCGGGAAAACCGGAAGAAATTCGAAAGTATTTGGATGAGCATCCAAATGAAGATGGTTCCATTAATCCGATTAAAATAAAATAGGAAAGAAACGAGGGATATCTAAATGGATATTCCTCGCTTGTTTTTTAATATATAAATATGGTAAAATCTTTTTGGTGAATTGAGATGGAGAAAAAAATTAAAAACTTTATTCAACAGAATCAATTAATTATTCGACAACCTATTATTTGTGCTGTATCGGGAGGAGTGGATTCCGTTACGCTATTGCATTTATTGCATAAATTAGGGTATTCTGTTGTTTTGGCTCATGTTAATCATCATAAGAGAATCGAATCGGAAATAGAACAAGAAGCGATGAAAGCATTGGCGAAGAAATTGGAAATTCCTTTTGAATTATGTTCGTATCATTATTCTCATTCCGATAATTTTCATAATGAAGCACATAAGGCAAGGTATGATTTTTTTAAATCGCTTTGTAAAAAATATAATACCGATACTATTGTAACGGCTCATCATTTAAATGATCAGTTGGAAACAATTTTAATGAAGGTAATGGAAGGGTCTAATTTATACGGATATGGAGGAATATCCGTAATTAATTCTTATGATAATATTCGGATTATTCGACCTTTATTATGTGTATCGAAAAAAGAGATTCTAGCATATGCCGAGAATCAAAAGTTGGTATTTTATGAAGATTCTTCGAATGGAGAGAATACATATTTAAGAAATCGGATTCGGCATCATATTGTTCCTTTAATCGAAGAAGAATGTGAAGATATTTATGATAAAGTATATCAGTATTCTACACAAGTAAAAGAAGCATTTCACTTCCTTAGGGTACAAAGTATAGATTATTTAAAATTGTCAAATAATAAGATTGATATCCCTCGTTTTAATCCTTTGGATATAGCGTTAAGAAAAGATATTTTATCTTTATTATTGGAAAAATATGCAATTAGAAAGAATTATCGATTAATAATGGATATGTTGAAATCTTTGGATTCTTTTGAGGGAACAAAGACTTTAAAATTAGCCGATGGATATGTATGGATTCGAAGTTATGATTGTGCGTATATTACCAAACTTAAGGAAGAGTGGAATCCCATCTCTGTTTCTTTAGGTGATGTGGTAGAATATGGAAATCGATATAAATTTTATTTTTCAAAAAAAATACCGACAACTAATGCAAAATATATTAAACTATGGTATAATAATTTAGAATTGCCTTTTATAATACGTCCTAAGAAAGACGGAGATGTCATAGAATTATCTATCGGCAATAAAAAGGTAAATCGTATTTTTATTGATTATAAAGTTCCCGCCATACAGCGGAAAGAGATACCGATTATATTAAATCAAAAGAATGAGATTCTTTGGGTATATGATTTGGCGAAGTCGGATTCGGTTTATAAGCAAAAAAATACAGGAGATATATATTTTGTTTGTGAGGAAATTTAGTATGCATAATGACATAAAGAAGATTCTCGTTTCGGAAGATCGAATTTTAGAGATTGTAAAAAGATTAGGAGAACTTATTTCAAAGGATTTTGAGGGGAAAAGGCCGATGTTTATAGGTCTTTTGAAAGGGTGTAATCCATTTATGTCCGATTTGCTGAAAAATGTTTCTATTGATTGTACTTTGGAATATATGATTGTTTCTTCTTATAAAGGAACAGATTCTACCGGGACGGTAACAATAAAAAACGACATTCCGGAAGTAATGGATAGGGACGTTATTTTGGTTGATGATATTTTAGATACAGGGAGAACGCTCAACGCAGTGAAGAAAATTTTATTGGAACATGGTGCGAAGAGTGTAACCATTTGTGTTCTTTTGGATAAGCCAGAAGGAAGAAAAGTAGAGATAAAACCTGCGTATGTCGGGGGTTTGGTACCGAATGAATTTGTGGTAGGGTATGGATTGGATTATAACGAAAGTTATCGTAATTTACCTTACATTGGCGTTCTAAAAGAAAAAGTTTATTCAAAATAAGGAGGACTATATGCAAGAAAATAATAATCCTAGACCAAGGAGAAGATTTGATTTTATATTTTTATTATTAATCATATTTTCTGTTATTGGATTGATTTTTTTGATTCGTAATTTAACGACTCAAAAGCCAGAACAATTAAATTATGATGAATTGGTTGAAAAAATCCAAAATGGAAGTATTCAGGGAGAAATAGATGTAATTCCTGCCGGTGGAGATAATTATGAACTTTACGAGGTAAGCGGAACATTTATTCAAGACGGGAAACAATATAAATTCGAAACGAATTTATTTAAAGATCAAATTTTGGAGATTGAAGACAGATTTAGTACAGTTCAACTCAATGTAGATGTTTTGGTAGAAAATATATGGTTAAGCTTATTAATCAGTTTGATTCCTTACGCTATTGTTATTCTTGTTTTTATTTTCTTAATGAGAGGGCAAGGAAATAGTAGGGCTTTTGATTTTGGAAAGTCTACTGCTCAATTATCGAGAGGCAAAACAGTTACGTTTAAAGATGTTGCCGGTTGTGATGAAGAAAAAGAAGAACTGGTTGAAATTATCGATTTCTTGAAAAATCCGAGAAAATACAATGAAATTGGTGCGAGAATTCCGAAAGGTGTTTTGTTGTTCGGCCCTCCAGGAACAGGTAAAACATTATTGGCAAAGGCGGTTGCCGGAGAAGCGGGAGTTCCGTTCTTCTCTATTTCCGGTTCAGATTTTGTTGAAATGTTTGTCGGTGTTGGTGCTGCCCGTGTAAGAGATATGTTTAAAGTGGCAAAACAAAATGCACCATGTATCATCTTTATTGACGAAATCGACGCGGTAGGACGTCAACGTGGAGCCGGTATGGGTGGTGGACACGATGAACGGGAACAAACTTTAAATCAGATTTTGGTTGAAATGGACGGATTCAATGGTAATTTGGGAATTATCATTATGGCGGCAACCAATCGTCCCGATGTTTTGGATCCGGCGTTATTACGTCCAGGTCGTTTTGATCGTCAGATTACAATTAGTAATCCGGACGTTAAGGGAAGAGAAGCCATTTTGAATGTTCATGCTAGAAATAAACATTTTGATTCCGGTGTTAAATTTGATGAAATCGCTCAAAGAATCCCGGGATTTAGCGGAGCGGATATTGAAAATCTATTGAATGAAGCGGCTTTATTGGCAGCAAGAGAAAACAGAAAGGTAATTAATACGCAAGATATCGATGAAGCAATCGATCGTGTAATGATGGGACCTGCAAAGAAATCAAGAACGATTTCGGCTTCGGAGAAGAATTTAATTGCCCATCATGAGGCAGGCCATGCGGTAATCGGATTGAAGTTGGATAATGCCAATATCGTTCAAAAAGTTACGATTATTCCAAGAGGTCAAGCAGGGGGATATGCGTTAATGCTTCCGGAAGAAGAAAGATATTTGGAAACAAAACAATCTTTATTAGATCGTATTACGGGATATTTGGGCGGAAGAGTTTCCGAAGAAATCAATTTTAATGAAGTTTCTACCGGTGCTTCCAATGATTTTCAACAAGCCACTAAGATAGCCAGAGCGATGGTTACGGAATATGGTATGTCTGATTTGGGTCCGGTTCAATATGAACAGCCGAACGGAAGTGTATTTTTAGGAAGAGATTATTTAAAAGAGAAGAATTTCTCCGATCAAATTGCGTTGGAAATTGATAAAGAAACAAGGAATATTATTGAAACTTGTTATGCTAGAGCGAAAAAAGTAATTTTGGAAAATTTGGATTTGTTAAAAAAGATTGCTTATTATTTAATACAAGTTGAAACATTGACGAAATCCGATATTGATGAAATAGAGGCAACGGGAAGTTTGAAATGGTATGAAGATAAGAAGAAAAAAGCGGAAGAACAAGTAGAAAATCCTGTTTCTGATGAAACTCGTGAACAAGAAAGTTTAAAAGTGGAAGAACAACCAAAGGAAGATAACCCCTCTACCGAGGAATAAAAATGAGAGTAGATAAATTTTTAAAATTATCCAGATTGATTAAACGGCGTACGCTTGCCAAAGAAGTAGCGGAAAATGAAAGAGTTTTAGTCAATGATAAGGTGGTAAAACCATCAAAAGAGATTCATTTGGGAGATAAAATCACGATTGAATTTGGAAATAAAATCGTAAATGTGAAAGTTGTATTTTTGGAAACGAATGTTAAAAAAGAGGACGCCAGTTCGTTATATGAATTTATTTCCGAAGAAAAGAAAATTTAGAGGTAAAATTATGAAGAGAGTATTGGGTTTTATTTTCTTATTGTTTAGTATTTTGGGATTTACTTCATGTAATATTGTTGAGGAAAATATCGAATCCGAAACGGAAAATAATGAAAACGAAGTTCCAAATGAAGAAAATAAAGAAATTCCCAATGAAGATAGTACAAAGGAAGAAACAGATGATAAAGTGTATCTTTCTTTTTCGGATTCGTATTATCAAGTTTTAAATGGTGAATTAGATAAGAGTTTTAAAATGAAATTGCATAATTTGGTTGAAACTACTCATATTCATAAATTGAGTTATTCTGGGGTTTGGGACGCTTTGAAAAAGGCGGATCAAGATCCGAATAATTCGGATAATGTTTTATGTATTTATACTAGACAATCCATTCCGATTGCCAATCAAGATAAAGGAACTTCCGGAAATAATATTTGGAACAGAGAACATTTATGGCCAAAAGCGAAAGGATTTAAATCCCAAAGCATACCGGCACATAATGATTGTCATCATCTTCATGCCAGCGAGAAGAATATAAATAATTATCGTGGGAATTTGGATTTTGGGGAAGTTGAAAATCCGAAAAAAAGCGATGAGTATGGAAACAAATGGGATTCTATATATTTTGAACCGATGGATTGTGTAAAAGGCGATATTGCGAGAAGTTTATTTTATATGGTTATTCGTTATGATGGAGATGTATGTAATAATTGTGAATTGGATTTAGAATTGGTTAATGGAGTCGGAACGGAAAACACAAGTGGAGTCACGGGAAGACTTGGGGATTTACAAACTTTATTGAAATGGCATTATGAAGATCCCGTCGATGATTTGGAAAGAAACAGAAATAATGTAGTTTATTCTATTCAAGGAAATCGAAATCCGTTTATCGATCATGAAGAATTTGTGGCATATTTATATACGGAATATGTTAAAGAATACACCAATATTGATAAGTTTGCGTATTTAATGGAAGAATAGGAAGTCTATAGGCTTCTTATTTTTATTTAAGTCTTATGTCTTATCTAAAACGTTTGACACGAAAGGAAATACCATAGTATAATATGAAAATTAGGGGGGGATAAAAAATGTTGGAAATCAAAAATGTTTCGAAGACGTATAAAAAGGCTTCTGTAAAAGCGATTGATTCGATTAATTTGACGATAGAAGATGGAGATATTTTCGGTTTTATTGGTCCAAATGGGGCAGGAAAATCCACAACGATTAAATGTATTGTCGGTATACATGATTTTGAGGGAGATATATTTTTAGATGGTGTTTCTATTAAATTCAATCCGCTGGAGAGTAAATTAAAAATGGCATATGTTCCGGATAATCCAGATTTATATGAACATTTAACGGGTATTCAATATATTGATTTTGTTTGTAATATTTATAGAGTAAATGAGGAAAAGAATGAAAGAATTCATCAATATGCAAGTTTGTTTGATATAGAATCGAAGTTAGGAGATCCGATTAAGACGTATTCTCATGGTATGAAACAAAAGATAGCGTTGATTGCGTCTTTGATTCATAAGCCGAAACTTTTGGTTTTGGACGAGCCGTTTGTCGGATTGGATCCGAAAGCGGCACACGATTTAAAAGAAGTGATAAAGGAATTATGTTCTACAGGAACGATGGTTTTCTTTTCTTCGCATGTTTTGGAAGTTGTAGAGAAGTTTTGTAATAAAATAGCGATTATAAAAGACGGAAAGATTGTTGCGAGCGGAAAAACAGAAGAAATCAAGGGGGATGAATCATTGGAGAATAAGTTCTTGGAGTTGTTTAATGAATAATTTATGGGCTTTGATGAAAGTGGATTTGCGGGAAACCCTTGATTTCAGAAAAATAAAAGAAAATAAAGGCAAATCTCTTTCATTTTTGACTTTTTTATTAATTATGTTGATTGGCGGAGTTGTTTTATCTGTATTTTATAATATAAGTATGACTATCGTTTTTGAAGCAGGAAAAGCCGATCTGATTTATTCTACATTGTTTATGGCAGGTATTACTTCTGCGTTAATTTTTTCTACTTCTGTTTTTAAAGTAAAATCCATATTTATGGGTAAAGATTATGAAATGTTACGAAGTATGCCGATTAAAAAATCGACGATTATTTCGGCGAAATTGATTAATTTATATTTGGTAGAATTGTTGTATTCCGCTATTGTTTTACTTCCGAATATGATAATTGTTATTTTGTTTAGTAAAAATTTTATTTATTTACCGATAGGAATTTTGATAACTGTATTTGTTCCGGCAATTCCTATGTTAGTAGCCGGTTTATTTTCTTTATTTATTACTTTGGTTGCCGATCGATATAAATTTGGAAATATTATTAATTTTATTTTATATACAGCACTTATATTATTGGTTATGTTTTTTTCCTTTTATATAAATTTTAACGGAAATCAAACCAATGAAGAAGTATTTGATGCGAGTGGTTATGTTTCTATGGCTGTGGCGTTTGCGTGGATTAATCCTTCTTTACAATTTATTCGTTTGGCTTTTGTTTCAAATTACAGTTGGATATTTCTTTTTGTAGGTGTTAATATTGTCTTTTTTGTTTTAGTTGTGGCAGTAATTGCATTTTTGTTTGATAAAGTATATATCATAATCAATAGTTTTCATTCTAATACGGTATATGTAAAAAAAGATTTGGAATCTACCAATCCCAGTCGTGCATTATTGAAAAATGAATTTAAGAGGTTTTTTTCCTCTAAATATTATTTTATTAATTCTTTAATGTCAGGTATTTGTGCGATTGGTATGGCAGGATTTATTTCTTGGTTATTTTCTAAATATTCTACAATAGAAGATATAGAAGAGATTTTACCATATATCAAACAATATGCATATATAGGTGCGGCGATTATAACGTTTGCCATAGGAATATGTACTCCTGCATCTTGTTCAATCAGTATCGAAGGAAATCACTTTTGGTTGATTAAGAGTTTTCCAATCGATTATAAAAAGTGGATTCAAGCGAAACTTGCGGTATCTATTTCAGTGTTGGGGGTTTGTTGTGTTATAGCGTCTACATTGGTTTGTATTTTTATTCAGCCTACTATTTTGAGTGTTATTGCGTTATATGTTATTCCTTTGTTGTTTGTTGTATTATCTTCTATATTGGGTATAATTATCAATCTTAGTTATTATAAATTGAAATGGAAGAATGAACAAGAATGTGTAAAGGCTTCTGCTGGTATGGTGTTATCTATGCTTACGGATTGGTTAATTATGATTGGTTTAACCGGAATATTGGTAGGTTTTGGGTTTATTAATGCATATTTGGCTTGTGGCTTGGCAATCGTTTTATTGATAGTAGCGAATGTGGGATTGTATTTTTATTTAATGGCTTCTGCCGAACGTAAAATAGCGAAAATAGAAGAATTTTAAATTTATCGTTAATTATAAAAGTAAATTCCGCTGTAATTTTGACTAAGGAATTTAGCT
The DNA here is from genome assembly GCA_947592005.1 of uncultured Anaeroplasma sp. Lineage (GTDB taxonomy): Bacteria > Bacillota_I > Bacilli_A > Acholeplasmatales > Anaeroplasmataceae > Anaeroplasma. The sequence goes on from CANQDJ010000026.1 coordinate 18,669, forward strand.
TTATTAAAATGTCTTCTTCCAAATGAGAAGAAGGTGTGGTATAATGGAGATGGGTAAAAAGCGAAAAAATACTATCTATGATTGGGCTAAAATCGTTTTGTAAATTTAAATTTCGCTACTTAAGTGAGAAGGTTAAGTTATACCCAAAATAGCTAGATGCTAAAAAGTTATTTTTTTAAAAGCTCAGTTGATAAGACAACTGAATTGGCATTAATTAAAGAAATGCCAAGCCTGTCTAAGATGACAGGGCCAAAGAAAGCACGGAATAATTCAAATGGAGTTGAAAAATCTGTGCTTTTTCTTTTGGCAGAATTAATGTGAGAAGTCATAAGATTTAAGTCTTCTTGAGTAAGAAAATCAAATGGCATTGATTTTAAATTTGAAAAATACAACATACAAGAAATCAAATCTTTAAGAACAATGTTAAATA
>CANQDJ010000027.1 GCA_947592005.1 uncultured Anaeroplasma sp.
AAATTTAAATGTTGTAAATGTTCAAGACAGATTCTTACAATCATCTTACAAGGGTGGATCCGTATTAAATGCTCTTTATGACATATGTAAAATAAATTTTGATAAGAAATATTACCAACATAAAGAATTAAAAAAATATTATATTACGAAAAAATATACCACATTTTTTTATAATGTAAAAGGAACAAAATGCTTTAGTTAAGCCATTTTTGTTCCTTTTTATTCTTTATAACTGTCGAAACCGGGATTATATATTTTTCCCATCAATAAATCAATAATATTTATATTTATAAATTATAGTTATATTTTGATTTTTTCCCAAATATAATAACTCTTTCTATACTATCAGTTTGTTCATGCTATCTTTAAATTGAAGATTTAACACCCCATTTTAGGGGTTAATCCAAAATTGAGGTGTTATAAAAAATAATATATTTTTTGTGAAAATTAAAAAATTAATAGAGATAAAAAATGTCTCTATTAATACCATCAATTTATTTATTATATGGTATTTTAAAATAATCTAAATAACTTTTAACTATATCTTGAGCACACAAACAAGTATCTAGAAGGTATCCTTTTTCATATTTGTACTCTTTTAATCCTCTATAATAAAATAACTTTAATTCCTCATTTATTATCATTGGGACAATATTATGTTTTAAACATTCTTTGAACATTATAAGTCTACCAACTCTACCATTACCATCTTGAAAAGGATGAATTTTTTCAAACTCATAATGAAACTCTATAATATCATCGATTGTTACATTAGTCTTAGAATTATACTTTTTTAGCAATTCAGCCAATCTTTGTTTCACTTCTGATACTGGACATGTATCAGCACCTCCAACTTCATTATTAATAATTTTATAATCCCCTATTTTAAACCATGGTTTTCTAGAATCACTAGTCCCAGATTTTAATATAAAATGAAATTGCTTTATTAATGATTCTGTTAGTTTATAATTGGCAGATTCAATTGCTAAATCAACACATCTAAAATGATTTAACGTTTCTATAATATCATCAACATTTATACTTTCTTCGCTTATGCCTATTGTTTTTGTCTCATAAATATATCTTGTTTGATCGTGTGTCAATTTACTTCCTTCAATATGATTAGAATTATAAGTCATTTCAATTTGTAATTTATGATAAATTCCACCTGTTACTTGTGTTTCTTTTTCATCCATTAATATTCTTAAAAGATTTCTATTACCTAATGAATGTCTTATTTGTCTTTTTGGCTTTTCAGCATTTTCAGGAATTAGCCATGTTTTACCATGTAAAATGGCTCCAATAACTCTACCATTATTACAGTAATTTCTAACGCTTCTTTCCGATACATTCCATTTAACTGCTATTTCACTACTTGTTAAGTATTTCATTCTTATCACCAACTATATTGTATCATTTATCGGCAATTTATACAAGTTTTTGACGTTTAATTATTTTGTATTAATTTGCCGATAATATAAAAATTACCTAACACTATTTTTTCATGCTAGATATTTAGAGTATATTAAAAATACAAGGTCAAATGACCTAGTAGTCACCAGTTTATGTACACTAATTTGAACCATTTTTTATCCCTTATTTAAATCTTTTCTCTATTTTGAACAAAAGAAAAAGGGCAGAAATATATTCCCCCAATTCATAATCGGATTTCATATTTTTTTAAACTCAACCCATTCGTTTCCAAATGAATAAGATAATAATTCTTTTACCAAATCTGCTAAATTCATAAAATCCCTCCTCATTTAAACCCAACCTAATTATAGCATGTGGTTGGGTTTAAATATAAAAAGAAACAAATCAAATGACACCTCATGATATATTTCATTTAATCTTTTTTAGTTTCTACTCTTACTAAAGTCGTAATCGTTTCAACTGTAATCCCCTTATCCTAGTTCTTAAAAAAGATATCAACTATAAATAATCATACTCTAAAAAGATTTTTTTCAATTACTGCTTCCACAATATCTTCCAATATCCATTTCTTTTTGAACCTACACGTTCAATCATTCCACTATCTTTTAATATTTTGATGTTTTTTTCGATAGCAGTTTCAGAAATCCCTAGCAATTTTGATAATTGACTGCTTGTAACATTGGGATTATTTCTCATTTCTTTTATGATTTTTTCTTTACTAGAATTGTTTTTATTCCCAACTTTATTCCCAACTTTATTCCCAACCACTTTAATCCAATTAAATGGTATGGTAACAACAATAGAATTCTCTCTAAACTCTATAGCATCCTTTCCATAAGTTTCAATAATTTTAGGAATTCCTCTTCCTGATTTTTCGCTTATATGGAGCTGTAAAAATATTTCAGATAATTTTTCGTTGACTGGAATGGACTCTCCTAAATAGAAACCTTCTAAAGTTTGTTTAGGAGGTAATGTCCCTCTCGATAATATTTCAATACGGTTAGAAAAAACAGAAATCATTGGTTCATTCCCATCTACCCATTTGTTATGTAAAACTGCATTGATAATTGCTTCTGTGAAGGCCTTACTATCAAACAATGGAACCTCTTTTCTTTCAACAACTCTATTTCTTTCATCTGCTTGAAGAATGTTTAATACATCACCATATCTCAACAATTCATCTAATGTATATAATAAGCAATTGTATCCAAACTCTCTAACAGAAAACAAATTCGATGCCTTTGTTTCACCATCAAAAATAGAAACTCTTAAAGGTATATGTGAATCATCAGATAATAATTGAGCTAAAATATTATATTTATTATTATCATTCAACAAACCCAAATTTTTCTTAAAAGTGGATTCTTTTAAAATAATGCCTTTAGAGCCATAATAGCCAAATAGTTTTTGAAATGATAAATCTTGATATGAAGACTCTTTGTTTACAATTGTTGGTATTCCTTCTTTTAATACGTTAAATAAATATATTTCTCGTTCTGGAAATCTAGAGAGTTTTTCTTTGCTTGAACCAACGCGAATAAATCTCACTCCATCCCAAGATGTAGGAATATTTTTTGCTGCTGGGATATTAAGAACTACAATTCTTTTAGAATCAATATATCCTTCTTCAAAATCAATTCTTAAATGTGGAGATAGCAATCTTTCTAAATAATGCTTTAGAGGTTCATTATGAGAAGTATTACAATTTGGATTAAAATCAGTACCAACAATTTTATGCGTTGAATCTACTATTCCCCAAACTAAATACCCTTGTTCTTTTCCCATATATGCTGCTCCATTGGACAAGGCAGAAATATATTCCCCCAATTCATAATCGGATTTCATATTTTCTTTAAACTCAAACCATTCGTTTTCAAATGAATAAGATAATAATTCTTTTACCAAATCTGCTAAATTCATAAAATCCCTCCTCATTTAAACCCAACCTAATTATAGCATGTGGTTGGGTTTATTTCAATGAAAGTTGGGTTTAAATATGAAAAGAAATCTACCATTAATGTGGATGGATGGGAACAAGGAATAACAGCCGAAAAAATTAAAGAAGCTTTAAATAATTTTCAAGCAGATTCAATATATTTAGATTATTATAAAATAACAGAAATAAATGAAGAAATAAGTAAAATATTAAAATCAAATGGCATTGATTTTAAATTTGAAAAATACAACATACAAGAAATCAAATCTTTAAGAACAATGTTAAATAATATAGGTATATGATTATACAAAATAAAAATCATCAAAAAGCCTTATAAATACTAGGTTAATTGGTGATTTTTTGATTTAATAAGTGCGAAACTCGGGTTATAACATGTGGTTGGGTTTATTTTAATGAAAGTTGGGTTTAAATATGAAAAGAAACAAATTAAATGATATTTTACTTTTAGCATCTTGATATTTAAATTAAGCATTATAAAAACTTTCTTGTTCAAGCCAAACTCTATTATCAATCATAAATTGATGTCATATGCCTATCCCATTCTAATTTTATTTCTACTTATACCAAATTTTTCATAGTCTTTATTACAAAATATAAATAACATTTTTAATGTTTGATCAAAACAATATTCTCCATATCGAAAAATGTTATACATATGGTTATTTTATCATATTTTTTAATAAATTACGATTAAAGCCATTCTCCACACCCTTTGTTATATTTGGGAAATAATCAAAATATAACTATTAAGAAATTATCACAAGATAACTATATAGGGAACTATTTTATAATTTTATTTCCGAATTGGAAATTTTCTATTTAAAACCAAATCAATTTAAGGTATGATAGAAAATGAGGTAGTTGTATATAGGCTCAAGAGAAAATATTAAAGAAGTTTTAAAAGTTTTAATCAAGCATAAAAGAATTACGCAAAAAGAGTTTGCAAGTGCAATTGGAGTGCAGGAAGCTGCAATCTCTAAATGGTTGAGTGGCATGCAGATTCCACAGGTTGAACTCTATGATATTATTTGTGATTATTTTGAAATATCATTAGATCAGCTTTTTGGTAGAAAGTCATTAGATTTTTAGAAGGATTTACTCCTTCTTTTTTTATTTATCTCTCTGATAACATTGTAATTTTTAATTGTTTTGTTAATTCATAATTTTCACATCCAATCTCTTTATTAAAATATCTAAAAATACGGATTAGTCCCCAAGCGAGGGCTATTAGTATAGCCCCCTCGTGGGACTTTGGGACTTTAAAGCCTAGATTTTTTAATAGATATTTTTGTGATGCATTTGTTGAAGTTCTTTTATTGTTCTTCAACCTACTGGACAATAATTTGGAATTTTGCACCTTATAAAATTAAAAAAGTCCAATAAAGTGATATTTCTTCACCTTACTGGACAGTTTTTAATATAAACGCAAGTATATACGAAAGAAAAAGTCATTAAAAATAAGAAAGTTCTTATGTCTAATGACTATAATCTTCTTTTTGTTATTATATAACTAAGTCCTTGTAGTAGTCTTAGTTAATATTATCATCAATCTTCTGCTTCAAAATATTTATAACTTCCTTATTTGTTTCAATAGCAGTCTTTAAAAATTTAGGTAAATTATCACCAATTATATCTTTTATTTTAGAGTCTTTATAGAAATCTACAATAATATCTCTAACCATATCACAATTTTCTTCAAAAGAAGATTGCTCATTTATAACCTCTTCACACTTATCAATAAAAGCAGATTCTATAAATTCTTTAGAATCATTGAAGTATCGCTTTGAAATAACCTTGAAAAAAAGACTTGAGATGAATAGTAATGAAGCTTTCCATTTGTCCTTATCAATTTTTCTTTCTGGAAAATTATAAATGTTTTTGAAATAATAATATATACCATATGGAATAATATAAAATCTAGGATCCTTGGGAGTCTTGTCATTAAATGCTTTCTCATATTTTTCTCCCCCAGGCATATATTCCCCAATATTTTTAGCTTTTCCTGGTTGTTGAAGTATACAAGATACATATAATTGGGTAACATCCTTAGCCACAAAAGAATTGCTCTTTTTAAATTTTTCATCAAATAATAAGGAATATTTATCATCACCTTTAAACTTTTTATTTATATACTTTCTAGCATTTGTTTGAATTTCATAGTAGTATCCCATATTTTCAAAGTTACTTTGTAATTCTTTATGAAAATCTTCCAATGCAAAAAAGTCTTTTCCCGTTACTGGGGTTTGACTATTTGTATATCTAGTAATAGAACGTCTTTTTTCTCCTTTTGAATCCTTTATTATTTTAACAAGGATTGTTCCATCAATATTATTCTTTTCATATTCACTAGAAGCAAGCCATTTATTGTAAATCGTAGATGCAGTTTGACAACCATTTACAATTTGTGGTGCAGTTATTTTGCAAGTTTTTGAATCATTTGGGTTATTTCTAGCAAGCTTGTAGTCTTTACAAACAATTGTAATTCCATTATTGTAAAACCAAAAATCTTTAGGATGTTTATCATATGTTTCTGACATTATTTGATTAATTTTATTTAATCCTTTATAATTTCTTATGTTTGAAAAAAATATATACTTATGATAATCTTTAACCAATTTTGCTAAATTTTTTAGTGCTACTTCTGCAACTATGGTATTACAATCCCTATTCTCAAATGACTTTTCAAGTAACAAAATTGGTTCTGCTTTTCTTATTTCTGATGGCAATTCCAATAAAATTCCAGTCCGGATGTTAGAAAATCTTTCCATTCCTAAAATATCTAATGAGATACTTTTCCCCAACTTAGAAAAATCATCCTCAAACGTTTGAATCAATTCAACATAATTATGTGTTTGATATTCTGTAGTAATATCATTATTTGTAATATAGAATATTTTGATTTGATTAATGTCACTATCATGTACTAAATTCCATACCTCTAAAATTTGTGGTTTTAATCCTACACCATCTTTTCTAGAAAAAAACTGTTCCATTTGAACTTTAAACTGATTGACTTCACTATATGAATGTTGATTGCGATACTTACATTGGATAATATACAAAGTATCTGCATCCTTAAAATAGCAATCTATTCCTTTATCATTCCAACCATCTGGAATTGAAACTCCTCCATCTAAAGAATTATCTTCTATCTCATCCTGTGTTCTATTAAACAGTCTAATAAGAACCCATTCAGCAAAATATTTACCCTGTTGTACGGTTGTCAATTTACCATCCTTAAACATATATTCATTTAAATCTTTTTCATAATCGTATGTAGCCATTTGATACCTCCCATTTTTTTATTTCATTCAATTTGATATGCATTTATTTTATCATATTTTTTAATAAATTACGATGCTTTAATTATAATTTTGTCTTATATTATAAAAAGACTAACTCATTTAATTGAATTAGTCCAATTATAAACCATATTAAAGTAGAGTTATTTTGCTTCAGTCCTCAAGACAAGAGAGCAAATGCTTTCTACATGAGACGTTCTTGGAAACATATCTACTGGAATAACTTGATCTAACATATATCCTTCTTTTTCTAAAATATCTATATCCCTCTTTGCGGTAGAAATATTACAAGATATATAAATAATTTTAGGGATTTTCATTTCAATAACCGTATATAAAAAAGATTCCGCACAACCTTTTCTCGGTGGATCAAAAACAATACAATCGATTTTTTCTTTATTTGCCAATTCTTTTATTTTTTCTTCACAAGAGCCACAAATAAATTCAACATTATTTATATGATTGATTTCTTTATTTTTATTGGCATTGATAATGGAGGAAGAAACAATCTCAATTCCATATACCTTAAATGCTTGTTTTGCTAAATGAAGTGATAAACTTCCCATACCACAATATGCATCAATAACCACCATATTTTTTTGTATATTCGCAAGACGAAGAGCTTGTTGGTATAACAATTCACATTGATCGTGATTGATTTGTAAAAAAGAATCTGGAGAAACTTCAAATTTCAACCCCAATATATCTTCTACAATAACTTCTTTCCCATAAATCAATTTATATTTTTGAGATAATAAAACATTATTCTTTTGATCGTTTAAATTCAAATAAATCGATTGAATTTGAGGAAATTCTTTTAACAAAGGTTCTACCAAAAAAGACAAATCCAACTCTTTGGTAACAATAAAAACAACCATATATTCATTAAACTTCGTATGTCTTAACATAACTTCCCGAAAAATACCCGTATGCGTTATTTCATTATAGATGGATACATGAAATAAAGTTAAATATCGTTCGATAAAATAGAGAATGTCATTATCCAAATCAGAGGAAATAAGACACTTTCGCATCGGAACGATAGAATGTGATTTTTTAGCATAAAAACCATAAATCACATCATCTTCTACCCTTTCATAAGGAACCATAACCTTATTCCGATATCCATAAATCTTTTCGGCACGAAGGATAGGTTGTATAATCGATTGGTCTTTATTTCTTAAAGTTTGTCGCACTTTATTTTCCTTAATACGACATTCCGTTTCATAATCTATATGCAGTAAATCGCACCCTCCACAATTTTCATAATAGGCACATAAAGGTTTTATCCTATTTTTAGACTCCTTTATTATATCGATTGTTATACCGAAAGCGATCTTTTTGGTAATCTTGGTTATCTCACAAACAACAACTTCTCCTTCCATTGCTTGCTCGACAAAAATAGTAATCCCGTCCTTATGAACCACTCCGAAACCATAAATATCATATCCTTCTATCTTTAATTCATATCTTTTTCCTACTTCCATACCTTCGCCTACCTAAATTTTTTTGCCAAACCGCCTTTTGCCGTTTCTCTGTATCGATACGATAAATCTCTTCCCGTATCCAACATTGTTTCTACAACCAAATCAAACGATATTTTCGAATCACTATTATTCAAATAAGAAGACAACTTTGCCGCATCGATAGCCCGTAAAGTCGCTACCGCATTCCGTTCAATACAAGGAATTTGAACATATCCGTCTACGGGATCGCAAGTCAAACCCAAATGATGTTCTAACGCAATTTCACTTGCGGAAGATATTTGTTCAAAATCACCATTGGTCAATTCAACCAAAAAAGCCGCCGCCATGGCACAAGCCGTTCCCACCTCCGCTTGACAGCCGGCTTCCGCTCCGGAAATAGAAGCATTATATTTTATCAAATTTCCGATTAAGCCTGCCGTTTTTAACGCATTTATAATTTCTTCATGCGTGTATTTATTTTTATCTTCCATATATCGTAAACAAGCCGCTAAAACGCCTGCCGAACCACAAGTCGGAGCCGTAACCACTTCTCCGCCATCGGCATTTTCTTCACTTACGGCGTACGCATACGCAACCGCTTTTCTTCTAGCAATTTCGGTAGGATCGGTTTCCTTACTATTTTGATAATATAAGAAATTCGCTTTCCTTTTAATTTGTAATTTCCCGTGAAGAATCCCCATTGTATTTAAACCTCTATCTATACAAGATTCCATACTTTGATAAATCTTTTCTATATAATTTTGAAAATCTTTATCTTCCATTTTATCCACATATTCATATAAACGAAGTTTATAATCTTTACAATATTGAATAATATCTCTCAACTTATGATGGGGATATATTTCATTGCTTATCTTCTTTTCATCGCCCTCTATTTCAATTGCTCCTCCTCCAATGGATACCACTTTCATTCGGGCAATACATTCCTTATTTTTATACCCGATAAATTCCAATGTATTCGGGTGTTGTGGTTTATGAAGCAAATCGAATTCGACTTTACATCGAATAGGCATCAGCGTCTTTTCAATAATATAATCGCTTAAATGTCCTTTCCCTGTCAATGCCAAAGAGCCATACAATTTCACATCGATAAAATCACAATCCGGATACCTTTTTAAAAATTCTTTGGAGGCTTCCAAAGGCCCCATTGTATGAGAGGAAGACGGACCGTTCCCTATTTTATATAATTCCTTTAATGTATGCATAATCTCACCTATTTCTGAGCCTTAATTTCCAATATAATATCTCTAATTTGAGCGGCAGCCTCAAAATTCAAATCTTTGGCGTATGCCCGCATTTCTTCTTCCAATTCGGAAATCAATGCGACCTTTTCCTCTTTCGTTAATTTTTGCGATTGAATATGTTCCGCTTCCGCCAGATCATCTATATTCTTCATCGTTATAGATTTAGGGATTTCCTTAACAATCGTCTTCGGAACGATTCCATTCTGTTGATTATACTCTAATTGAATCTTCCTCCGTCGATTCGTTTCCTCTATTGCTTCCTGCATAGAAGCACTAATCGTATCGGCATACATAATAACTTTTCCATTCGCATTTCTCGCAGCACGACCTATAGTTTGAATTAGCGAACCCGTTGACCGCAAAAATCCTTGTTTATCGGCATCTAATATACAAACCAAAGAAACTTCCGGTAAATCCAATCCTTCTCTTAACAAATTGATTCCAACCAAAACATCATATTTTCCCAAACGAAGATCTTTTAATATCTGCATACGCTCCAACGAATGAATTTCCGAATGTAAATATGCCACCTTTAAACCCAAATTCTTTAAATAATCCGTTAAATCTTCACTCATTTTAATCGTCAAAGTTGTAATCAAAACTCTTTCATTCGTTTCTATTCGCTTCATAATTTCGGCATAAATATCATCTACTTGTCCTAACGTCTTTCGAACTTCAATAACCGGATCGACGATTCCCGTCGGTCGTATGATTTGTTCGATAATCGGATATTCTCTTTCATAATCTCCCGGAGTTGCCGAAACATATAATGCCTTATCCAATTTCTTTTCGAATTCTTCGAATTTTAATGGTCGATTATCTAAAGCCGAAGGCAAACGGAAACCATATTGCACCAACGTTTCCTTTCTGGAACGATCTCCCACATACATTCCTCTAACTTGAGGTAAAGTAACATGAGATTCATCTACAATCAGTAAAAAATCATCGGGAAAAAAGTCGATAAGCGTAGCCGGAGTTTCCCCTTCCCCACGCAAAGATAAATGACGAGAATAATTTTCCACTCCGCTACAATACCCCATTTGTTCCAACATTTCCAAATCATATTTTGTTCTTTGTTCGATTCGTTCCGCTTCCAAAAATTTACCTTCTTGAATAAATTTTCGATGAACCATATTCAATTCTTCTTTGATTCTACGAATCGCCTCGTCCAATTTCATTTTATTGGTGACAAAATGCGTTGCCGCAAAAATATTGGCAAATTTCACATCTTCTAACGCCATTCCCGTTGTAATATCAAACGTCCGTATCCGATCCACTTCATCATCAAAAAATTCAACTCGAATGCCTTTGGCATGTTCCGAAGCGGGAATGATTTCCAAAACATCTCCACGAATCCGAAACGTTCCTCTTTCAAATTCAATATCATTTCTTTTAAATTGCATTTCCACCAAATGAGCATATAATTTTTTTCGATTATAACTTTCCCCTACCCGAATATTTAACATACTATCCTTATAATCTTCGGGATCTCCTATCCCGTAAATACAAGATACGGAGGCAACCACAATAACATCTTTATAATCAATCAATGCGGCAGTCGCACTATGCCGTAATTCATCGATTTCATTATTGATACTTGAACTCTTTTCAATATATTTATCCGAAGAAACCACATACGCTTCCGGCTGATAATAGTCATAATAAGAAATAAAAAATTCAACATGATTTTCCGGAAAAAACTCTTTGATTTCATTATATAACTGTCCTGCCAAAGTCTTATTATGGGCGAGTACCAAAGTTGGCCGATTCAAACGGGCAATCACATTACACATAGTAAATGTTTTTCCGGTAGCGGTAGCCCCCAATAAAACCTGTCTTTTTTCACCGTTTTCAAACCCTTTTACAATTTCATCTATCGCACGAGGTTGATCTCCTGTGGGAGAATATTTCGAATTTAATTTGAATGCCATTTTTCTCACCCGAACTTGTAAAAATTCTATTTACTATTATATTCTATTTTTCATAAAAAATCTATGTTTGACATAAAAAAGAAAAAAGCGATGTACTATCTTTATAATAAATAAAAAATCGAGATTCGATTCCAATTCTCGATTTTTTATTTCTACCTCTAAATTAATGATTAAATTCATCGTATTTACAATATTCGTTAGTCAAAATACCTTCACATATATTTTCCAAATGATCTCCCATTCGCTCTATATTAGAAAGAATCTCCACATAATATTCTGCATTTACATAAGAACAAACTCCGCTACTTACCCTATGAACATGACGTTCATGGAATACTTCTTCCAACTTATCGATTTCCTCTTCGCAATTAGAAGCCACTTGGGCTTTTTCCATAGACCATTCCTTAATTGCATCTATCGTATTATCCACCATAGTCAATAATACCCCATATATTTGCGACAAATCCTGAACACCATCGTCGGATAAAGTCATATCTTTTTCATACCGCTCTTCAAAAAATTCCAAAATGTTGGTACAATGATCTCCAACCCGTTCCAAATCTTTAATATAATCCAAATACTGAGATAAAATTTTAGAAGAATCTTTGCTCAAATCCACTATCGTTAATTTTATCAAATAATCATGAATTCTTTTGTCCAAACAATTAATCGTTTTTTCCAATTCCGCTCCTTCACTGATTCTATCATCTTTCCGCTCAAAACTATATTCTTTCGCAATATAAACATAACTTTTTACACAATCTGCCATATAATCAATCGCTCTTTTTACGAAAGAAAGTCCCAATATAGAAGATTTTTCAATTAACGAATAATCCAATAATTCTTCGATAATCTTCTCCTGCGGATTGGCCTTATCCTTAATAACCTTTGTGGCAAGCCATACCATTTGTTTAATAAAGAAAAACAAAATAAACGTTGTAGTTAAATTAAAAATCATATGAGCGATAGCCAAAGTCATTTTTAATGGTGCTCCATTCGATTGATAAATACTACTTAAAATCGTACTTTCAATCAACCCGACCAATTTACTATATGGTATCAATATACACATAAAAAGGAGGGCTCCCAAAATATTAAATAAAGCATGAACAAATGCTGTTCTCTTCGCTTGTGTACCACCGCCAATACAAGCGAAACAAGCCGTTATGGTAGTTCCTATATTACAACCCAATAAAATCGGAATCGCACCAATCAAGGCAATGTTTCCTTGTTCATATAAACTTTGCAATATAGAAATTGTCGCTGAAGAAGACTGAACCAAAGCCGTCATACCTGTTCCGATAAACAATCCCAATATCGGATTAGAGGAAATGAATTGGAATAATTTACTGGTTTGATCCTCAAATTGATCAAAAATCACTTCCAAATTATCGCCCATTAACTGTAATCCGAAAAACAACAATCCGAATCCCAAAATAATACTTCCCGTTTGTTGAATTTTCTCTTTTTTAAAGAAAAATATCAAAATAGCACCAATTCCTACAAAAAGTAATGCATATTTTTCGATTTTTAAACCAACAATAAAAGATGTAATCGTAGTACCGATATTGGCACCCATAATGATTCCGACCGCTTGTGGAAAAGACATTAATCCTGCTCGAACCAGTCCGACAGTCAACGCTGTCGTTCCACTAGAAGATTGAAGTAATGCCGTAACCAACGCACCAACCAAAATTCCTTTAATTGGCGTATTGGTCGTCTTTTCAATAAAAACTTTCAATCGATCTCCGGCAATCGCTTTTAAAGAATCTCCCATAAGATTAATGCCATATAGGAATATTCCTAACCCACCTAAAATTGCTATGACGGTTATAAACATTTCCATAAAAGATACCTCCGAAAAAGTTCTTCATATACTATTTTATAATGAAAAAAACATTTTAGCAATATAAATCGTTATACGCCCAATAAACAAAAAGGATGATAAATATGCATATTTCTAAACTATATCCTTTCACAAAATTAGATTTCAATGTGGAAGGAATCACCAATAATTCAAAAAAAGTAAGACCGAACTATATCTTTGTCGCTATTAAAGGAAAAAAAGACAACGGGAAAAAATATATCAAAGAAGCATTAAAAAAAGGAGCGATTCTAATCGTTTCGGACAAACATAAATACGATAAACGTTTTATACATTCCGTTAATCCCAAATTGGAATATATTCGTTTACTTCAAATCTTCTACGGCTACCGCCACTCAATCTATACTATAGGAATTACGGGAACAGATGGAAAAACCACTACCGCCACTTTGTTAAAATCTATTATGAATACTCTGAATGAATCGGCTTATGTCGGAACAAACGGAATCGATTATTTAGATCGGCATATAGAAACCATCAACACAACTCCTTCTCCCGAAATCTTTTACTCTACCTATCAAGCCTTCCGTAAACATCATATTCATGATTTGATAATGGAAGTTTCTAGTGAAGGAATATTAGATAAAAGAATCGAAAACTTACAATTCGATGGGGCAATCTTTACCAACCTTTCTCACGAACATTTAAATACACATAAAACAATGAACTCTTACTTTTTATGCAAAGCCGAATTATTCGAAAAACTAAACGAAGACGGTCTTCTCGTCATAAACGCAGACGAAAAATACAGCGAACGAATTGCGTATTACACCAAAGCCAAAATAGTAACATTCGGTTTTAAAAATGGAGATTATAAAATTAAAAAATATCGAATAGAATTAACGGGCTCGACTTTCGAAATAACATATAAAGGCAAATCTTTAGGTGAATTTTATACTCATTTATTCGGTAAATACAACATATATAACGCCTTAGCGGCTATTACCTACGCCTATGAATTGGGCATTCCTAAAGAATGCATTCAAGAAGGTTTAAATAAAATCAAACAAGTAGATGGCAGATTTATGGTTTACCGACAAGATGGTAAAACGTTTATTATAGACTATGCTCATACGCCAAATGCGTTAAAAAACATTCTCGAAAGCATTCGGGAATTTGCCACCAATAAATTGATTGTCATTACCGGAGCGGCAGGCGAAAAAGATTCAACCAAACGAGCGGAAATGGGTAAAATTGCCACCGAACTTGCAGATATTACCATCTTTACTTCGGAAGATCCGAAAAACGAAAGTTTATTTAATATTTTCAAAGACTTGACAAAAGAAATTCAAGATAAAGATTACTATTTGACTTTATCTCGGGAAGATGCAATTTCTTTAGCCTATCGTATTGCTAAAATCGATGATATTATCTTAATTGCCGGCAAAGGAAACGAACAAACCGAAAAAATAAAAAATTATATCTTCCGTCATAGTGATTTAGACTTGGTAAAAAAGACAATAAACGAAAAAGGAAGCCTTATTTAAGGGCTTCCTTCGCCAACCGATCGGCTAATTCATTATAATAATTATTAGTATGACTTTTCACTTTATGAAAAGTTATTTTTATTTTATCTCTTATCGTATCACAAAACTTCACATATTCGATTCCGATAGGGCTTTTCGCCTGCCATTCTTTTGTAAACCACTTCTCAATTCCCATATAATCATAAAAAATATGAAGTTCGGAAATATGATGCCGAATGGCATATTGAATAATAAAGCCCGCACCCTTTATCTCTCCCGCTACATTTCTCATTGCCGAAAATTCATCTTTCGGATATTTCTTTTTAAATTGATAAATGGATTGTTGATACAAAAGAACTCCTCCAAAACTATATTCTTCCGTATCTTTATCATACGATCCGTCTATATAAGCACAAGGGGCATCAATTTCTTCTTGAAATACTTTTCCCGTTAAATAGGCTTCCGCTTCTTCTCTTGTAGAAAAAGATTTATATTTCGGTTTAACCAATTTCGGCAATATCTTCAAAACCTCTTCCCAAGAGGTATAAATCAACTTATTTGTTTCATCTACAACCGCATAATATTTTAAAGCCATACTATCCCTGTCTTTCTATTCTTGATTATATACGAATAAGAAAAAATTTGTCAATTCTTTTTCCAAGAAAAAAAGTCCGATTCGGACTTATTTATCTTCATTCTGTTTCACATTATTTTGAAATAAAGTTTTTACCTTATCCAATGTCTTCGGAACCAACTCTATAGCCTTTTCTATAATATGCGTAGAAGAATGTATAGAAATCAAATTAATTTCTTCTTCCGAAACAACCAAAAACGCAATCGGAGTTAAAGAAAGCCCTCCACCGGTTCCTCCCCCGAATAACGGATCTTCTTTATTCGTATTCGGTTTAATATCACTTCCGCCACTTACAAACCCCAAATGAACCTTAGATACCGGTATAATCGTCTTATTATTATAGGTAAGAGGCGTTCCTATGATTGTGTTGGCATCAATCATATCATTTAAACATTTCATACTGACATTTAATAACTCGCAAATCGGATGTTCCATTTTATCACCTTTTTATTATCGTTTGAATGGACGCCCAAATTAAGTTTAACACACTGATATGGGCATCCACATAATAATCCACGTTCTCATAGTATTTATCATATTCTAGTCTTATATTTTTGGTGTCTACCAATCGAAAACGACTCTGTAGTAATCCTCTGAACTGATTCGACAATATCATATACATTCCATTTCCTATCGGATTATCCGCTAGTTGAGTTCGAGAGAATTTTGCGATATAAATATGATCGATAATACTATGAGAAAATATATTTAAGGTAAGTCTTTTACCTTTTTTGAAATCATTCTTCATTGTTTCTAATCGATTATTCTTTTCAAAAATCAGTTTGGAAATCAATTTATGATGGGGGATCACTACATAAAACAAACCGATTTTCAAATAGATCTTTAACGTATCATTCATACTTTTAATATAAATATGAATATTAGAAGCCAATACTATAATAGAAATCAAAAAAATAAAGATGGCTAGCATCATAAAAGCCTCACCATCTTTATTATGAACCAAATTCTAAAAATTATTCACTATTTGTAAACAAATTTGAGCAGATTGTAACGCCATTTCTTGTTCAAACTGCATATAATCCCGAATTTGTCCTTCTTCACCAATAGAATCCGATATAAACCGCAAAACGATAAAATCTACTCCCGAACGTACCGCAATCTGGGCCACCGCCGCTCCTTCCATTTCACAAGCGGCAACACCCCCTGTATATACTTTTTCGATTTGTTTCTTATCTTTAATAAAACTATCTCCACTAAAAATCGGACACTCGATATATTCTATTCCCATTTTATTTAAAATCTTTTTCACTTTCAATATGCAATCCAAACTTGGAACAAATTCTTTCGGATATCCCGGAACTTGTCCGTAAGCATATCCGAAAACCGTAGTATCAAAATCATGATACTTTAAACTTGTTCCCAAAACAACACTTCTCGGCGCAAGCCCTACTCCTCCGGCAATTCCCGTATTGATAATCATACTACAATCAAATTGCGAAATCAACAATGTAGCAACCATCGCCGCATTCACTTTCCCTACTCCGCATTCACACAAAACAATATCGGTTTGTCCAAAATACCCACAATAAAACAAAGCCCCCGATAAACGAACTTTATTCACATTTTCCAATTTCTCTTGTAAAAATTCCATTTCCGAACGCATAGCGGCTATAATTCCAATTTTATTCATTTCTTTTCCCCCTTATATTCTTTTTCCTAAAGTTACAACAATTCTTCCGCTTTTACTTAAATTCCCAATTTCCATCACTTTGATTTTTCCTTTATGCCTTACACTGATCTCATCATTTTTTTTAACATTATGACTTGAATTAAAAATAATCGTATGAAAAACAGAAACCAAACCATTTTGAATCATCTCCAATGATTCTTTTCGCGACAAATGATACACAGCGGATATTACCGCATCTAAACGAAGAGATGCCAAAAAATATACCTTGGATTCATACCGAATTTTATTTTCAATCAAATAATCCGTTTTCTTCAATTCGACCGGCGTTTTCCCAACCGAATGAAATTCATCGATTAAAAATTGTTCCAATTCTTTCGTTGTGGCAAAATACGCATTATTTCCTTCATCTATTACGATATCTCCGATACATTCTCTTTTTATACCCAATGCCAATAAACTTCCTAAAATACTTCGATGAGAAACCGTATTAAACTGCTTATTATATATAATTTGAAATACGGTAATTTTAAAATCTTCTTTCTCCACGGGATAAGAAGACAAAATCGCTCTTACCCTATCGCTATTTAAAATTCCTCCGTAAAATTCTACAAAAACCTTTGGATTTCTTTTAATCTCCGAAAGAATAATTTCTATCCTCGGCTCGTCCAAAAACGGAAACAATCCTACTCCTCCATTATACGCCTTTTCCACATACGCTTGAACTCGTTTTTTAAAAATTTCTAATTCTTCCATAAAATTCTTCCCAACCGAATATGTGTCGCTCCTGCTTGAATCGCTTCTAAATAATCATCACTCATTCCCATGGATAAATATGGTAAAGAAATCGAAAGATTTCGTTCTATTTCATTTCTCAAATCCACTAAACTTTTAAACTGATGTAGTAACTCATCTGGCTTTGAATCTTTTTTAGCCATCATCATAAATCCAACCAATTTTACTTTGGAAAACATAAGAACTTTTTTTATAAATTCTTCCAATTCTTCCGGATAAACCCCATTCTTTGTTTCTTCTTTATTTATCGAAACCTCAATAAAACATTTTAAAGGTTCTTTTCTTTCTTTTTCTATGATTTTGACAAGTTCCAAAGAATCCAAAGAATGTAGATATTCTATTTTATTCAACACTTGTTTGGCTTTATTTCTTTGAAGATGACCAATAAAATGCCATACAATCGGATACTCTTTCAATTCTTCTTCTTTTTTCAGAAAAACTTCGACTCGATTTTCTCCGAAATTGTAAATACCTATTTCCAAAAGTTCAATCATTTGATTAGAATCGACATATTTCGTTGCCGCAACCACACAAATATGTTTCGGTATGGTTTGAAGAAAATCTTGTATATCTTCCCTCAGCATATTTTCACCGCCAATTTCTTTTTAATAATTGTATCACAAACCGAAACACTTTAAAATATATTTATCACAAAAAAGAATAAGAGCCAAAAGGCTCTTATCAGATTGTTGACAAATCCTTAGTTTTTTTGAAATGAAACTAAGGGTTTGTCTTTTTTATGTGGATAATTCAATT
>CANQDJ010000028.1 GCA_947592005.1 uncultured Anaeroplasma sp.
TTGGCATTGGTATTATGGTTATCTATTGGAATACCATGTATAGTAATAGTAGGTATTACGGTTACGATAATTGTTGTTAGAAAGAGAAAAAGAGTTTAAAATGAAGATTGGGAAATGACGAAAATCGTCATTCCCTTTCTTTTTTTGATTATTTGAACGAAATGTGATACAATAAAAAGAAAAGAATCCGTTTAGACAAAAAGAGGAGGTTTTTGTAATATATGAAAGGTTTATATATTCATATCCCTTTTTGTAAGAATATATGCAGTTATTGTGATTTTACTAAGATTATTGCGAGAGAAGATGTTCAGGTTCGATATATTTCTCGCTTGATAAAGGAACTGCATTCCTACCGAAAGGAATTAAGTAATATCGATACGGTTTATATCGGTGGTGGTACGCCGAATGTTTTGCCGTTATATTTGTTGAAGAAATTGTTTTTGGAATTGAAAGATATTTTGGATAAGGCTTGTGAGAAGACCATTGAGTTAAATCCGGAATGGATTAAAGAAGATCTTTTAGATCTTTTAAAGGAATTTGGGTTTAATCGATTGAGTATTGGTATGCAAACAATCAATGAAGAAGCGATTCGTTTGATTCGGCGGAAGCATAATAAAGAAATCGTAAAACAAGCGGTGGAATTGTGTGTGGAGAAAGGATTTAAAAATATCAATGTGGATTTGATCTATGGAATTCCTCAGACAACGTTAAAGACGGTAGAAGAGGATTTGGATTTTGTTTTGAGTTTGCCGATTCAGCATATTTCTTGTTATTCTTTGATATTGGAAAATCGTACGATTTTAATGAAGCAAATTCAATCCGGAGAAATGGAATTATTGGAAGAAGATATGGTTGCGGATATGTATGATTATATCAATGATCGATTGAAAAAAAGTGAATTTAAACGATATGAAATATCGAATTATGCGAAAGAAGGATATGAATCCAAACATAATATGTTATATTGGACGGGACAAGAATATGTCGGTATCGGTTGTGGGGCTTGTGGATATATCCATTCAATACGGATTGATAATGAAGATGTTTTAAATCGATATTTTGAGTCATTTGTAAAGTCAACGGAAAGAATCGATGTTTGGGAACAAAAGAGAGAGTTTTTTTTATTGGGGCTTCGTATGGTAGAAGGTGTCTCTAAAAAGAAATATAAAGAATTGTTTGATACAGAACCGGAAAAAGATTTTGATTTTACCGATTTGGTAGGGCAAGGACTTTTAATTTTTGAAGGTGATCGGATATATATTCCCGAACAACGGTTAGAAGTTGCGAATATGGTTTTTGAGAAATTTGTCGAGGTAGAGCCATGAGAGAAAAGAAAGAGAGAGAGGTAATATTTTACGAAATCTCCGACTTTAAATATTATTTACAGACCGATAAAAGGGCTTCGAAAAATACGATTCAAGCCTATATTACGGATTTGGAGTTATATGCCGAATTTCTTCATAATCATCAAAAAGATATCGATACTGTTTCTAATATTAAAAGAGAAAATATTGAAAAATATATCATGTCATTAAAGAGAAAAAATTTATCCAAACATACGATTGCCAGAAAGGTTGTCGCAATTAAGGACTTTCATCAATTTTTATTTTCGGAAAATATAACGAAAGAGAATCCTGCTAAATATATCGATACTCCTAAATCAGATAAAACATTACCAGTTGTTTTAACGAAAGAAGAAGTAGAAAAGATGTTGAATTCCATTTCAACGGAGGATAAGATTGGTATTCGCAATAGGGCAATGATGGAAACATTGTATGCGTCAGGATTACGGATATCTGAGTTATTGGATTTAAAGTTAGCGGATCTACATTTGAAAGAAAAATATATGGTGGTTATAGGAAAAGGAAATAAAGAAAGAATGGTTCCGCTTGGAGATATGGCGGTTATTTATTTGAGAAAATATATCGAACAAGCAAGATTGGAATTAAAAAAAGGGAATAGCGATTTATTGTTTTTTAATTATAAGGGAGAAAAGATGTCCCGACAGGGATTTTATAAATATATCGTTCAACTGGCGAAAGATTGCGGAATCAGCAAAGAAATTTCTCCGCATACTATTCGACATAGTTTCGCTACACATTTATTGGAAGGTGGAGTGGATTTACGGGTTGTTCAAGAATTATTGGGGCATGAAGATATATCCACAACGCAAATATATACTCATATCGATAAGACAAGATTAAAAGAATTATATGATAGTACCCACCCGTTGGCATTGAAAAACAGAAAGGAAGAATAAGATGTATAAAAGAATTTTTTGTATAGTAATGGATTCAGTTGGTTGCGGAACTGCTCCCTTGAGTTATCTTTATCACGATAAAGGAGCGAATACATTAGGGCATATCGCCGAACATAGAAAAGGGATTACTTTACCGACGTTAGAAGCGTTGGGAATCGGAACTTTAACAAAGATTTTGGGAGTAAAAGAAACCCATGAAATCGGATTTTGCGGAAAGATGGATGAATTGTCTGCCGGTAAAGATACGATGACAGGTCATTGGGAAATGATGGGCATTCATACGACAAAGCCGTTTTTGACTTTTACCGATACAGGATTTCCTAAAGAATTGATTGATGAGTTGGAACAAAAAACCGGTCATAAAGTGATTGGGAATGTTGCCGCAAGCGGTACGGAAATTTTAAAAGTTTTGGGAGAAGAACATATTCGAACCAAAGCGATGATCGTTTATACTTCGGCAGATAGTGTTTTACAGATTGCCGCTCATGAAACGTATTTCGGATTGGAAGAATTATATCGCTGTTGTAAGATTGCCAGAGAAATTTGTATGAAAGAAGAGTATAAGGTAGGACGAATTATCGCCAGACCGTTTATCGGAGAAACAGCGGATACGTTCCAAAGAACGACCAATCGACACGATTATGCGTTATCTCCGAGCGGAAAGACTGTCTTAGACTCTTTAAAAGAAAATGGATTTGATGTTTTATCCATCGGTAAAATCAATGATATTTTCAATACTTGTGGAATTACGGAAGCGTATAAGAGTGTATCGAATCATAATGGAATGGAAATAGCGATGGAATTAAGTGAAAAAGATTTTAACGGATTATGTTTTGCTAATTTGGTCGATTTCGATGCGTTATATGGACATAGAAGAGATTCGGAAGGATATAAAAAGGCTTTGGAGGAATTCGATACCGATTTAAGAAACCTTATGAATAAATTGTCCGAACAAGATTTATTGATGGTTACTGCCGATCATGGAAACGATCCAACTTGGCATGGAACGGATCATACCAGAGAGTATGTGCCGATTTTGGTTTGGGCAAAAGGTATGAAGACCGGAGATTTGGGAATACGGAAGAGTTTTGCCGATATCGGAGCGACGATTGCCGAAAATTTTGATTTGGAATCTCCTTTGATTGGAAAATCCTTTTTAAAGGAGTTGAAGTAATGGAAAACTTTATATATTATACTCCTACTAAAATCTTTTTTGGAAAAAAACAAGAAGAAAAATTAGGAGAAATATTAGAATCCTATTCTGTTAAAAAAGTACTTTTTCATTATGGGCAAGGTTCTATTAAAAAAAGCGGATTATATGATTCTATTCTACGGCAATTTAAGGCCTATAAAATCAATTTTGTTGAATTGGGTGGTGTTTCTCCCAATCCGAAATTAAGTCTTGTTTTGGAGGGAATAAAACTATGTAAACAAGAAAAGGTGGATTTGATTTTGGCAGTAGGAGGCGGAAGTGTTATCGACTCAGCCAAAAGTATCGCTGTAGGAGCGAAAGTAGATTTCAATCCTTGGCTATTCCAAACCCAAGAAAAAACACCAATCGATCATATTCCCGTCGGAGTAATATTGACGATTGCGGCAGCGGGAAGTGATATGTCGAATTCTTGTGTGATTACCAATGATCTTACTTCTGAAAAACGAGGATTCACCAGTGAAGAAAACCGTTGTCTGTTTGCTATATTGAATCCGGAATTAACCTATACGGTAAGTCCGTATCAAACGGCTTGTGGTATCGTCGATATTTTGATGCATACATTAGAACGATATTTTTCTTTGGGAGAAGATACTCCTCTAACGGATTCTATTGCCTTAGGATTGATGAAAAGTGTCATTGAAGCAGGAAAGATTGTAATGAAAGACCCACAAAACTACAATGCTCGAGCAACGATATTATGGGCAAACAGCCTCTCCCATAACGGATTGACAGGTTGCGGAAGAGATTTCATTATGTCAGTTCATCAACTTGAACATGAAATAAGCGGTATGTTCGATTCTGTAGCTCATGGAGCCGGTTTGGCAGTACTATGGCCAGCATGGGCAAGAAAGGCTTATAAAGCCTCTATAAATCGATTTAAACGATTTGCCTATGAAGTGATGGGAATCCCTTCAACCGATAATTCGGAAGCGGATATTTTAAAAGGAATCGATGCCCTACAACAATTCTTTAAAGAAATAGGAATGCCTACCACTCTTCGAGAATTAAACATCGATGAATCGGCAATTCCAACTCTTGCCTTTAACGCAATGTTTAAGGGAAAACGAGTTTTAAAAGATATCATAACGGTAGATTACGATACCGCAATAGAGATATTGGAATCTATAAAGTAACAACACATACTAGGTTAAGAGCCTAGTATTTTTTTCGAAAGTAAACTAGTTTTAAATACTAGATAATAAAATGTATAAATTAATAAAAAAGAATAAATAAAACTAGATTGAAAATGAAAATTATTATCTGAGAAAAGAGAAGATTCATACGATAAGAAGATGGATTATAAAGAAGAAAAACATAGTAAAAATAGATTCTATTTTTTATGATCTTAAAAAAGAAAAGAAGATAAAAGAGAGAAGAACAAAATAAAAAAAATTCAAAACATATCTAGTATTAAAAACTAGTTTATAAAATAAATATATAATAATTATATTTTAATAAATTAGAAAATATCTTTATTAAAATTACATATTTATCCAAAAAAATTAAAATCAAGAAAAAGATCTATAATTTATTGAGAAAGAGGATATACCGAAAAAAAGATTCTCAATTTGTCGTATTGAATATGTTAAAATCAGAAGCAAAACCGTAAACATATTCAAGCAAAGAAAAATGAGTTTATTATCTTGGTACACGTTCCTATCCAAATGATAGAAAATCCGGAAATGAAGATTTAGAGGAACACGACCTGATTTTAAACAATCGAAAATTAAAAATGTGGATAATTATACCACTCGATTTGTGGTTAAAAAAGTAGGAAAAACATAAATTTCAAGCCATTTTTAGAGAAAGAGGTTGAAGTGTGGAAAACAAGTTATAAACATATTGTTAAAAAATCGCATTGTTACAACGTTATTGATTGGTTTACATAATATATATTATGATAACTTAATTAGGGTACAAAAAAGAATAAAATATCCTTTGAAAAGAAGTTTAAAATAGGATTTGATGTCGTTTATTTCGTTTTTTTGACAAAATTCTTCTTTTTAAACATATTCATAAATGCTTGTTTGAGTATGTTTTGTGAAAAATGATTTTTATGAATAGGAATCGAAGATTCCCTTTGCGGGTATTTCTTCGCTTCATTCTCTATTTCTCTCTATTTTAGGAAGCAAAGTCGATTTTTGTCTTTTTGAAATATTTTATCTCTTCTTCCAATTCTCCTCTGCTTCTTCTTCTACTGCCGGTATCATATCCTTATTTTTTTTGGATCATGCCCGAAAATTTTTCGATTTTTTATTTTGCTTCTCTTATCAATATATAGAAGAAATAGACATATTTTTTCTTCTCCCTTTTTACGGTTTTTATTATATTTTATAAATAGACAATTATAATGTCTATTTTAATTTTTTTATTTTTTTCTTCTTTAGACATATTTTGAGCATAAAAAAAAGAGGATTATTCGTCCTCTGTGTTTTCCGACATAATGTCGAATAATGTCATTTGTTTCATTTTGGTTCCTAACATATCATCAGGTACCAATCGTATCCAAGTCGCCGATCTTCCTGTTCCGTTTGATCGAATCTTATTTTGCTTTTTCAAATTATCTAAGGCTCTATTGATTGTCGATGCCGATAATTGTGGGTGGGCATTTTTTATTTGTTCTTTGGTAAATACTTCTCCCAGACGTAAAATGGTTGCCTCGACATTGTCGATTTTACGGATTCGTTTATCGAAAGTGAAATTCGCTACCGCTCTTTCTACTTCGTCATATCCTTCTAACATCGTGCTTATTATCAAGCGGTTTAAGTTTGATGTTTTTGCATATCCTGTTTCCCAATCATAATTTGCTGCCGCAGTGTTAACTTCATATTCTTTTTGATGTTGCATATATAGTTGAAAGAAACTGACATAGCGGAAAACATGAAAACCTTCTTTGAATAGTAAACTATAAAAAATCAATAAAGAAAGAAATTCATTATTAGAAGTGTAGATTTTGAAGTTTAATAAATCGACATACAAATTGGTAATAAGTTGTGTAGGTTCGATTTCTTCGTTGTTTAAATACCTACTGTATTTATTTAATTCATCTTCCAATATACTCCGTTTGGATATTTTCTTTTTTTCTTCAAATAGGTTTTTTTTGACTTTGGTGATTTCTGAAGCAAAATCAATATCTTCCACACCATCAAATACCCGAGTCGCCAAATGTAGAAATTCATTGGAAGTCAGTTCTATATCTTTTCCTTTATTTTGAATAAGAGTAAAAACCGATTTTAAATTTGCCAAGATCTTTTCGTCTTTTGTTTTTGGCGTGGCATCTTTCTTTAAAATCAACCGCATTCTATTTTCGGTTATGGAAAGGTTTAAATATTTCGCTGTATATGTACAATCTTTTTCAACTGTTATTCGTATAATTCCCGAAAGATTATTTTTTAAAACATCGGCATAATAAAAATCTTTTCCTTTATATTGATATAGTTTCGTTAAATCCATTACCAAATCGGCAGGAAAATTAATTCT
The DNA here is from genome assembly GCA_947592005.1 of uncultured Anaeroplasma sp. Classification (GTDB taxonomy): domain Bacteria; phylum Bacillota_I; class Bacilli_A; order Acholeplasmatales; family Anaeroplasmataceae; genus Anaeroplasma. The sequence continues at coordinate 6,954 of CANQDJ010000028.1, forward strand.
TTCTATGTTATTTAAACAACTCATATTCTTACCCCTCCTTTACGCATTTAATTATATCAAAAATTGCCTTATAATTCAATTTAAAGTAAAAAATAAACTGCAAATTTTATTTTGCAGTAAATTCTTTTTTAAATGGTGTCTTCTGTATAAAAAATGGAATCACCAATAAATTCTCTTAAGATGGAATTACATGGAATCCATTTATCCGAAATCGATTTAAAATACTTTAAAAATTTTACAAGTCGATTGGCGGTTATAAAGTTAGGACTATCGGACGGAACTTCTTTTAATAAAGGAATGGCGTGTTTTTGCATCACACATAATTCATAACTCAATTCGGAATTAAAAACGAAATCCGCATTATTTTGAAATGGATAAATCCACTTAAATTCGCCGTTTCGGACGGATTGCCAAGTCGCTAGAGTTTTTTCACAATTCGTATTTCTGTATTGGTGATCTCTTACGATACGACGAATCAAACGGATATCGGAGATACTGATGGGATTATGATCATCGATTCGATATTGGGCTAAAGGGGCTATATAGATTTTAAATTTCTCTTCGGTGGCAATAGATGGCGTCAAATCATCGTTTAAGGCATGAATACCTTCGATTAAAATCGGTTGATGGTGATGTAACCGAATTGGAGTTTCAAAATGACGAGTTCTTGTCTTGAAATCATATACAGGTAATGAGACACTTTCTCCCTGAATCAATTTATATAAGACCTCATTAAACAATGTCCGATCCAAAGAATCGATATGTTCAAAATCCGGATTGCCGTCTTTATCTCTTGGTGCGAATTGTGGATCATTATAAAAGTTATCGATACTAATCATAAGTGGATCAATTCCTCTGCTTTTTAATTCTATCCGCAAACGATTTGTAAAAGTGGTTTTTCCACTGGAAGATGGCCCCGCCACCGCAATTAAATGAATATTATCAATATTCTCCATAATTTTATTTCCCAAATCGGCTAATTGGCGATTGTGTCTTGCCTCACAAATATTGATAAATTCCAATGCTCGATTCGTTTCCACAATCTCATTCATTTGACTGATTGAACCTGATCTTGAAGTATCTGCCCATCGATTGGCATCTTTCAAAGACGCTCTAAAAACCCGTTCTTCTTGAAAATTCGGAATTTCTCCGCCACATTCGCTCCTTGGATAAGAAACAATGAATCCCGGACTATATAATTTAATATTGAATTTCTTTAAATATCCCGTTGACCGTAACATATATCCGAACATATAATTTTTATATCCATTACATTCATAGGTATGAACCGTATCTTCTTTTCGATATTTTAAAATTTTAACTTTATCCAAACAACCGATAGATTGGTAATATTGATAGGCTTCTTCTTTGGTTATAGAATATCTTTTAATCGGATAATCTTGTTCAATAATTCGATTCACTTCCCATAAAATTTGGTTTAAATCTTCTTGTAAAAATGGGTGTCCCAACTGAGATACACTCGCAAATATAGACCGAGAAACACTATAATTAAAGATTATTTTTGCATTAGGAAATACATTTTTGGTAGCCATCAGTATCACATATCGTAATGTGGATTGATATATTCTGCAAACATCGGCATTTTTTAGATCCAAAAGTTGAATTTCGGAAGAATCTTTGATAATATAATCTAATTCTCTCAACCGATTATTCACATTTGCCGCCATATAATGATAATCTTTATCTTCAATTAAATCGGCAATTCTACAAGGTTTATCTATTGTTTTTTCTACTCCATTCAATATTATTTTCATATTTTCAATCTCCTTCTGTTTTTTAAAATTATAAAATAGATTATTAAAAATCATTCTTTATTTTCAATTTATATTTTGATTTGGTTTTAAAAACTAAATGTCGTTTAAAAATTATTTTATTTATTAAGTAGTATTTAAAACTAAGTTATTAATTATAAACAACCAAACTTAAAATATATTAAATAAAATTATCTAGTTTTAAAAACTACATGCCTTTTGAAATTTTTTTGACTAAAAATAGGGGGATTTCCCCCTATTCCTTACTCTTAGATTTCTTCGGAAGTTTCTTCGGTTTCTTGTGGTTCTTCCGGTTCATTTGGCATTTCCGTTTCTTCCAATTCTGCCATAGGTTCCTCTTGTTCCTCTGGCTCTATATCCGATTGTTCTTCCATATCCGAAGTATCACTATCCGTTACTCCTTTTCTCAATTCTTGAACCAATGTATCTGGATTTAAGAAATCTTTTAATTCTGTATCCAAATCGATGGAATACTTGATTTCAGTTTTATTTTCGAATAATGTCTTATTTTCGGCTACCGATTGTGTCGCAAGTTCAAACGATGTATTATTGACTTCTTGTTCATAGTTCAATACCCGATTTTTTAATCGAAAATAAGCCATATTGACCTTTTTGAAGGTATATAATCTTTTTTTGGGGGTTAAAGAAAAACTCAATCGCTTTGTTTTTCTTTCTCTAGAAACACATTTTCCGATAATATCTTCTCTTTGAATAATATGATATTCTTTTTCATTATCTCCTGCTACATATATATCATTCTCTTTGTATTTTATGATTCTACGTAAAAAATATGCATCATGGGATTGATATAAAACAAAATCACGAATACCGAATTTAGATGATGCCATTAGAATGGCAAAATCTCCCTTTTTGAATAAAGGGTAGTTGATTTCGTCCTCTATACGAAGAGAGGCAACCAAACCGCCTTCAATCCGTTCTACCACAACTTCTATGGAATGTGGATCGATCTTTTCTTCTTCCATATCTTCTTCTTTTGGGGCTTCTGTATTTAATTTTTTCTTATATTTTTTCATATATATATCACCCGTTATAATAGATATCGATCACTTGTATTATAATTATATATGAAAATAAAGATAATTTCAAGTAGAGCCGATTTTATCAAAATTTGTATTTATATATAAAATCCTTTCATCTTATGTTATAATTTTATTGGATAAAATTTAACTTTTTGGAGGAATAGAAAAATGGATATTTTGGCATTAATTTCCGATCCGATAGTAAAATTATTAAAATGGCATTGGTTGGAACAAATTGGCATACCTTCTATTCTATTTCGATTGTTTTTGGCTGTACTATGCGGTGGGGCAATCGGTATGGAACGGGCAAAAAAACATCAGGCAGCAGGATTAAGAACGTATATTATCGTATGTTTGGGTTCTGTAATAGCGATGATGACAAATGAGTTTTTAACTTTTGCGACCAACATGGCGGATTCTGCCAGAATCGCCGCTCAAGTAATTTCTGGAATCGGTTTTTTGGGAGCAGGAACGATTTTGGTAACTTCGAGAAATCAAATTAGAGGATTAACTACGGCAGCGGGATTATGGGCCTGTGCATGTCTTGGATTGGCAATTGGAACGGGATTTTATACGTTGGCGATATTTGCCACAATCATTATTGTGGTTGTTTTGGCAATCTTACCGAAAATAGAATCATATATAACGTATTGTTCGAAAAAGATTTCCATTCATATTGAATTTCAATCCAATGAAAATTTAAAAGAATTTGTCGGGTATGTTCGCTCTCGTAATTTTAAAATATTATCGATAGATAATAACCAAGCCTATCTATCTTCGGGTTTAAGTGTATATACAATATCTTTAATCAGTTTGGATAAAAATAAATTATTCCATAAAGATTTACTTCAGGATTTTTTAAATTTGGAATATGTAAATTATGCAGAAGAGATTTACTGATAAAAAAGACTGTGAAACTAAGAAAAGATTCACAGTCTTTTTATTAATTTTCTTCATCAAATAAAGATATTTTTTTATATTGAATATCCTTCTTCTTTTCTTCTTCGCTGTCATCGACAGATGGATTGAATAGATTTCCGGCTTTCTTTTCTTTCGCCAGTATGGCGTCCAATTCATTTAAAATACTGGAAGACTTCGATTTTTTCGGTTTGATGATAATCGGTTCTTCATAATCCACTCCTTCATCTAATGTTTCAAAAATAGATTTACTCGGTTCTTCCAAATATTCAGCGGAAACGATTTGATCCGCTTCTTTCGGTTCCGGAAGGTTCATTCCTATCGGATTTCCGAGTTCTTTATTTTCATTGGCAATGGATTTTCCGCAATCCGAAACATTATATTTTAAACCAAAGGCTTCTATGGTATCGTTGCCGTTCTTATAAATTATATTGATTCCAACGTTTTCTTTATATTGATTTGGAGTCATTTTACAAGCAGTTATTAAAAGATACGGATTGGATTTCAATGGTTTAATGACAGTAGTTCCGCTTCGTGAACGCTTGCTTAAGGGAAGTTCACTTACTTTCATTCTTTTTAGAGTACGACGAGAAGTTAAGACAAGGAAATCATCGTTTTTATTACAATAGAATGCCGAACGTACTTCATCATTGTTTTTTAAATTAATGGATTTGATACCACCCGCATTGGTTCCATATAAGGAAATATCACTCGCTCTGAAACGCAATGCTTCACAGTTTTTGGTAAATACCAGTATTTCCAATGGATCTAAACTAACATCTGCCGAAATCAATTCTTCTTCGTCGGATAGTTTCATTGCCCGAACGGATTTGGTATATCTGTTTACATTGAATTCCGATAATAAAGTTTGTTTCATGTTTCCTTTATTGGTGGCAAGTAAAACTGTTTTACCGCAGTTAAAATCAGAAATCGGATAAACGGATATAAAATGTTCTTTCGGTTGTATAGAAACCAAACTATTGATAAACGTCCCAACTTCTTTGAATTTACATTCGGGAATCTTATATACCGGTAAATAGATAAAGTTACCCAAAGTCGTAAAAATCAACAAAGTGTCCAATGTAGATACTTCGCTTAGATACAAAACAGAGTCGTTTTCTTTTAATCCATTTATTTTAGAAGCATTGTATGATTTTAAATTGGTTCGCTTTACATACCCTTCTTTGGAAATGGAAACAATGGTTTGTTCTTTTGTGATTAAGTCGGTTTCGTCGACTTTTAAAGAAGAAACTTTATCTTCGATTTGTGTTCTTCTCGGACAAATCAAGATTTTATTCATTTGTTGTAATTCGGATTTAATTACTTTTAGAAGTTCTTTTTCCGAAGATAATATTTTTTTATACACGGCAACATTTTCATTTAATTCTTTATCTTCGTTTTTCAATGCTTCTATATCTTGATTGGATAAAGAATACAAACGCATCATAACGATTGCCTCAGCCTGTTCTTCACTAAAATCGAATCGTTCTATCAAATTCGTTTTGGAATCGGCTTTATTTTTACTTTGCCGAATGGTTTGAATTACTTCGTCTACAACATCGATCATTTTCATAAGACCGTCTACAATATGTAGACGTTTTAAGGCTTTATTTAATTCGAAATTGGTTCGATTGGTAATAACTTCTTTTTGATGTTGAATATAAGCATCTAATATCGGTAGAACACCCAATCGCATCGGTCGCCGATTGCAAATTGAAACCATATTATAATTTAAGTTAATTTGTAAATCCGTATTTTTCAAAAGAAAGGTAATAATGGCATTGGCATTTGCCCCTTTCTTCAAATCTACAGCGATTCTCAATCCATCTCTTCCGGATTCATCACGAATTTCCAATACATCGGGTATTTTCCCGTCCATGCGAAGTTGTTCCATCTTTTCAACGGTTTTGGATTTAAAAGTATCGTATGGAATCTCTGTAATAACGATCCGTTGTTGATCCGTACCTATATCTTCAAATTCATATTTAGAACGAACGATAACCGTTCCGCTTCCAGTTAAGAATGCTTCTCGAATTCCTTCTTTTCCTTGAACAATACCACCTGTCGGAAAATCCGGTCCCGGCATAATTTCAAGCAAATCATCTACCGTCATATTCGGATTATCGATTCTGGCAATAGTAGCGGCAACGACTTCATTTAAGTTATGTGTCGGAATATATGTAGCATAACCGGAAGATATACCCATAGCCCCGTTAACCAATAAATTGGGGAATTTTGCGGGTAAAACAGTCGGTTCGATTTCTTCTTCATCAAAATTGGGGATAAAAGGGACCGTATTTTTATCTATATCTTGTAATAAATATTCGGCATTTTTACTCATACGGGTTTCTGTGTACCGCATAGCGGCAGGACCGTCACCGTCAATAGAACCGTTGTTTCCATGCATATCAATTAAAGAAACACCCATTTTCCAATTTTGACTCATACGCACCATCGCATCATAAATCGAAGAATCTCCATGCGGGTGATATTTACCCATAACTTCACCGACAATACGAGCGGATTTTTTATATGGAGCGTTTGAGGTTACTTTTAATTCATTCATTCCATATAAAATTCTTCTTTGAACGGGTTTTAAACCATCTCGTATATCGGGAATGGCTCTTTCCTGAATAATATATTTGGAATAGCGACCGAATCGATCACCGATTACCTCTTCTAATCGAGTTTCCTGAAATTTTTCTGCCAAGAAAATATCCAGTTTCTTTTTAATATTACTTGTTGCCATACTAGATATCCTCCTCTTCTAACGTAAAGGAAACATGATTTTCCAACCAATCTCTACGCCTTGTCGAATCATTTCCCATCAAAACTTCGATTTGGGATTCCGCCTCGGCAAGATCATCGATATGAACTTGAATCAAACTTCTTGTTTCGGGATTCATTGTCGTTTCCCATAACTGTTCGGCATTCATTTCACCAAGTCCCTTATACCGTTGAACCAACGTTTGAACTTTACATTCGGATAATATTTTTTCTTTTTCTTCATTCGTCCATGCATAGACGATTTCTTCTTTTTTTCCTCTTTTTGTAATCTTAAATAAAGGAGGCAACGCAATATATACTCTACCATCTTCAATCAAAGGACGCATATACCGGAAAAAGAATGTCAACAACAATACTTGAATATGAGCACCATCATCATCGGCATCGGTCATAATAATGATCTTTTTATAATTACATTTCTTTATATCGAACGATTCCCCATAATCCGCACCGATAGTGTAGATCATTGTAGCAATCTCTTCATTCTTTAGAGCGGAATCCGCTGTTGCCTTTTCTGTATTTAATACCTTTCCACGAAGCGGTAAAATCGCTTGATATCTCCGATCTCTTCCTTGTTTTGCAGAACCGCCGGCAGAATCTCCTTCCACCAAATAAAGTTCGTTGATTTCTTTGTTCTTTTCGCTTGTCGGAGCTAATTTACCGGAAATATTCTTTTCGCCTTTATCTTTTTTATCCATTCTGGCTTGTTCCCGTGCCTTACGGGCAGCCGCTCTGGATTCTGCCTCTCGAATAGCCTTTTTAACAATCGTTTCCGTTAAATCTTTATTTTCCATTAAAAAATACGATAGTTTTTCATATAAAACCATATCTACTGCCGTTTTAGCGGCCGGAGTACCCAATTTTCCTTTGGTTTGTCCTTCAAATTCCAATAATTTCTCTCCGATTCGAACCGATACGACAGCCGTCATTCCGGCACGAATATCCGTACCTTCCAACGTTTGTGTCGGTTTAATCAAATTAAACTTATGTAATCGTTAAAAGCCCGAGTTAACGCTGTTTTAAATCCTGTTTCATGGCTTCCACCATCTGATGTTTTAACATTATTGACAAAAGAAACGATAGTTTCGGAATAGGAGTCGATAAATTGAAGTGCCACTTCCACTTCTATTTCCTCTTTCCCGTCTACTTTATATGTTCCTTCAAAATAAGCCACAGGGTGTGCCGGTTTTTTTCCGCTTGTCAAAAATGCTACATATTCGGAAATACCATTTTCATATAAAAAGGTATCGGATTTATTATTTCTTTTATCTTTTAAAACCATCTTTAAATTCTTGATTAAAAAGGCACTTTCCCGAATCCTCGTCTTGATTGTTTCATACACATACATCGTCGTTGTAAAAACAGACGGATCGGGTTTAAACGTAACCGTCGTTCCCGTTTTCTTCGTATCTCCCAATATTTCCATCGGAAAAACCTTTGTTCCGCCGTTTTCAAACCGCATTCTGTGAATTTTTCCATCTCGATAAGATGTTACAATCATATAAGAAGATAACGCATTTACTACAGACGCACCAACACCATGTAAACCGCCGGTTGTCTTATATCCATTTCCTCCGAATTTACCGCCGGCATTCAATTTTGTGTATATAATCTCCATTGTATTTTTACCTGTGGCATGAATTCCACAAGGAACACCACGTCCATTATCTTCCACCGTAATAGAATTATCTTCATTTATCGTAACTATGATTTCTTTACCATATCCTGCAAGTGCTTCATCAATGGAATTGTCGACAATTTCCCATACCAAATGATGTAAGCCCCGTTCATCGGTAGAACCGATATACATACCCGGACGTTTCCGAACATGTTCTAATCCTTCCAATACAGTAATGGAATCATCATTATATGCATTTTTTTGCATAAAAATCACCAAACCCTTTATCATTTATGATACCATAATTTGACATTTTAAACAATTATTTCCGCAGAAATTTTTACAATCTTTATTTACTTATTTTATTATAAATTATATAATATATGTAATTTATTAAGGGGGTAAACTCTTGTGTTAAACTTTATATCCGCAAACAACGTAGCATCCAACGCTATGTTGAGTGTATTTTTTATACTATTATCTTATATTATTGGTTCCATTCCTTTCGGATTGGTTATCGGTAAAGGAATAAAACATATCGATATTCGAGAACATGGAAGTAAAAATATCGGTTCTACCAACGCCATTCGAGTATTGGGAAAAAAAGTCGGATTTTTTGTATTCTTTTGTGATGTTTTTAAAGGAATGGTAGTAATTATTTTATTGAAACTTTTGGCTTTGGGAAATATTTGGAATTCACCGATAGAATATTTCTTCTATGGTGCCGCAGCAATCATCGGACATTCTTTTTCCATATTTTTAGAATTCAAAGGCGGTAAAGCCGTCGCTACTTCATTGGGAGTGGTTTTGATTTTAACTCCGATTCCGGCAATCGCTTGCCTTATCGTATTTTTAATCATTTTATATAGCACCGGTTATGTTTCTTTATCTTCTACTGGAGCGACAATTACGGTTATAGTTTCTACTTGGCTTTTATATTTTTTGGGCATTCATTCTACCGGTTTTTGGGATTACTTCATAGCCAAACCAACTCTGTTGGTAAGTATTTTATATTCCGTATTGAGTATGTTAATCATATTAAAACATATAAAAAATTACAAACGATTATTTAATGGTACGGAAAGTAATTTTAAAAAGCGAAAAAAAGAACAAAAAGCCAATTTATAGCGGTTATAACCGCTATTTTTTTTAACTTTAAAATAAAAAAATTAGAACATATTGTTCTAACATAAGGTAATAATCTCTATTTTCCGTCTTTTTCTTGATAATGCTTTAACGCTTCCGCAAACCTTTGATAATGAACGATTTCTCTCTGTCTTAAGAAAGACAACGGTGCTAATATTTCCGGATTATCGGTCAAATCCATCAAATGCTCATATACGGCTCTTGCTTTTTCTTCAGCAGCCATGTCTTCTGTTAAATCCGCTATAACATCTCCGCTGGAGGCAAACAATTTCGCCGAATACGGATTATCTGCCGCATCGGTTGGATAGATTCCTTTACCATGATCGGCATATAAGCATTCTATACCTGCTTTTTTATAATCTTGTTCTGTACAACCTGCGGTTAAATCTTTCATCATGGCAATCAATATCTCAATATGAGCCATTTCTTCTGTCGCAATTTCTGTCAAAAGATTTCTTCCGACCAAATCAGGCATAGTCGGCGCCTGCATAAAATAACGGATACAAGCGTTCAATTCACCGGCATATCCTCCAACTTGCGTAATCAATATTTTAGCAAATCGTAAATCAGGTTTCCGAATATGAACCGGAAATTCCAAATGTTTTTTATATTCCCACATTATTTTTCACTCCAAGGTAATTTTAAATCAAAGAAACCGTCTAAAACTTCACTCGAACAAGTTATAGCGGTAAATTTCGTTTCGATAAATTCACATATTTTTTTCTTTTCGGCATTCACCTTTTTTAACATATCCACTGCATCTTTACAGTTAGGGTGTGTAGAAATATACAATGCCAATTCCACACTCGTAAAAGTATATACTTGTAACATATAAACGGCTCTTTCCCAATCAGAAGAAAGATTCATTTTATCTACTTTGTATTTATAAGGATCATAAAGATTAGCCCATAGGGAACCTTTTAAAAATCCTTTTTCTATATCATTATCAACGACAAACGGTTGAGAGTTTATTTCCAAAGTTTTCATTTTTAACCCTCCCATATTAAAATATGTTTTTAATATCTTCAAATATAGGCAAAGAATGCATATAAAAAATAAAGACCACCGAAGTGGTCCTTATCTTAAATTAATCGGCAACAATAGCGTCAACCGGACATACTGCTTGGCACGCACCGCAATCTATACAAGTATCCGGATCAATAACAGATACTTCTTCGACAGTAATTGCACTAACAGGACATTCAGCAGCACATGCTCCACATCCGATACAAGAATCTGTAACTTTTCTAGGCATTGTCGATTCCTCCTTTAGAATTCTTATCTTATTTTAACACTTCTATATAAATTTGTCTATAATTTGGTTGAAATTTTCAAGATTAAAGTGTAAAATAATAACAGTTAAAGGAGGGAATGTAAATGAATTTTAATCTTATATTGGCATTGGTTGAAGTAAAATCCGGAGAATTTGTTTTATCTTGGTGGCAAATGCTCATCATTGTGTTGGCAATCGTTATCGTAGTGGCAATCGTTACATTCATTATTGCGAGAAAACTTTTCGCTAACCAATTAAAGAAAAATCCACCGGTAAACGAAGCCATGATTCGGGCAATGATGACTCAAATGGGAAGAACCCCTTCCGAAAAACAAGTTCGGGCAGTTATGCGTTCAATGGAGGAAGCCAAAAATAAAAATTAAACAAAAGGCGGAAGAACTTCTTCTGCCTTTCAGATTGTTGACAAATCCTTAGTTTTTTTGAAATGAAACTAAGGGTTTGTCTTTTTTATGTGGATAATTCA
>CANQDJ010000029.1 GCA_947592005.1 uncultured Anaeroplasma sp.
AATTTAAAAGGAACAAAATGCTTTAGTTAAGCCATTTTTGTTCCTTTTTATACTTTATAACTGTCGAAAACGGGATTGTAGCATATAGCGAATAAAAAAACAACGGAAAAGCCGATGGCACTTTTCTTATTTTATTCTTTTACCATATAATATATCTGTTCTAATTCTTTTTCCGTCCATAATACCGGAACGGGATATAACGGATTCGCTTCTTTATAGGCCGTTTTGGCTAACATAGGAATATCTTCTATTTGAATTTGGGGAATCTTTTTTTCAATTCCCATGGATTGATTCATTTCTTCTATCTTCGAAATAAATCGCTCCGCCCCTGTTTTTATATCTGTATTCTTATCAAAAATTCCCGCATACACTCCCAATTCCCATAATTTTTTATAAATCACTTTCCCATATCTTTTTAACACAATCGGCAATACTATCGCATTGGCAAGCCCATGGGCTATATTATACTTTCCACCTAAAGAATGTGCTACCGCATGAACATATCCAACATACGATTGCGTAAAGGCAATCCCTGCCTTATAAGATGCCGTCAACATATTTTTACGAGCCTTAAAATTTGTTCCATTTTGATACGCTACTTCTAAATTTTCAACAATCAAACGAACCGCTTCTTTCGCTTCTTTTCTTGTCTGTTTCGTCGTACTTCTCCCAATAAACGCCTCTACCGCATGAGTGAATGCGTCCATACCTGTCATCGCCGTAACTCTCGGTGGTAATCCAATCGTCAATTCAGCGTCCAACAAGGCATACTCCGGTATCAAAGAAAAATCATTTATCGCATATTTTAATCTGGTCTTACTATCCGTAATCACAGCGGCAAGTGTTGTTTCACTTCCCGTTCCTGCCGTCGTCGGTACAGCGATAAGTACCGGAAGTTTTTTTCTTACTTTCAATAATCCTTTCATTTCATATAACGTTTTCTTCGGCCGAACAATCTTAGCCCCTGTCGCTTTCGCACAATCCATTGCCGAACCACCGCCAAAAGCGATAATTCCCTCACACTGATTATTTCGATACATATCCACTGCTTCCATCACATTATCCGAAGTCGGATTGGCAACCGTCTTATTATAAACAAAACACTCTATTTTTTCCTTTTGAAACGTTTCTTCCAACTTTTGAGTCAAACCCAGTTGATAAATTTGAACATCGGTAACCAATAAAACTTTAAAAATATTTTCTTTTTTCAATATTTCCGCAATCTCTATATTCTTTTCCAAAATTTTAGGTTCCCGATATGGTAAAATCGGCAATAATATACGAAAAACTCCTTGATATATTCTGCAATACATACGTTTCATTACATTCATTTTCTTTCTCCTTCAATCTTATATTATTATTTTCTCATATTTTTTAATTTTTCAAGCATTTTTTATAAAAAAAACATCAGATTTCCTGATGTAATCAAATTCCCCAATTATGACCTTGTTTAAATTTATTCGATATAATCGCTTTTATGTCATTCATATCTTCATCTAACTCCTTTTGAAGTTTTCTTTCCAACTGAAAATAACGAATAACTTCCGGTTTTTCATATAATTCCTTTTTCGCCAAAACAAACGCCTTCTGTAAATCGGAAAACTGCGGATAATAATCAGCATATTTTTTTGCTTCCGTATATTGTTGTTCTAAATTTTTCATTTGAATGATTTCTTTTTTATATTTTTCATCAATTACTTTTTTTAATTCTTTTATTTCTTTAAATTCTTTCGTTTCACTAAACTCTTTCACATATAAATCCGCTAAATCTTCCATAAAATCACCCAACTTTTAATCTCTTTATTATTGTAATCGAAATTCTTCTATTTTTCAAATTATTTCATTAAACTTGCTAAACTGTATATCATATTAAACCGATTTTTTATATTCTCCAATTTATCATAATTCGTTATCTTTAAATTGGTTTTGGCTTCCCGAATAAATTGTTTAAAATAATTCGGTTCATAATATAAAATTTTATACCATTTCGGATTATACCGCAAATACATCAATAAATCCAAATGTTCATACAAATATTCCATATAATCCATTAATACCACTCGTCAAACCTTTTGTCAAACAACGGATCTCCCGTACTCTTCTTCGCCAATGCCGCCGAAGACGCTCCGGCGCCCAAAGAACCGAATAATTCTAATACCTTTTGAATACTGGTAACCGTCTTGGTTACTTGATCGGGATCAATCTTTTTTATATAGCCGACTATATTTTTAATCAAATCTTCGGTAGAAGAATCTTTTTTGGGAGTTTCTTCTTTTTTCTCCGTTTTTTGTTCTTCCTTTTTATAACTTTCAAACTCTTCCTCACCCAATAATACATATTCTTCATATAATTCTTGCCAAGTTTTCCGTTTAGAAAGAACCTCCTGTTTCAACAGAGGATGTTTTTTTATAAATTGTTTAAACTCATCTAAACTTGCACTCATAAAACATCAAACTCCTATTTTACATTATGAAGAAACAGGTCTTTTTGCCACTTGAAATAATCGGATAAAACACAACAACATTAAATAAATACCAGCACTGACAAAAGAAAATAAAACCGCTTCTTTGATTTCGGAAAACCGATTCAATAAAATCGTTACTCGATATATCGTAGCCAGAAAAAGCGAAAATTCTACAACGATAAAAGACAAAAGAATCGTAGCGACATTATACAAAAATATTTTAATATGTGCCAAATTCAAAATAAAATAAGAAACCAACATACAGATTCCTATAGCGATACAAGTTGATAAAATCGCCCCTTTATAACTATAATATGGCACAAACAATACATTTAACACAATTTTGGCAATACTGCTTACAATCGTCGATACCGCAACATAATGAAATTGATTCAACCCTTGGGCAATACCGATAATCACTTTATAAAATCCAATAAAGAAAATAAGAATAGCGGTATCCGCCAATATAAAATAATATTCTTCTTCTTTATAGAAAAAAGAATACATCTCTTTTGCGTAAATTCGAAATAAGACAACGACAAAAACCAAAAAATAAATAATCCAACTCGTATATTTCTCCGCTATTTTTTGAGCGGCTTGTTTCTTATCTTGCGTATATAACGTATTCATTTTCGGATTTAACACTCCGCCCATACTTTGGGCAAACACAATAGGAATAAAAATCAATCGAATACTTTCAAACATATAGGTTGTATATATATGACTATCCACCCCCAAAGTCGATAAGGTAATGGAATCAATTAATTGAAAAAAAGTAAAAAACATCGTAACCGAACCAAATGGTAAAGTAATTTTTAAAATATAAGATAAAGAATGAAATTTTTCTTTTTCTTTAAAATAATCTTTGAACACCCAAATAAATAAAAAAAGTAAAGCCCCCAAATAAGAAAAAAAATTACAAATAAATACTTTTCGTATCAAAGTAATATCAATGGTTTTCGAAACAAAAATATAAGAAATAACTCGAATACTATTTTCAATTAAAATGGCAATACAAGAAGGTAGCATTTGAAATTTCCCTTGTAAATAGCCTTTATAAAAACTCAAAAGCGGAAAAATAAATAACGTAATCGAAGACAACTTCAAATGTTCTAAAATAATACCATATTCTTCTTCTGTATATCCTTTATATAACGTAACAGCCAAAATCTTTTCATTAAAAATATTCAAAAACAAAAAAAACAAAATTCCCAAACAGAAACAAAAGACCGTCCCTATTTTTAAAATATAATATACTTTTTTATCGTTTCGATCCGCTAAAAGTTTAGAAACACCTTTCGCGACACCTGGAATAAGCCCAAAAGCCGATAAATCCAAAAACAAAGAAAAAGGAATATACGCATATGTATATAAATATAATCCGAACGGACGAATATCTCCCGCAAAACGAAATAAAAAAATCAAAGATAAAATCTTTCCGCCAACTTGCCCGATTCCCAATATAAACGCTTGTATCCATACTTTGTTCTTCATTCGGATCACCCTATAATTAGTATGGATAAGAACAATAAAAATATACATATTTTACCAATTTTACGCATATCTTACATTGGTGATATTTTATGTTTAATAAATTAAATAAAAACAATACTAATTCTTATGATTATTATGAAAATATGCAACTGAATCGAATCTATTATGAATTAGAGGATATAAATCGAAAACTTCGTAATTTAAATAACCGCCTTCATCGTGTAGAAGGCTTTTTGGGATTAACACAAGATGACCATAAAGAATAGGCAAAAATAATACTCCTAAATCCTTTATTTTCATAAAGTAATATAGGAGGTGATTATGTATGTATTATCAAACACCTGGATATGGCTATGGATACGGTTATATGCCTACCTATAATCCTTGTTGTTCTGGCAACATGAATAGACGTCAGGGAAATGGATATGCACTAATCCTTGTTTTATTTATTCTTCTTGTAATTATCGGTGCGGCCAGATGGTAATTTTATTTAAACTATGATATAATACCATTAGGTGATTATAATGTATTTAGCAAAAGATATCATAAAAGAAGGCAATCCAATATTAAGAAAATTATCAACAAACGTTCCACTGCCTCTCAACCCTGACGATTATGCTTGTGCCAAAGGATTGTTTGAGTATATGGTCGCTTCGGAAATCGAAGAACTTACCGAAAAATACCAAATTCGACCGGGCGTCGGTATTGCCGCACCTCAAGTTGGAATCAACAAAAGAATGTTCGCTATCAACTGTACCGATTTCTTAGATAAGAAAAAAACCAAATACGCTTTTGTTTTCATAAACCCAATTATAACTTCCAAAAGTAAAGAAATGGTGTATTTACCGGGAGGAGAAGGTTGTTTATCCGTAGAACGAGATACCAAAGATTTGGTTACACCAAGACATCTGAGAATTACTGTTAAATCCGCCATTTTGGATTTCGCAACCAATAAAATCAAAACCATAACTATGACATTATGGGGATATCCGGCTATTGTTTTTCAACACGAATATGATCATTTAGATGGCATTTTATATACCGATAAAATGTATCCGCTCGATAAAATCGAATGTGAGCCTCTATACACAATCGATGAAACAGAGGATACAGAAGAGGAGTGAAGGAATTCACTTCTTTTTATTTTTTCTGAAATGATACATTATAATGCTTCCGGCCACCGCTACATTGAGTGATTCGGTATTCCACATAGGAATATAAATACGATTAGAAACCGCTTCTTTTACTTCCATAGAAATTCCATTTCCTTCATTTCCCAAAATAATTGCCGTTTTTCCGTTATCTTTAATCTCTTCCAATTCTTTTCCATTCTCTACATCTGTCGAATAAATCATATAATCCGATAATCGGGGAAGAAATTCCATTAAGGGTTCATTCAAAATATTGATTTTAAAAATTGCCCCTTGTGAGGAACGAATTACCTTATCATTATAAATATCGACACACCCATTCCCTAAGACAACTGTTGAAAAGCCAAAAGCTACCGCACTTCGAAGTAACGTTCCCATATTCCCCGGATCTTGAATAGCGTCCAATAGTAAAATACGGTTATCCAATATTTTCTTTTCCGCCATCTTACAAACCCCAAGTTCTTTTACTACCGTATCCGTCATACATAAATGTTTCATAACTTCAATGGAGATCAACTCATATCCTTCTTTTTCTTCTATACTATAGGCCTCCAACAAAACACCTGCCATTTTGGCTTCTTCAATCAAATGAATGCCTTCCACAAGATATTTCTTTTGAAGTTTTCTATATTTGGCCTGATGTAATTTCGCAAGTTCTTTTATTTTTGAATTTGAAATCGAAGTGATCATATATCCATTCTCCCTAATCTACAAATTTTAAAGATTCCGCCATCGGAATATGTTTAATTTTCGGAATAAATAACGCATCAACTATACCGATAAATACCAAAGTAATCCCAAACGCATATAAAAAATATATCGGGTGAAACATATAATTAAATTGTAATCCCGGATTCTGTATATGATAAGATATAAAATAAAACAATATCGGACCTAAACAAAATCCAAATAAAATTCCAATCAAACTCAACAAAAATATCTCTCGGAAAATATATCCGCATACTTCTTTATATTGATAACCAATCACTCGAAGCGTGGCTATTTCCTTAATACGTTCATTGATATTGATATTTGTTAAATTATAAATAACGATAATAGCCAATGCCCCAGAACAAAGAATAACTACAAAAACAATCAAAGATAAACTCCCTGACATGGAAGAAAAACTCTGCATCAAATCCGCTTTCTGCTCGATTTGAACATTCGGATTCGCCAATAATATCTTTTCTACATATTCCTCTTCCGTCATATCTTCCGGTAAAAAAGTAAAATATGTATTCGTTTCCTTTAAATCATCATTGTAATAATATATAGCATTCCCAATATGATTTTTACAAATCTCTTTTACCTTATATTCTCTATCAAGAATAGAAATAACCGATCCTTTTTTAATTTTAAAATGTTCCGCTATTTGTTTTGTAACCACAATATCTCCTTCTTTGAAAGAGATTTTTTTATTCTTTTTATTCCTTAATTCGATAAACCCATCTAATTTTGTATTTACTTGAATAAACTCTATTTCATACTTCGAATCCTTTTCCAAATAAACTTCTTCCACATACGCCGAAAGAACCTCTCCTTCCGGTTTCCAATCCGATGATCCACTTGTAATCTTAAAATCATACAACTCTATCTTCTTATACTGCAAATCTCCCACTTCTCCGATTGCACTTCGAAGCCCGAACGCACACAACAATAACGCCACACACCCGCCAATACCAATCATCATCATGATCATATTCTTCTTATATCGAAAAATATTGCGGAACGTGTTTTTATACTTAAATTTAATCTTTTTCCATAAAATCGGAATCCGCTCCAAAAGAATTCTTTTTCCCGATTTCGGGGCTTTCGGCAACAACAACGCCGAAGGCTTCTCCTTTAATATCTTAATCGATACATATACCGCCACAAATTCAATCGTCAAAACCATAATCAAAGACGCAACCAAAATCGCCACACCCTCGAAAACAAACTGACACTGTGGCATTCGATATAATGTATTAAAAGCCACATAAATGACATAAGGCAATACAAATATACCTAGAACTACACCCAAAATCACTCCGAAAAACGAACAAATTCCACTATAAGTTACATACTTACAAGCGATTTTATTTTTAGAATATCCCAACGCCTTAAAAAGACCGATTGTCGTTCGTTCTTCTTCCACCATACGAGTAATCGTAGTCAAAGCCACCAATGCGGCAATAAAATAAAAGAAGGCGGGAAAGACGATTGCTATTTTATTGATTTTCTCAACATTTTGGATATATCCCATATAACTTAAATTAGAATTTCGATCTAAAATATGCCATTCCGGCACCATATCCCCCATTCTTGGAAAAGAAGCCATTTGCCGATTTAGTTCTTCTACTTGAATCTCTTTTAACTGTTCCGTATGTTTAGATAATTCCGTAAAATATATCTTTTTAAAACTATTGTATTTTACCAAATCTTTATACTTAATCCAAAGATCCGTAATCGGATAATCATAAAACGTAGAATCGGTATAGAAAATAAAATCCACTCTTCCGGCCGTCGTTTCATTATATTCCTTTTCTTTCGCAAAAAACACAGGAGATTCAACGATTCCCACAACGGTATATTTATCTTCCCCCAGCATAAAATCAAAACCCATATTGATTTGTGAATATGCTCTATTTGACGTTAACGCAACACATTCAAATTGATTTTGCGGAAATCTTCCCGCTTTTAAAAGAAGTGTATTAATCGACGTATCTTTCAAATCGTAACTGATTTGGCGAGAATTCATTTTTTGTTCATGAATTTCTATTTTTTGTTCACTTTGATATACTCCGATACATTCCGTATTTTCATTTTTTATTCTTTCTATGGTGTCTCTATGAAACCCAACCGTACTTTTCACATTCAAATCCATCATATATCGATCGTCATACATTTTATCCATAGATTGATACAAGGTGGGAGCGGCAGATAAAAGCCCGACCAAAAATCCAACACCTAAGGCAACAATAGCGATAACGGCAATAAACCGACTTAAATTTTCTTTAAATCCAATCACTATATATTTGAAATACTTTCGCATATTCTCACCACTCTATCTGTTCTATCGGAATCGGGTTCTCATTATATTCTTCTTTCAATACATTTCCATTTTTAATATAAATCACATGATTCGCCATTTTAGTTATCGCCAAATTATGAGTGATGACAATCACGGTTTTCCCATGATTTTTACACGTATCGAATAACAATCTTAAAATCTGTTTCCCCGTATTATAATCCAACGCTCCCGTCGGTTCATCGCATAATAATATTTTGGGATTTTTCGCTATCGCTCTGGCAATACTGACTCTTTGTTGTTCCCCACCCGATAATTGAGAAGGAAAATTATTTTGACGTTCTTCCAAACCAACGGCCTTTAAAACTTCCAAAGAATCCAAAGGATTTTTACATATCTCGGAAGATATTTCGATATTTTCCAAAGCGGTTATCGACGGAATCAAATTATAAAATTGAAAAACAAATCCCACATCATATCTTCGATAATTCGTAAGTTCTTTTTCCGTTAATTTCCCCAAAGAAGTCTGATCAACAATAATTTCTCCTTCGTCTAATACTTCCATTCCGCCTAAAAGATTCAAAATAGTCGTTTTTCCGGCACCGGAAGGCCCGACAATCACACAAAATTCTCCATTTTCAATGGTAAAATTCACATGATCGTTGGCTTTTATAACTGTAGTCCCCATTTTATAAAACTTACAAACATCTTTAAACTCTACAAACGCCATTTTATTCCTCCTTCATTTTATCTACAATTTCTTCAATAATTTCAATCAACTGTACGGATTTTTCATTTCCTATTTTCTCTAACATACGATCGAAGTATCCTTCAGCAGATACTTGTTTTTGTTTCAAAAACTGAGCCCCTTCTTCTGTTAAAGCAACAGAAAAACTTCTTCTGTCAATCGGAGAAATCTGAATATTTATATATCTTTTTTTACTTAAACTATTGATTAACGCCGTTATTCTTCCTTTGGTAACTTCCAAAGAATCAGCCAATTCCGACGGCGACATCGCTCTTTTATTTTGGTCAATCGCAAATAATACCGCAACTTCTCCTTCTAAAAAAATCTTTAATCCAGAAACAGCCTTGATTTCCAAAACATTCAATAACGATTGAATCAATCGATCTTTTAATTCTTCCATATAATCCCCTCTAAAAAGTTTATACTATATAATTATTTTACCCTATAATCCTATATTTGTAAATGGATTCATATATAAATAAAAGGGATTGCAGTAACAAATTTCTTTTGAAACTTATTCTGCAATCCCATTGTTATTTTAAAAAATTAGTTGGATTTTTTACCTTTATTATAAAGTTTCTTTGTCATAGTTCCACCAATACGACCATTTTCTTGAGCGGTAGCACCCTTTCCCGGAGTGATTCCCAACTCTTCCGCAACTTCTTGTTTTAACGCTTTCGTATTCGTAGACTTCTTAGCACGAGAAACAGCCTTTTTTGTCATATTCCCGCCAATAGAACCATTTTCTTGATTAGAAGACGCCTTGGAGTTTTTCTTATTTGCCATAATTTCACCTCCTTGCAGTAATTAGGATATCCTTATTCGGTGAAATTATACTCCAATTTACAAATTTTTTACTACTTCTCGAACCTCTAATCCCAATAAAGTCAAATCCAAATCACTATCCTTAGATAACGTAATCGTAGCCGTATTTTCTACCGCTTCTTTGACAAGAGTCGAATAATCAAAATAACTTTCATATAATTCGGCTTTTTCTATCTTAGGAGCCGTTGCCGGCGACTTAGGAACATAGACAGTACAACAATCTTCAAACGGACGGATTGATACATCATAACAATCCATTTTTTTAGAAATTCGAATAATATCTTGTTTATCAAACGTACATAAAGGCCTCAATATAGGAAATTCAGTTACCGCATTAATCGTTCGCATACTGCCCAAAGTTTGAGAGGCAACTTGCCCTACTGATTCTCCGTTAATGATACATAAACAATTTTCTCTTTTCGCCAATTCGGAAGATATTCTTAACATCATTCTTCGCATAATCGTAATATTATAACTTTCCGGTATATATTTCAAAAGGGCTTGATGTAACTCCTTAAAAGGAACAAAATGTAATCGAATCTGATTATCGGGAGCATATTTAGCCAGTTTTTTTACCAAATCCACAACCTTTTGAGCAGATTCGATAGATGTAAGAGGCGTAGATTCAAAATGAACACATTCTATTTCTATTCCCTGTTTCATTGCCATAAATCCCGCCACAGGAGAATCGATTCCCCCCGAAAGCATCAATAGCCCTTTCCCTGCTACTCCAACAGGAAAACCGCCCAACGCTCGAATCTCAGTGTTATACATATAACAAACACCTTTTCTCAATTCCAAATTCAAAGAAATCTCTGGATTATGAACATCGACAATTAAATTATTATGGTGTGATAAAACATAAGCGGAAATATATTTGGTAATTTCCATTGAATGAATAGGAAAATCCTTATTGGCTCTTTTTGTATTTACTTTAAACGTAGTAGGTTTCTTCGCCACTTCTTTCATTAATTCCAAAGCCACTTCTTTCATAATATCCAAGTCATCTTTACAAGATACAACCAATGAATAAGATGATATGCCGGATACCAAATTCAATCGTTCTATAACCAAATCGGGATTCTCATTTAACAAATGAATAAAAATACGATCATATTGATATTCAATTTCAACATTTAACCCTTCCATTTTTAAGGCAACAAGTTTATATAAACTATGTAAAAAGAATTTCTGATTTTTTCCCTTTAAAGTTAAATCTCCAAATCTCACTAAAATTTGATTATACAGCATATTCCCACCTCATTTAAAACATAATAAAGTATATCATTTGAAATATAAAAAGTCAATTTAACCCAAAAGAACTATAGTTAATCCAATAATTCCAAAATATCTTTTTTAGATAATTTCATTGTTGAAGAATCACTTTGAACAATTCGTTCTGCCAGATCCTTTTTCGCTTCTTGCAGTCGAACCACCTTTTCCTCTATCGTATTTTTACAAATCAATCGAATCACATACACACTCTTCGTTTGTCCGATTCGATACGCTCTATCCGTCGCTTGTATCTCCGCACTGTAATTCCACCAAGGATCAAGATGAATCACCATATCCGCACCAATTAAATTTAATCCTGTACCACCGGC
Organism: uncultured Anaeroplasma sp.; assembly: GCA_947592005.1. Taxonomy (GTDB): domain Bacteria; phylum Bacillota_I; class Bacilli_A; order Acholeplasmatales; family Anaeroplasmataceae; genus Anaeroplasma. The sequence goes on from CANQDJ010000029.1 coordinate 11,294, forward strand.
TTTCAAAGAAATTATAAAAACTTTGATCTCCTCATTTTGATTAAATTCTTGAACCATATCTCTCCGCATCGTCGCCTTCGTCTGCCCGTCCAACACAAAATGACGAATCTTCTTTTGTTCTAAAATCTTCGATAAAATCGGAAAACTTTGAGCGAATTGAGAAAAAACCAAAATACGATGATTATTTTCAATAGAAGATTGAATCAATTCTACAGCTGTATCGATTTTCGTATTCTCAAAATGTTCTTGATAAATCAACTCCGGAGTAATACAAATCTGCCGTAATCTCGTCAAAAATGCCAAAACTCGGTTTCCTCCACCCACAAGTTCCTCTTTTAATTGTCGAACATACCCTTCATATATTCTTCTTTGTTCCTCAGACATACTACAAAAATAATAATCTTCCATCTTATCCGGTAAATCCTTTAAAACATCATTTTTAATTCTTCTTAAAATAAATGGATTCACTCTCTTTTGTAATCTAGTCAACGCCTCGGTATCTTTTTCCATAATCCATCGTTCATATCGCTGTTTAAAATGCGTATAATTGCCGAGATATCCGCTCATTAAAAAATCAAAAATACTCCATAAATCCGCCAATCCGTTTTCTATAGGCGTGCCTGTTAACGCAAACCGAATTTGAGAAGAAATACTCTTAATCGCTTCACTCTTTTGGGCATATTGATTTTTAATAAACTGAGCCTCGTCGGCAATGACAAACCGAAATTCCGTCCGATAAAACTCATAATCTCTCCGCAAAGAATCATATGAAGTAATATAAATTCTCTTTTCCGAAGAAGAAATATCTTCTATGATTTTCTGTCTTTCTTCCGCCAAACCGATAATCAACCGAACAGGAAAAGAAATTCCCCATTTTTGACATTCATATTCCCAATTATAAACCAAAGACATCGGACAAACAATCAAAGAAGGCATTTGTTTCTCATCGGAAGCGATAAAACTTATCATTTCCAACGTTTTTCCAAGCCCCATATCATCGGCAAGAATTCCCCCAAGTCCATATAAAGCCAACGTTTTCAACCAACGATATCCTTCCAACTGATATTGTCGTAAAAAAGACGGAAATGGCTCCACAGGAGTAAACTTACTTTGTTTATAATTTTGAATCGCTTGAATAATTTGATATGCCGAATCATCGATAGAAAGATTTTTATCTTGGACTTCTACCATCTTTAACACATAATTCAATGGTTTATGAATCGGTTGATTCAATTCTTGAATCGAAATATTATAATCTTCTAAAAAATTATCGATTTCTTTTGTTTGTTCTTCATCGATTTTTAAAATACTGTTATCCTTTAATTGAATATAATTTTTCTTTAACCGATATCCCTTTAAAAGGGCTTGAAGTTCTTCCATAGTCAACGTTTCATTTTCAATTTCAAAATCCAACAACCCTACATTATAAGAAACACGAATTTGAAATTTACCACTCTTTTTCGGCTTTACTTTTTTTATACTATCATCAAAATACACTTTACCAAACGATTTCAAAACCGATAAATCGGAAACCAAAAACCGATATTGTTTATCCAATCCACAAATTGTATAAATCCCCTCCGACTCTTTTTGAAAAGATAATGTATTTAATATATCTTCATATCCCTGAAAAACCTGTTTCAAATATGGATTATCCAAACTTTGATCATATTCCATCTTGTATTTCAAAACAATCGTATTGTTTTCATAAAAAATAAAACTATCTATCTCTATTTTGGGAATCGGATATCGTTCATAAAAATCGTCTTGAATAGAAATACTATCTTGAATCAACGGCAACAAATTCGCAATAAAATCACTACTGTTAGCCTCTATTCCAATGCCTTTTTCCATTTTAAAAAGATATTCGACAATCTTAGCCTCTTTTCGATTTTGAAACATATACGCATAAATTTTACCTTTTTCAATAAAATATGCTCGATTCACTCCACAAACCAACGGCTTGGACTGATTGGGACAAGCGATAAATAACCTTTCTTGATTCAATATAATATCCACATGTTCCAACGGAGCGATAAAATACGAAATCGATCTGGCATCTTCCTCTTTTATATAAATTTCATTTTGATGATAAATTTCCAATATCTTCAATAACTGCGATTTTCGAAGCAAAATACTTTTCGTATCTCCCTCTCCGCAAATATTCATTAGAAAACTATAAAACTCCTTACTAATATCGTCTAAACATTCATAAGAATGCGTAAAAGAAAGCCTTTGACCATAAGAATATTCCACATTATTTTCCATACAATGAATAAAAAAAGATATATTTTTTACCACATAAATTTTATCCGTCCCGATTTTTAAAGACAGGTAAAACGACCCTCCTTCTATCTCTACCACCGGATAAAGATGAATCATTCCGAAATAAGAATTACTAGTTTTCAATTCCCCTGTCAATTTATTCAAAATATTACTCTGTTCCCGAATCCATAATCTTCTTTGATACTCTTCATATTCTTTTTTATAAAGCGAAGAATTTAATATCTTAAGTGCCGTCGCATACAAACATACAATATGTATGCACTCTTGTTTTTTATAAAATTCCAAACAACCGCAATTTTTATAAATCAAGCGAAAATTATTGTCCATAAAAATAGTTACTGTCTTAGAAGCAAAGTTAAAAGCCGGTTTCGACTCAACCTTGTATCCATTCTCTTTACCTTCAATTCTTACAAATAAAGTCGGATTTATTTCCACGCACGACAAAATCATTCTTAGCATAGTATTATCATGATACATCAACAATAAGTCACTTAAAGCCATTTTTTCACCTCAAATCCACGATGTCGAAAATTAAATCACTTCTATATATTTTAACATATTTTCAAAAAAATTGTATATAGTATATTGGTGAGATTATGAATGAAATAGCACGAAACAATCCAAACGACAAGTTAAGTAAACGAAGTTTAAACAACCAAGAAGGCAGTCATATGTCCAATAAAGTCAAAACAAACGATAAAAAGAAAAAGAAAAAATGAAAAAAAGGCGATTACTCATTGAGTGGTCGCCTTTCCCCTTATACCTATCAAAACGAAGAATCCCAATCCAATCCAAAGGATAGAATAAGTAAAACAAAGATAAACGATAAAAGAAAAGAAATATGCACAAACAAACCAAAAAACCAAAGAAAACCAAAACATTTTTCTGTTTCCAAATTCTATTTTTGCCGTTGATACCGCCGCAACACAAGGAATAACCAATAAATTAAACGACATAAAAGAAAAAATACTCGCAACAGAAACCGAATCGATTGCCGACTGTAAAATTCCTAACCCCGAAAATACAGCCGGAACTTCTTCTTTCGCAATCAACCCCGCAAAACTTGCCAAAACAAAAACACCACGATACTCCCCTCTTCCAAAACCCAACGGATAAAAAAGAATCGCCAATCCGTCCGTAATTGTCCCCAATATAGAATCTTGTATATTTACACTTTCAAAATGCCAATTAAAATGTGTTAAAAACCATACGATAATCGTACATACCGCAATTAAAGTGGTCGCTTTGGTAATATAATGTTTACATTTATCCCATAAATACGGAAAAATATTCCTCCATTTCGGAAGATGATACGAAGGCATTTCTAACAACAAATGTTCGCTTTCCCCCGCTAAAATTTTATTCAATACCACTGCCATTATTAACGCAACCAAAATCCCATATCCATACATTCCGAAAACAATCCATTCCGAATATTTCCCGTTAAATAAATGATTGGCAAAAGCCGTCCAAATCGGAAGTTTCGCTCCACAAGAAAAAAATGGGGCAAGCAAAATAGAAATAGTTCTTTCTTTTTCGCTTTTCAACGTTCTCGTTGCCATAATTCCGGGAACAGCACAGCCGAAACAAGAAATAAGCGGTAAAATCGCTTTGCCGGAAAGACCGAAATGTTTAAAAATTCCGTCCATTATAAAAGCAACTCTTGCCATATATCCGCTATCTTCCAAAATAGCCAAAAAGAAAAATAAAACAAGAATATTAGGTATAAACGATAAAACCGTTCCAACACCACTTATTACTCCATCGACAATAAAAGAATTACACCAAGGTGGAACCGACGATAAAGAAACGGAAATTCCCCTTTTCAAACAATCCACTCCATACGTTACGCCATTGGATAACAACATACCGGGAGAAGCGATTCTACTATCACCGATTATATCGGAATGAAAGGCATTATTCGGTATAATATGTAATGTATGTAGATATAAAAAATCATTCCCGAAAGTACAATGAAAAATAAAAAACATAATACAAATAAATATAGGAATCCCCCATATTCTATGTGTAACAATACAATCTATTTTTTCAGTTATAGATTTTCCTTCTTTTCGAACCATAACATTTTTCAATAAATCAGATACAATTTGATATCTTTTTACTGCGATTTCTTCCGAGGAAAGAAATTGTGTGGGTATTAATTCCTTCCCTTTTCTTTCTTTTCCTGCCTCTTCTTCCACAACCTTAATTAAATATTCCATCTTTTTATTTTGAACTGCCGACATCTCAATAATCGGCACACCTAATTTTTCAAAAAGAATTTCTTTATTTATTTTTATATGATTCTTTTCCACCAAATCCATCATATTTAATACTATTACTATAGGAATATCCAATTCCAAAAGTTGTAAAGTCAAATATAAATTTCTTTCTAAATTCGTCGCATCAACGATATTAATGATACAATCTACAGATTCATAAAATAAAAAATCTTTTGTTAACCGCTCTTCCGGCGAATAAGAAGACAAAGAATAAATACCAGGTAAATCGACAATAGAATGAGATCGAACAAATCCTTCTTTCTTTTCAATCGTTACTCCTGCCCAATTCCCCGTTTTAGCCGTCATTTTCGTCAGTGTATTAAAAAGTGTTGTTTTACCGCAATTCGGATTCCCGACTAACGCAAATCTCATACGATTTCCTCCACGATAATTTTCTTACAGTCTTGTTTGCGGAGAGCCAAAAAATACCCTTTTACATAAATTTCTATCGGATCATAAAAAGGAGCAATTCTTTGAACAAACACTTCCGCACCTACCACAATACCCATATCCCATAATCGTTTTTTAAATTCTTCCTCATTCCCAATTTCAACAATTATACCTCTCTTATTTTTACCCAATCGATCTAAAGACTTCCGCATAATTCCCCTATCCGCCAAAGATAAATTTCTTTCATTTTTTAAATAAATCTAGTATAATAATATTAAACGAGGTGATACTTTATGTCTTTATTGGAATCCGGCGAAAATTATTTAGAAGCCATTTTAAGACTTTCCAAAACACAAAAAGAAATTCATGCGATTGACATTGTAAATATATTGGGCTTTTCCAAACCTTCCGTTTCTATAGCATTAAAAAAATTAAAAGAAAACGGATATATAACCATAGACGAAAACAGTCATATTCAATTAACCGATACCGGTCTTTCCATTGCTACTAAAATTTATGATCGCCATGTAACGATAACAAATTTATTTATTTCACTCGGAGTTGACAAAAAGATTGCCGAAATCGATGCTTGTAAAATCGAACACGATATATCCAACGAAACATTTGAAGCGATTAAACGCTTATATCTATCTCTTGATAAATAAAAATAATTGAAAAAGAATATTCTTATAATATAGGAGTAAAACAAAAAAAGGAACAACTGAACTGATATGATACCTCTAAAGTAGACAAAGAAAATAATTAAAAGGAAACAATCCCCTAGGGGATTCGGCCTCGAAAT
>CANQDJ010000030.1 GCA_947592005.1 uncultured Anaeroplasma sp.
ACAATCTATTAAACATCAAAAGGATAAGTGGACTAATGTTTAATTATTTTTGGGAAATTTTCAAAAGATATTGACATGATTTTTATTTTTTCCAATGAGAACAATTTATGAATTTTTTTAAAATTGGATAAATATAGTTATTGTAAAACAAGTTCAAAAAATGTAAAATATGTATATAGAATTTTTTAAGGTAAAGGTGAGGAAACATGAACACAGAATGGATACGGATTATATTCGCTTGGGGACCGACTGTTTTGTTTTTGATTGGTATATTATCTGCGGTATTATTGGGTATGGTTCGTGGTTTAAGAAAAAGCAGTATATTGTTTTTGCATGCGGGAATCGCCTTTTTAATTTGTATTATAACATATTTGATTCTTATCAATATGGATAGTTTAGATGAGAAGATTGTAGGTTTAACAAATTCTATTTTAGGGAAATTTACGGCAAATTCTTTACAAAATTTGATGGGTGTCAGTGAAGATGCCACAACCCTTACTCAGATTTTAGTTGAATTTATCCCAAAGAATTTTTCTTTTGGAAATGGGTTTCAGTTGATTATTCAAGATAATGGTGCATATTTGGCAACTTTGGTCAATATAACATACCATATTATACTTGCCTTACTTCTATATATTGTTTATTTTATTCTTTTATTATTTATGTACATTCTTTATTTTATATTTTATCCGGAAAGAAGATATAAAAGAAAACAAAAGAGAGCCTATCGTGATGCCATCAGTGATAGGCCATATCAACATCATGGATTATTGGGTGGTTTAATTGGTGGAATTCGAGGATTAATCGGTGGATTGATTGGATTATCTTTTTTGGGAAGTTTGTTGTTTATCATCGGTGGTGGAATCGGGGATCATGATTATGATAAGTATCCCAATGTTTATTTTGAAGAAGATAATACGTTGAATATTAAAGATTTGAATGAATATTATGAGATCTATAAATGTTTGGGAAGTTATGGAAGTCAAGGCGTTTTTAAGGTGTTGAATACATTTAAAGATACCGATAAAGTTCCGTTTTATCTATATGCGGCAGATTTGGTTTTTTCCGGAGGGTTGACGGATAATACAAGAGGAATCGATCAAAACATTTATTTACGTCGAGAAATTGGGGCATATACCGAATTCAGTATGAAAACATTGAATTTATTAATGAAGTACGGTTCTAAAGAAATTTCCGATTTTATTAATAAAAAAGAAACGGCAACATCGTCTAAAATAATGGACGTGGTTATAGAAGTAATGAAAAAAGATGGATTCCAAGAAGAATTCGATAAAATGATAGATACGTTTAATTCTCAAACATATTTTATTAATTTTAGTCTATCTTTGGTTGATTCCATCGCTTCTCATATAGAAGAAGATATTAGTTTTTTAAATAATATTGATCAAAATACAAAAAAGATTATAGAAATATTGTTTGATAAAGAAACAGGAATTAAAGTGTCCGCATTAATGAATAAAAAAGATGTGAATAGTCTTTTAAAATCTACGATTCAATTATTACAAGTTCAAGTTAATGAAGATGAGGGAAGCCAAAATGTAGTTTTAAGACGTTCTATCTCTTATGGTCAAATAGCGGTTCCTATTGTTTTGGAAATGTCTATTTTCCAGAATCCCGCTCGGTTATCCAATTTGAACGGGGTATTGAAAAATCTATATGAATATTTTGCGGACTTCCTTGTTCAAAACACGCAACAAACCGAAGTAGTTAATGAATCGGTAACGACGAAGGCAATTCGGTTGGCTAATGTCAATTTAGATCAAATTGATTGGGTTGCGGAATTAAAAGAATTATTGAGTATCAGTTTAGACGCATTGAATTTATACGATAAAATCAGTGTCATTGGCGAAAACAATATGGTAAATGGCATATTTGAATTGTTTGCCGAAGAGAATGAAGACAGAATAGAAAATGAAAAATTATATGATTCCGTAACCAATGGATTGGGGCAATCCAAATTGGTAGGCGTTATTTTATCTATGTCTTTCTTTGGAAATATGGTTCAGTCAATGGTAAAAGGATTTATTCCGGACGCTCAACTTCCGACGACCTTCGATTATGCCAACATCTTGGATTCCAATGGAGAAATTGTTCAATATGGAGAAGTATATAATCTTTTGACTACTTTGAAATTTCTTGCCAAAAATGAAAATTCGAGAATTTTGTTTGAAAGTTTTTCTGGTGGAGAAAATACGAGCGATATCGATAAAATTAAAGAATTATCCGGATTTTTAAATGATCCGGTTGAAGAAGGAAATTCAAAGACAATTTTGGATCAAATTTTGGAATCTCAGATTTTTGAATATGCGATTTCAGGATATATTTTGGGTGCCACCTTAAATAGTTCTACCGTTTTGGAAATATATGTTCCATTACGCAGTCAAGAAGTTGGGAAAGACGATATAACGATTGTGAAAAAAGAAGAATTAAAGGGATTGTTTAAAAATTTACCGGTTCTAATCGATTTGATTCAAAAAAACGAAGAATTGGATATCAATGTTTTAATTCATGATGAAACTCTTCCGGAGTTATTGAGAAACAGTTCGATTATCGAAGGAACTATATCTAAAATGATACATGATAATTTAGCAGGTCAAGATGAAGTGATTGTTGTACCTACGAAAATGCATGATATTGAAAATTGGTTATCGAAAGACAATCAAGATGGGGAAGCGTTAGTTTTGTTAGATGTTATTCGGCAAAATAATATCGAAAATGTTACACACTTTGATATGAATTCTTTAAAAATAAACGCAACACGAATGACCAATCTATTGAGATCTACGATTCTTCATTATACTATATCCAAACATTTAATCGATAAAATCGGAGAAAACGATTTGCCTTCTACGGGAATTTATGAAACAAATATTACAGAATATAAAGTTATAACGACAAACGAAATCATTGATTTGACGAAATCACTTGAAATTTTATTTGATGCATCGGAAGAAGGACTTACATTAAATGAAATGGATTTCGGAAATATCACTATAACCAAAGAAAAACTTGATCAAATCGTAGAATCTAAAATTGTATATCGTAAGATTTCTTCCTCTATAGAAGAGGCTTTGGATAGAGAAATTCCGGGGAATGCTTATAATGATCCACAATTGGAATATATCAAATTGGAAGAGATTCATTCTTTGATTGATTTGATTGGAAATGAAGGAGCGATTTCTATCGGAGGAGAAAATCCAACCGATTTCGCTATGACGCAGATTGAAAAATCTAAATTTGAAGAAATGGCGGAATCCCATATTATTCGTTTTAAAGTTTCCAAAACTTTGGAGTCCAATGATGGTATTTTTATTCCGGACGGAGTAAAAGAAAATGATATGTTTGGTGGAAAAGGGAAATATATTAATAAAACCGAATTCTTACAATTCTTAAATTCATTTTCTTCCGCTTACGGTGATCCGGATACAGGAAATATCGAAGTAAATGATTCAACAAATTTAACAATGCCTTCCGAAGAAGAAAAATACGAAGGTCTTACGAATAGTGTTATTGTTCGGGCAACCATCACTCAAAATTTAGAGATAAGTTGTGAAGGGAATATAGAAGTAAAAATGTATGCCGAAATCGACGATATAGAAGAAGAATATACGGATATGCCGGTTTTAACACAAGACGAATTAATTCATATACTTACGGCAATACATACGTTAAATCCTTCGGGAAATGAAAACTTTATAGCGTCTTTGGATCTACAACAGATAGCGAAGAATTCCGATTCTGAAGCCATCTATAAATTGACTTGTTCCGATACGATACGATTGATGTTGAACAGTATAATTCAAAAAGGCGAAACGGAAACACAAGTGGCGATATTCAATTATGAAACAATTTGTGAAAAAGATAAAAATCCTTATACTGTAATTTATTCCGAAGACGAAGAATCGAAGGAAAAACGATATTCGCTGGAAGAAAGAGAGATTTCATTGAATTTGCCTGGAGATTGGGGCGGATTCAATATTAGTGGAAATCAATATGGTATTCCTCAAAAAGAAGTAACGGAGATGAATTATCGATTATATAATTTGGAAGAAATGAAAGAAGATTCCGCTGTGATATTTACCAAAGTAGACGAGAGTAATCATGTTGTTTCTTCCACTACGCAAGAAACGCTACAAGCTTACTTTACTATGTTAAAGGCTTGGGTTCCTGCCGAATAATAAAGAAAATCCCAATGTATTCTATTTACATTGGAATTTTTTTGTAAATAAAAAAATCGCATTTAGCGATTGAAAAAACAAATGGGGCGCACAACAGGGATCGAACCTGCGTATGTCGGAGCCACAATCCGATGTGTTAACCACTTCACCATGTGCGCCAGATAAAACTTGCATTTAATATTATACACAAAAACAAAAGTTTGTAAAGGTCTAAGTGTTGAAATTTTTCCAAAAAATGATACAATAACATATATGGGAAAAGAAAGGAATATTTTAAATGATAAAAAGTGTTTTGAAAATTTTATATATCGCTTTCGGACTTATTTTAGCGGTATTGATTTATATTATCGGATATAATTCAAATGGATTTAATTATATATTGAAAATTACGAATAAAGCCATAAAACAACAAGATTATACAGAAGTGGCTTTGATTCATGGCGGTTGTTTGGATAAAAGAAGTTTAGTTGAAGACCAAACCGATCTGTTGGATATGGCGATATTCCCGTCTACGACATTGTCGGCTACGACATATTATTCCGAAGAAGAAAAAAAGACCGAGAATTCTTATGATAATTCTTATTATATTTATATTTTTAATCCTAAATTTGAATTGATTGATGTTCAGACGACAGAATATATCAATTCAAGTGGAGTAAAGTTTTACGATGAAAATGAAAATAGTTTTGTATATGAATTTAAGATTACCAATGATATAAACGCGAAAAAATATGTGGCGAAGCCTTCTACGAAAGAAGAAGCGTTACTTTATGGAGAAAGAAATTTATTCAATGGATATGATAGTTGGGGATTTTTTAATATCACTCTTACTTCTGATATGATAGAGGCAATGAATTTGAAAAATATAACTTCTTTGGCTGTCTTAGATTCTGGTGGTAATGAAGTATACACCCAAGAAGTATCTTTGGATTTTTCTCAAGAATTTTTCAGTGATGTTGCCCCATTGGTGGAACATTATAATATTTATATAGAAGAAGCCAATTCTTCTGATAAAGAAATCAGTAAAAATGCGGAAGATAAGTTTAATGAATTTTATGGAGGAGAGAACGGGTTTGAAGCCCAATTCAAACAGATTGAGAATTACAGTTTCCGTCATTCCGATAAATATTTACAACCGACGTCTTTGATTTGGCAAACTATAGGAATTGTCGCTTTATATTTGGTGTGTGCTTTCTTATTATATATGTTACTTTTCCATTTTGCATTCCTTAAATCTTTGGTATCCAGAGATGGAAGGTTACATAAAAATCCAGGAGCCAGTCGAAAAAGAAAGATGCTTTCCGATGATGGGAAGGCAGCAAATGGGGCTACTAAAAAGATGGTAAGCAAAAATGTTTCGCTTCTTGAACAAAAGGGAATAGTGGATTCTGTAGAGGAGAGAAATACTATTGTTTTTGAACCGGTTGATAAAACGGATAAGATAGAAACAGAAGAGAATGAAACAATCGTTTCTAACGAAAAAAATGAAAAAGAAGAGGATATAAATGAATAAAGTTACAAAAGCCGTTATTCCTGCGGCAGGGTTTGGGACTCGCTTTTTACCTTTTACAAAAGCCGTTCCCAAAGAAATGTTACCGATTATAGATACACCTACAATCGAATATATTGTTAAAGAAGCAATAGAAAGCGGAATAAAGGATATTTTAATTATTATCAGCGAAGGAAAAGAATGTATTAAAACCTATTTTGGAAAGAATGGGGATTTAGAACAATTCTTAACCGAAAAAGGAAAAACACAAGAAGTAAGTTTACTAAAGCGAATTCCTTCGGATGTAAGAATTTCTTATATTTATCAAAAGGAACAATTAGGATTAGGGCATGCCGTTTTATGTGCAAAGGAATTTATCGGCAATGAGCCATTTGCCTTATTGTTGGGTGATGATTTATATGTTGGGGAAGAAGAGCCGGTAACCAAACAATTAATTCAAGCGTTTGAAAAGACAAATTCAACGATTTTGGGAACGTTGGAAGTGGCCAAAGAAGATATCTCCAAGTATGGAATTTGTTCTCCGAAAGAAAAAAAGATGGATCGATTGGTTGAATTAAATGGAGTTATTGAAAAGCCAAAAGCGGAAGAAGCACCTTCTAATTTGGCGATTGGCGGAAGGTATGTTTTAACTTCTACAATTTTTAAATATCTTCAATCTCAACAAAGAGGAGCCGGAGGAGAAATTCAATTAACGGATTCTATTATGCGGTTGATGGTGGAAGAAAAGGTATATTCGTTGGCAGTTGCCGGCAAAAGATATGATTTGGGTTCTAAAAAGGGATTTTTGGAAGCCACTGTGGATTTTGCGTTAAAGAGAGAAGATTTAAAACCGATAACGGAAGATATTTTAAATAACAAAAAGGGATTATAAATCCCCCTTTTTGTTATAAGCCAATAAAAGAGGAGGAATAGTTCGATGGGAAAAACATCTGCGTGTATTAAAATGATTCAAATATTAAGTTGTAGAGATGTTGTTTCAACGAAAGAACTTGCCGATCTTTTGGAAACAAATCCGCGAAATATCAAAGAGTATGTGAAGGAATTGGAAATCGCCGGATATACGGTAGAATCGGAGAAAGGAATATATGGTGGATATCGTTTGGATAAAAGGGAATTATTGCCATCTCTTTCTTTATCCAAAGCGGAAAAAGAACTCCTTCAAGAAGGAACGAATTTTTTAAAAGAATGTTCGGATTTCGTAAAGTTTAATGCATATCAACAAGTAATGGGAAAAATAATGTCCACTTTTCCTTCCAATCAAAGAGTAGAACCGATAACTATGATCGATCGTTTTCCTTTGGCGATAGATAGGAATTTATTACAACAAAGATATGAAATATTATCTGAGGCCATTGAGGAACAATTAAAATGTGAAGTGAAGTATCTTCCGGCTTCAAATCAGGTAAAAGAACATATTTTACACCCGTATAAATTATTTGTTTATAATGGTTCTTGGTTTGTATTGGCTTGGAATGAACGAATTCACGATTTTGGATATTTCAAGTTAAATCGAATAACCGAGATTGTAAAAACAAGGAATCATTTTACTTTGTTAAAAACGTATGAAGAGTCTGATTTTTTAGATTCTTTCGGCATGAAACAAAACGGAGAATATTATCATATCGAATTGGAATTAAAAGACTTGAAAACGGTTATGCAGGAAAGAATTTATGGTAAAAATCAAAAAATAGAAGAAATAGATGAGCATTATATTCGTTTTATGTGTGATATGCAAAATAAGAATATGATTTTGTCTTTTGTTTTATCTTTTGGTTCGAAATGTAAAGTTTTATCTCCTGATTGGTTAAAGGAAATGCTAGAAAAAGAATTATGGACAATGATGAGTTTTTATGAGTAAGAAGGGATATATTGATTAAGCATATTTTTTTTGATTTTAACGGAACGATTATAAATGATGTGGAATTATGTTTGAATCTGTTAAATGAATTTTTAAGAAAACAAAATAAAAAAGAAATAGATATCGATCGATATAAAGAAGTTTTTACTTTTCCCATTCAAGACTATTATTTGGCTGCCGGTATTGATTTTTCTATTCAATCGTTTGCCGAATTGGCCGAAGAATTTATAAAAAAATATCAACCGATGAGTTTAAAATGTGGGTTGTATGATGGTGTTTTGGAAACTATTCAATATTTAAAAGAAAAAGGAATTCATATATATATTTTATCCGCAAGTGAAAAACAAAACCTTCTCCAACAATGTCGATACTATCATATCGATACATGGTTTGATGAAATATTGGGAATTGATAATATTCATGCGGGAAGTAAGATGGATATTGCGTTGGAATTTATCAAAAAGAGCCATATTTTACCTGAAGAAGCCCTTTTTATAGGAGATACACTACATGATTATGAAGTAGCTAAAGCGATGGGAATTGGGTGTAGATTGGTTAGTTGTGGACATCAATCTTTTAAACGATTGGAAGCGGCGGGAGTCCCGATTTATAAGGATATAAGAGATATACGGAAGGAGATAGAAAATGGAATTATGGATTAAAGAAGATTTTCAAGATTTGGAATTAAATGAGTTTCCTTATGATAGACAACATTCGGCATTGGGAGAATATCATCATTTTATTCATAAAGGAAAATACGGGAATTGGTATGATCCGATTTCATTACATCAATGGCGGAGTTTGGACGGGAGTTGGCTTGTTACAGAAAGAAATGGGAAACGATTTTTGGAACAAAATCGAGGCGATCAAAGTAAAAATGCCTTTGCCAATGTATATTGTTGTTTGATAAATAAAAATAAGGTTTATGCACCATATATATTAGAGTTTGATATCCGTTTATTTGAATTGGCGCATTTTTGTGGAATGGCTTTTTGTTATACGACCTCTAGGAATTATTATGCGGTTGGAATTAATGGAAAAGAAATTGCTTTATATCGTAGAGTGGAAGAAAATTTTGATTTTATCGCTCGAAAAGAATTTATAATTGACGATACAAAGACGTATCATTTTAAGATATCGGTATCTGATCATACGTTGGTATATGTTGATGGAGAACTTGTTTTAGAAGGGGATATGATCTTTACTTCGGGATTGTTTGGTTGTGTAGCGAAAAGTGCTTGTCGATATAGCGATATACAAGTATGGTTTGAAAAAAAGAATTGGAAGAGTCATATAGAAAAGAAACAAACGGAAAAGAATCGAATAGAGAAAAAACGGAAAGAATATCCGCAATTAAAATGTTTATATAAAATTTCTTTACAAAATTTCGGAACCGGCAGGCAACTTCGTATCGCTATGGTGGACCATAAACCTATATTTTTAATGGCACAACATCAAAAAAGAATGATACGAGATTCTTTTGCCAGATTATCTTGTTTAACTGCTTTTACATTAGACGGGGAAGTATTATGGCAAATCGGAGAAGCCAATTCTTGTGATGATAATACACTTATTTCTTGTGATTTACCATTTCAAATTGCCGATTGGAATAATGATGGTAGATTAGAAGTGATTTATTCTATGGATTTTGAAGTTATTATCATAGACTTATTAACTGCCAAAGTATTAAAAAGAATGCCTACGCCTGTTATTTATCAAGATGAGAATGTAAAAAACGAACCATATTATAGATTAAATGTTGATGCGATACGCTTGGCGGATTTTGAAGGGCTTGGATATAAAGGAGATTTTATTATTAAAGACCGATATCAAAATGTATGGGCTTATAATCACAATATGGAAAATATTTGGCGGTATCACCATAAAAATACAGGCCATTTTCCGTATATTTATGATTTTGACGGCGATGGGAAAGATGAAATGTTTGTTGGATATGATATGATAGATCATGATGGAAAGATGGTATTTTCTTTACCTATGAATAGTGATCATACCGATGAAATCATTTATGCCAAATTGCGAGAAAAGGATCCGAAACGTCTTATTCTTGCCAGTGGAAATGAGGGAGTAAATATCGTTAATATAGACGGAACGATTTTTAAACATAATGAAATCGGACATGCACAAAGAATCAGTGTTGCCAAATATAATTCTGATGTAGAAGGACTTCAAATTTGTGCCACTGCGTTTTGGGGTAGTGATGGAATTGTATGTATGTATGATTATAAAGGAGATTTGCTTTACCAGATGGAACAACAATCCAATGGGAATGTGATTACTCCTGTGAATTATGACGGAAAACATATTCTTTGTTTGTTGCATAGTGGGACCGACGGTGGACTTATAGATGGGAATTTGGATAAAGTGGTTTTATTCCCGTATGATGGACACCCGACTTTATGTTGTGAAGTTTATGATATCGATGAAGACGGAATTGATGAAATTTTATGTTGGAATCAAAAGGAATTATGGATTTATAAATCTGAAAAAGCAACAGTTTCCGAACGATATGAAAAATATCCTGATGATAGTTTTTCGAATTATCGTGGAGAGTATTTATTGCCTATAGAAAAGCAGTAGAAGGAAAAAATAATTTAATACTATATTTTTTCTATAGATTGTGCTATAATATAAAAGCATTTATATGAATGGAGGTATATTTTTGTGAAAAAAATTTATCGATATATATCCACTTTTATGGTATTATTCGTAGGTGTTTTATTGTTGGTGGGTTGCAAGAGTAATAATTTTTATAAAGAATGGAAAAAAGCGGGTGCGAATATCCCGAAAGATCATATTTTTGAAGTGATATCTTTAGATAAGGCCAAAGAAAAGATTGATAATGACGAAACGTTTGTTTTGGTATTTGCGAGTTCTACTGTAGCAAATTCGGTATCGACTATATCTACTTTGCAGGCACAAGCGGAATATTTTTCTTTCTCCGAGAAGATATATTTTGTCAATGCCACAAAATATATAGATAAAATAGCCGATCGTAAAACGGCGAAAGAAGCGTTGGGAATTTATGATCCTTCCACCGCTTTGAATACGGTTATTCTGGTATGTTATAATGATGGGGAAGTATTATTGGATACTTCTGATAAAACGGATGATAATATGGCAGATTATTTAACCGATGATGCAGTAGATTTTGAGAAATTATCTTCTTATATATTCAATGATTTTAATTTCAATTAAAAAGAAAAGACTGTTAACATTTTTAGTTTGTCAACAGTCTGAAGACTGTTAGAGGGTCCTAACAGTCTTTTTTAATTGGTTTTGGGTATTTTATTCGCTATAAACAGTATAATAAAAAGTACCAGTATTATAATCAAAAAATCCTCCAAAGCCATCACCAATACTAGTATATGCATAAAACAGAAAAAGTATAATTAAAAATTTTTTTCATATAATTAATCGGTGATAGGTTTGAAAGTTATATTTTATGATCAAATAGATAAAAATATAAAAAAATTGAAAGAAAAAAATGAATTATGTCTGGTATTAAAAAATGATGCGTATGGGTTTGGAATGAAAGAAGTAGTTTCTCTTGCGGAAAAAAACAATATTAAACAATTTGCGGTAAATACTTTGGAAGAGGCTATACGATTCAGAGGGTATTGTGAAGAAAAGGTTATTCTTTTTGGAAATTGTGAGGAAATAGTGTATTTAAAACAATATCGTATTATTCCAACTGCTCAAACCGAACAACAAATTCGATTGTTTCGGGAGAATAAGATTTTT
Source organism: uncultured Anaeroplasma sp. (assembly GCA_947592005.1). Taxonomy (GTDB): domain Bacteria; phylum Bacillota_I; class Bacilli_A; order Acholeplasmatales; family Anaeroplasmataceae; genus Anaeroplasma. The sequence goes on from CANQDJ010000030.1 coordinate 11,333, forward strand.
TATGCGGTAGAAATAGACATCGGTATGCATCGTTTTGGATTGGATAGTTTAAATCAAATGGATTGGGAAGATCCGTTTTTAGATACGATTTATTTTCATTTTTATAAACAAACATCGGATAATTCTATTTTAATGAAATCTCTTGCCGAATTATGCGAAAACAAGCGAAAAAAGTATCATTTCGGAGGAAGTATGGTTATTGGGCAAACCACCTCTCCGATACGTATCGGGAAGGCGTTGTATTCCGATTCTTTCGGATACTATGGAAAGGTAATACATATTAAGGTCGTTTCTCCGAATCAAACGATAGGGTATGAAGGGGAATATACAACGACAACAACGGAACGCATTGCGATATTAGATGTTGGATATTATAATGGGATTCGTCCGCATTTTAAAGGATATGTGTATTTTCATAATAAAACATATCCTGTAGTCGGTAGAGTTTGTATGAATCATTGTTTTGTTCGGATAGATGATACGGTTCAAATTGGCGATGTTATGGAATTTTTTGGGAAAAATTTGGATATTTCCGAGTTTTTAAAGTATAATTCTATGTCGGAATATGAAAGTTTCTTGTCGCTTCGGTAATTTAATGTTATAATCATAGACAAGAGGTGGTAACTTGTTCTATTTATTATTCAATCCGAAAAGTAGTAGAAAAGACATCTTAAAAAGGGTAGATAAGATTTATAAAAAGTTTTCCAAAAAGGAAGATTGTTATAAAATAAGTTTAATCGAGATTAGCGGAAAAGAACGGAATTTTATCCGCCAATGTAAGGCGAATGACACTTTGATTTTATGTGGCGGAGATGGGACGTTGGATCAGTTTATAAATCGCATACAAGGGGAACCTTTAAAATGTCAGTTATATTTATATGCTTGTGGTTCGGGAAATGATTTTGCCAGAGAATTTAAGAAGAAGTACGTTAATATAACGAATTGTATTTCCAATCTACCGAAAATGAAAGTGAATGGAAAAGAAGAATTTGTTTTTGTTAATGGTGTAGGAATGGGAATTGATGCGATTGTATGTCGAAGTAAATCTCAATATAAATTTTCCGAAGTTGGGAAAAGTTATTTTTCCATTGCTATAGCGGCGATAAAAACGTATCGGCCGTATAGTATGAATATTGAGATCGATGGACAATTAAGACATTATGATAATGTTTGGTTTTTTATATGCGATAACGGGAAATATATGGGTGGCGGAATGAAGGTTACCCCGAAAGCGGTTCGAGATGATGAGTATTTGGATTTGTGTATCGTTCATTCTTTGAGTGCGAAAAAATTATTGATGTTGTTCCCCTTGATTTTCTTGGGTTGGCATACGTTATTTAAAAAACATATTGAAATTCATCGAGTTAAAAAGATAAAAGTTATCCCAGATGGGTGTAATGTTTTACAGCGAGATGGTGAAGTATTGGATTATGTAAGCGAAGTAGAAATCGAAAGATAATTTCTACTTTTTGTTTTTTATAGAAAAACACTTGTTTTTGTCGGTTAAACATATTATAATAAAATAAATTCTTTTTCAGGAGGTTTTTTTATGTTTCATAGTACAAGGGGAAATAAAAAAGTAAGTGCGTCCGAAGCGATATTGAATGGGCTTGCGGAAGACGGAGGATTGTATGTAATCGATGAATTACCTAAAATAGATTATCATACGTTGATTCATGAAACATATCAAGGAATGGCTGCCAAAATTTTATGGGCTTTTTTTCCGGAATTTGCGTTGGAAGATATTCAAAAAGAAGTCAATGAAGCATATAAGAGTTTTGATACAAAAGATGTTGTAAAAATAAAAGAATGTGATGATGCTTACTTTTTGGAATTGTTTCATGGCCCTACTCTTGCCTTTAAAGATTTGGCTTTGGTTTTATTACCAAGACTTATGAAACTTGCGAAAGAGAAATTACATATTCGAGATACGATTACGATTTTAACGGCTACTTCCGGAGATACGGGAGGGGCGGCGTTGAATGGCTTTCGTGATGTAGAGGGGGTATCGATTGTCGTATTATATCCCAATGGCGGTGTATCGGAAATACAAGAAGCACAAATGTGTAGTTTTAGAGGAAAAAATGCGAAGGTTTTGGCAATAAAGGGAAATTTCGATGATTGTCAGAATTTTGTAAAATCGTTTTTGAATAAGCATAAAGAATTGAAACTTTCGAGTGCGAATTCAATCAATATCGGCCGGTTGGTTCCACAGATTGTTTATTATTATTATAGTTATATTTATTTGGTAAAAGTGAAGAAGATTCAAGATGGAGAATATATTGATTTTGATGTTCCTACCGGTAATTTCGGTAATATTTTTGCGGGATATTTAGCCAAAGAAATGGGATTGCCTATCCGTAATTTGATTTGTGCTTCCAATAAGAATGCTGTATTGACTGATTTTTTTCATACGGGATTATATGATAAAAATAGAATGTTTTATAAAACCAATTCTCCGTCTATGGATATATTGATTTCTTCTAATTTGGAACGGTTTTTATATTATTTATCTCCAAATGGTGAAGATATCAATAAATATATGGAACTATTAAAAACAAAAGGAGAATATGTTTTTCCATATAAACCGGATTTTATTTATGCCTATAGTACTGATGAAAGGACTACGTTAAATATAATTAAGGAAATATATCGACAATATGGGTATTTAATTGATCCACATACCGCTGTGGCATATAGTGCGTATTCAGAGTATCGGAAGGAAAAGAAGGATTCTTGCAAGACGGTAATTGTTTCTACTGCTTCGCCATATAAGTTTGCCCAAACTGTTTGTGAGGCGTTCGGTAAACATTTTGATGTTGGAGAGGCTATACAATATTTAAAGGAATTGGGTTTTTCTCTTCCTGATGTAAATTATCCTCCTATTCAACGGGAAAGTGTGGATTTGGAAGAAGCAGAAGAATATGTTACGGAAGTGATAAAATGTTTTATGTGAAAGTCAATGCGACAACAGCGAATGTTTGTGTAGGATTTGATGTTTTGGGTATGGCATTGGATATGGCGAATTTGTTTACTTTTGAAAGAAAAACAGAATTTTCTTTTGTCGGATTTGAACCACCATATCGTAAAAAAGAGAATAATTTGGTTTATAAAGCGTATGCATATACTTTTAAAAAATTAAATCGTCCTCTGATTCCTGTAGAGATTGGATTTCAAGGTGAAATACCGATTTGTCGAGGATTAGGGAGCAGTTCTTCTTTGATAGTAGGTGGTGTATGCGGAGCGAATGCGGTTATGAATCAACCATTATCTAAGGAAGAAATATTGAATATTTGTTGTGAAATAGAAGGACATCCGGATAATGTCGCTCCTGCGATTTTTGGAGGGTTTGTTGCGAGTTATAAGGTAAATACTATCTATAAGTGCATTTCTTATCCTGTAGCGGATAAGTTACATTTTACGGTTGGGATACCATCTTATCCGATATCGACGAAACAAGCTAGAGAAGTACTCCCTAAAGAGGTAAAATATGCGGATATTGTTCATAATTTGGGAAGAATTGTTCATTTGCCGAAGGCATTGAATGAAGGAAATGTTTCTTTATTGAAGGAATTGTTTGATGATCGCCTACATGAACCATATCGAAAGAGTTTGATTGCGGAATATGATACGATTAAAGAGATTTGTAAAGAAAAAGAAGTGGCTTTGGCAATCAGCGGAAGCGGTTCGACGTTGTTGTTGATTGGGTATAAAGATAATAGTATGATTTTTAATCCGTTTGGATTTATAACCAAAGATTTAAAAATAGGACAAGGTGTAAAGGTTTGGGAGGAATAGTATGAATGATGATTATTTTGTAATTCATAAAAAGGTATTGCCGAATTATTTTGAAAAGGTAATACAGATTAAAGAATTGATTAATAAAGGGGAAAATATTTCCGATGCTTGTAAGGAGGTGGGGCTTTCCCGTTCTACTTTTTACAAGTATAAAGATTATGTGAATCGACCATCTATTAAGGTTGGTAAGCATATCATTTTGTCTTTGAAGTTGGTAGATGAGCCGGGGGTTTTATCGAATATTTTGAATGAAATTGCGTCTAGGAATGCGAATGTTTTGGCAATAAATCAGGAAGTTCCAATTCATAATATCGCTTTTGTTACTCTTACGATAGCGATTATGGATATGAAGATTTCCATTCAAGATTTGATTCAGGAAATGCGTCGTGGTAAAAATGTCATTGATGTTATGTTGATAGCGGTAGAATAATATGAATGTTGCGTTGTTGGGCTTAGGGAATGTCGGGAAAGCCGTTTTTGACATTTTATCTAAAAAAGAAGCCGATATTTTTAAACAGTATGAAGTGAATATTAAATATGTTCTTGTTCGCAATATAGAAAATAAAAAAATCGATAAGCATTTATTGATTACCGATTATTCAATTATATTGGAAGATAATGATGTCGATGTGGTAATTGAAATGATGGGGGCAAGTCAGTCTTATGAGTATATGAAACAGGCTCTTTTGGCTTCTAAGCACGTTATTACGGCAAATAAGGAGGTAATTGCCAATCATTATGTAGAATTACAATCGATAGCGATGGAAAAAAAGGTGAAGTTGTTGTTTGAAGCAGCGGTAGGTGGTGGAATACCGATTGTGCATACGCTTTTAAATAGTGCACCATTTAATCATATTACCAAAATCGAAGGGATATTAAACGGAACGACGAATTTCATTTTAACGTCGATGCATCAAGAAAAGATTGAGTTTGATGAAGCGTTGGCTTTAGCCAAACAAAAGGGATTTGCCGAAGCGAATCCGACGGCGGATTTGGAAGGCTTGGATATGGTAAGAAAAATCGCTATTTTATCTATGATTTGTTATAACAGTCAGATTTCGTTGGACGAAATTTATCATTATGGGATTCAAAATGTAGATAAAGAAGTGGTGGAAGTCGTTGATTTGTTGGATTATAAATTAAAGTTTGTCGCTTCCTCTGATTTGACGGAGCAGGGAATACAGATTGCGGTAGAACCGGTTATAGTGAAGAAAAGTGATTTGTTGGCGAATGTGGATTATGAATATAATTTGATTCGTTATCACGGGGAAGGTTGCGCGACACAAATGATGTATGGTAAAGGAGCAGGACCGACGACTGCCAATTCGATTGTTTTTGATTTGGGGTTGGTTTTGTCAGATTATCGACAGAAATTTATGCCTTCTTTTCAATTTGCTTGTATTGGAAATAAATATAGATTGGCAAAGTATATTGTTAAAGTAAAATCGGATTTTCCGAAAGAATATATAGAGAAATCTTTGGGAGATATGGGTATTACGAAAAAGATTTCCGGAGAAGAATTGGAACGGCTTAAACCATATATTGACTTTTATGCAAGAATTATGGAGTAGATATTATTTACAATTTTAAATGTTTTTGTTATAACCCGAGTTTGCCTAAGTTTTAAAAATCGAGATATAAAAAAAGTCCGTAGTAGAGCCACAAATTGCTCCTACGGGC
>CANQDJ010000031.1 GCA_947592005.1 uncultured Anaeroplasma sp.
CCACTTTTCATTGAATTATATAACACCTCAATTTGGAACAACCTTTATCAGCGGAATTTACTTTTATAATTAACTCTATTTTTATTTTTTTTTATTGAATAAAAAGTGGAAATAGCATATAATAAAAGTGCGAAGGTAGACTTTCGCCTGCTTACACGAATCTTTAATGAGGGTGGTAAGGGGAGCCGATGAAGCACTAAGTTTGGTCAGGAAGGCTTAGTGAAGAGGGCAGTCATTGGTTATTGCTGAGCCAGAGCCTGAATAGGTAGTTCCTACCGAAAATAAAAGCATAGTTTTAAAAATTGCCTCTAATGCATATTAGAGGTTTTTTCTTTAAAAGGGGGGATGCTAATGGATAAAATATATGAAGCGGCAAAATATCGTGATTATCTTAATAACAAGAGATTTTATTGTAAAGCCGCTCGTAAAGGTGTTATATTAGAATTAGAACTTGTATTTAGAGAAGAACACTTTAAACATTTAATTGGAATTCATAAATTGAAAGATTTGGATGAGGCTCAAATGTCTAGTAGTGCGATTTATGATGCAATTCTATCTAAAAATATTACTTATGAAACTATAAAAAATAGTATATTTTTATCTGAAATGGAAGATAGATTGAATCATTTCAATGAACTTAAAGATATCTTGTTTACCAATAAATTAATGATGAAAGGAATTAAGGAAAATTCATTTAATAACATAAGTGCTGATATTCTTTTCACTAAAGATTCTGAACAAGGAATATTAGAATTGTTTTTTAAAAATTCTCCATTAGGCATATCTGTTCCTGTTACCTTCTTTTTAGCAGACACAAATAAGTATAAAGACCGTGTTTCATTATGGACAATTCTCGAGATGAAAGAAATGGAACATACAAAAGAAAATAAAGTTTATAGAAGGAAAAAGTTTTATAAAAAGTAAATTAACGATTATCTTAATGTATCATAATAGATGATATGTTAAGGCTTAATAAAATAGTGGAGGACACTAATTGATATGATACCTCTAAAGTAGACAAAGAAAATAATTAAAAGGAAACAATCCCCTAGGGGATTCGGCCTCGAAATTATAAGTTTACTTTGGAGGTATTTTATTATGGGAAGAAAAGCAAAATATAACTATTAAGAAATTATCATAAGATAACTATAATATGGTTAAAGTAAATGAATGCTTAAATTGAGATTTTTCTTAATATATGGTATACTTATGATGATAATGATAATATTTCGTAATTTTTTCGAAAAATGAAGTGCCGAAAACACAATAAAGTATAGTATATGTAGGTGATTTACTATTATGAAGAGATTGTTTCAAAAAATTTTAAATGAATACATCGATGGGAGTGTAAGAGTTGATTCAAAATCTGATGTTTATAACACTTTGATACGCCAAATTCCTAATACGTTAACTAAGATGTTAAATCGTAAAGATTTTATTATTAAAGGTTCTATGGGACAAGGTAATAAAACTCAATATCCTTGGATTGCCATTATGAATAAGAACTTAACTAATACAACTCAAAAAGGCTTATATATTGTATATTTATTTAGAAAAGATATGTCTGGATTTTATATCACTTTAGCTCAAGGCATAACAAATTTTGAAAATCTTTATAAATCTAAAAAATATGAATATGCTACTAAAGTGGCTAATTATTTTAAATCTCAAATAGGAAATACTTCTTTTACAAATGGAGATATTGTTTTGGGAGATGGAAAACATGATTTAGGTTATGGTTATGAAAGAACTACTATTATTTCTAAATTTTATCAAAGTAATAATATTACAAATGAAGTGTTATACGCCGATTTACTTGAATTAGTTCAAATTTATGACTTTATTGTTAGTCATATGGAAACCGCAAGTTATGACCAAATTATTAAGAATGTTATTGCAGATGAGGACAATAATATATTAACTGCTGAAGAGGCGATTGAAAAGATTAAACAAACTGTGGATCCTGATAATGAAATACCATTTGGTTTTGAGAGAACAATAATAGAAGTCATACCTAAGATTGATAGAACAAATAAATTTAAACGTATAACAAATCCTAAGGTTAGTAAAATAGATTATTTAAAGAAGGCTTCTAAAGATATTAGAAATGGATTGTTAGGAGAACAATTAGTAATGAGTTATGAGATAACAAAATTAACTAATTTAGGTCTTCAAGAATATATTAGTAAAATTAAATGGACTTCAATGGAATCTGATACGTATGGATATGATATAGAATCTTTTGATGTTAATGAAAATGGGAAAGTAATACCAATAAAAATTGAAGTTAAAACTACAGGCTCAAAAGTGGATACCGAATTTTTTGTAAGTAAAAATGAAATAGAAACATCAAAAAAATATAAAAAAAATTATTGTGTTTATAGATTGTATGATGTTAATTCACAATCCCCTAAATTTTATAAAGCATATGGGGAAGTTGAAGATAATTTTATATTGGATCCTGTGACTTTTAAGGCTAGATATAAATATCCTCAAATTGTTGATTGAGAATAAATTAAATAAACTGTCGATTTATTACAAAATAAGGAAGTGCTTTTGGTGAAAAAAGGAAAGAAAAAAGAAAATAAAATTAAAAAAATGGGGATTAAAATAGTTTCAATATTTTAAATAAAACCCAAAAAATTCATTTAATTGTTTCATTATGCTTTGTTTTAATTCCATTGCTTGCATATACTGTTTTTATGGATAGGAATTGCCTTCTATAATCAAAACCATAATGGAGAAAACAGTATTGATATGTTGGGAACGGGATTGTTTGGGGCAATATCTTCGATTTTGGTTGGGATAAGTATTGGTATCCGATGCCAGATTGTTTTCGTTGATAACGATGATTAATATCTTTACCTTGGCTGTAATTTTAATTATGACTTATCAGTCTATTACGGCTAAACGAGCAAATTTACGAGAAGATGAAGCATTGATTGCCTTTAATAATGTAAAGTTGAAAATTACTTTCTATATTTTAATCGTTTGTACGATAATTATGTTTTTGGGCTTGCCTATATTTTCTTATTTATTTGGATTTTAAAAGTGGAGGATAAGAAAATGAAATATGATATCCCGTTTTGGATTTTTATAGGATTGTTCATTTTAATTTCTTTGATACATTTATATTTCTTGTTTTTTATCTGCCATAGGAGATATTTTATTGATTAAAAATAAAGAGCCGAAATATTTTGTGATTAGAGCGATTGTTTTTGCGAGTGCTCATACGTTGAATTTGATTATGCAGATTCGGTTTCTTCCTTTTTTTATAGATTGGTATTATTATCTTATTATAGGTTTTGGTATAGGGATAGTAGGAATAATTGCTTATATTTTCGCGGAAATGAAAATCCGGTTATGGCGAGTGTAGGTGGTTGTTATGCGTGTTTCCATATTTTAAATATTATTTTTGCTGTAATTATGGGGATTTATCGAACGGATTTGGATCATTTTATCGCATTTATATTAATCGGATATATTTTATATGTTATCAGTAATTTTATTGTGAATTATGTAACCAATAAGCATGATATCAATCGGAGAGATTTTCATATTATGTTGACCTATTTATTGGGATAGAGTTTTATTTATCTCGGGCTTATTTTGGCAAGCAAATTTAATATTAAAATATCGGAGGAGTAAAATGGAAGTTTGGGACGCATATTATAAAGATGGTACCAAATCGGGATATGTTATTGAGCGAGAAAAGTTGAATATTCCCGATGGATTATATTATATGGTTTGTGAAGTCTTGGTTCGACATATAGACGGAGAGTATCTTTTAATGAGAAGAGATTTAAGAAAAGCGAATTGGGCAGGCTATTGGGAGGCTTCGGCAGGAGGAGCGGTTTTAAAAGGAGAAACTCCTTTAGAAGGAGCGAAAAGAGAGTTATTTGAGGAAACAGGGATTTTATCTGATAATTTAAGATTATTCAATCAAAGTTCTTCTGATATGGATAAGGCTTTATTTTATGATTATTTGTGTGTAGTGGATATAGATAAGAAAAAAATTCTTCTTCAAGAAGGAGAAACGATAGACTTTAAATGGGTTGGAAAAGAAGAACTTCTCCGCATTTTACATGAAGATGTGATTATTCCGAATTTAAAAGAGCGGCTATTGAAAAATGATTTTATATTTAATGAAGAATAGAGAATTTTCTCTATTTTTTTTATGATTTTAAATATATGATAAAAAGGAGGGAGGGGTATTGTGAAAGTTAAATTATTTGATTTTGAACATGAAAAAGATTTGGAACAAGCGGTAAATACGTTTTTAAAAGATAAGAATGAAATTATAGAAATTCAATATCAAACCAGTCATTTTTCTTTTGGCAATGAACAAATATTTTCTTTTTCTTGTTTAATACTTTATAAGGGGTAATAATTGCACCAAATCGACTTTTTTTTATCCATTATGTTTTCTATAGACAATTTTTCTCATAATGTTAGAATTAAATAAAAAGGAGAAAAAATATGAAATATAGTTTAAATGCACTTAAACAAGAATTTTTAATGCGAAAATTCAGAAGAGATAGTTCGAATAATGTCGTGGGAATTGAAATTAAGGACAGAAGACTTAATCTATCGACTACTTTACAGTCTTTATCTAGTGATATATGTTCCCCATCATATCTATGTAAAATAGAAAATAATAAGATAGCCCCAAACAAGATATTTTTAAAAGAAATTTGTAAGAGGTTAGAATTAAAACCGGAGAAAGTAAATACACTTTTAAAACTGAAAATAACTTTGGAAGATGTAGTAAAAGCATTTTTATTGGGAAATGTCGATTATATAGAAGAAGCGTATTACAGTGGATTGGGGTTGAAAAATTATCGGTACCGAATCATTGAATTTATTTATTTTATCATAAAAAAAGATTTATATTCTGCCAATAACACATATTCAGAATTGATTCGTCTTGTTTCGTCTATGATGGATTCGGATTTGATTGTGTTTGCGATATTCAGTGGAATTTTATCATTTTATAATCAAGAATTTGAGGAGGCTTTGGATAATTTCAATGCTTTGAGTTTAACAAGAGGAATTTCTACCGAGGAAATGTTGTTATGCCAAAAATATAAATTGTATATTGAATTTATTTTAAATAATCCATGTTGTTTATTGGAATATAAAAAATTAATTTGGGCGTATGCGTCCGAAGGGCATACCGAAGGATTAGATGAGGCACATTATATTATAGGTCTTTATTTGTTAAGACAACGGCAATTTATGGAATATAAAAATATATATCGTATTATTCATAAAAAAGAATATAAAAGATCGTTAAGTTTATTGGTGAAAATAATATTTAATCCGAATATTAAAATCAAAAAAGAATGGTTGGAAAATATTAGACCGTTTTATTATTATCTAGGGTTGATTTATTCGGATTACGATACTGCCGTAGAGAAAATTTCGCAAATGAATGACTTAAGTTTTTCTTATGATTTTAATTTATTGTATTTACAGTATTTATTGTTGAAAGAAGATAAAGATAAATATATTTTTATCACTCAAAATGCTATACCTACGATTGAAAGAACGAAAGACGGATATGCCAAAGAGTTTTTTTTAGAACAATTATGTATTCTTTGTGGAAAAATGGCCAGATATAAGGTTTTTCAACAAACGTATAAACAACTAAAGGAGAAGTAGTATGAAAAAGATATATATATTTTTAAGTATTGGCTTTTTATTATTTTTCTTTTCGATTCAATGTGGGGCTGCCAGTTGGCGGTATGAATGGAAAGATTCTATTGTTTATATTCCGGTAGGAGAATCGCTGGAAAATTATAAATATAAACCGCAAGCCACTTTATATAAAGATAATATTTTATTGACAGATGCTCAAATTACATATCTTATCGATGGCGATTGGATGTATTATTTACAAGATGTGGATACATCGAAAGTCGGTGAATATGAGGTTTGGTATAAGGCATATGAAAATGGAAAATATCGACCGGGAACTTGTTTGGGATATAAATGTAAAGTGAAATTTGTTGTTCAAGATACGATTCCGCCAACGATTGAGATTTATAATCCTACGATGAAGATTCGAAGAAAAAGCGAATTCAATCCATTGGATAATGTTGTAGTTCGAGATAATTATGATTCTCAATGTGAAATAACATATTCGACGAATTTGGTGAAAGATATTCCGGGAACATATTCGGTAACGGTTAATGCGGTAGATTCTTCTAAAAATGCTTCCACAAAGACGTATTCGGTAGAAGTGTATGAGGAATGCAAGCCGGTTTTAATATATAAGAATGAAGGGAGTGTTTTGAATATTCCGTTGAATGATTCTTTTGATATTAGTAAATATTTTGAAGCGTTTGATGAAATTGACGGAGATTTGACAAAATACATTGAATATCCGGTAATTGATAATCGAACCATTTCCGAAAAAGAATATACGATCCGTGTAAAGAATTTTGCTGATTTAGAAACAACAAAGACGATTCTTATTCGAGTGGTAGATGATAAAGAACCGGAAATTGTTTTATCTCAGGAAACGGTTATTTTGGATTATTCTTTGAATTTTTCTTCCTATGATTTTTTAATGTATGTGAATCAAGTTGTGGATAATGCTCCAATTGACTATACAAAACTGACGTATCGACATAATTTGAAAAATGAAGTGGGGAATTATACGGTTTGGTATAGTTATCAAGACAGCAGTTATACGACAACCAAAGCGTTGGAAGTTCGGCTTTTATCTACTAAAAAACCGAATATTTTGGTAGAAAATGTATCGTTTGTTTTGGGAGAAGAAGTGGATTTGACGGAATTTGTTCATGTGGAAGATCCTTCTGATCCTTTGGTAGAGGAAAGCATGGAAATCGATGATTCCGCTGTTGATTATTCTTTGCCGGGGAATTATACGGCGGAAGTATATGTGATGAATTCTTCCGGTTTATCCAATACGGCCAAAATAAAGATTACGATAAATGAACCGGGGTGGATTGAAGTGGGAAATTCGAGTGATGCACAGGGATTGGTTCAAAAGGAAGAAAAGAAATCGTATAAAGAATATGGTTTTCTTTTGATTATTGGCATTTTGATTGGATTGTTGGTAATTCAATCCATTCGGATAAAAAAACATAAAAGCATTTAAAAATCCTTTAGATTGTTGTAAAATAGTCATAAAGGAAGTGAAGGAAAAATGAAAGGCTTTTTGTATGGGCAAACAGAATACAATATGTTAAATTGTACCAATCGGTTGGAGGAATATATTGCCTATGCGAAAAAGTATTCTTTTGACTTCTTAACGATTACGGATAGTAATTTATATGGTCATTATAAATTTTATAAAAAATGTATGGAAGCAGGAATTAAGCCGATTATCGGTTTAGAATATTCTTTTCGTACGGAAGATCAAAATCTTTCTAAAGTTTTATTATATGCAAAAAACAGAAATGGGTATCAGGCTTTATTGAAGATAACGAGTTTAAATAAGACGAATGGGATTGAAACCATACAAGATATTTTTCCTTATACTTCGGATTTGATTTGTGTATTTGTTTTTAATGATTCGTTTTTAGAACGGTTGTTTTATTCTCATGAATTTGAAATTTTGAATGAGTTTTGTTTAAATTTAAGGCAAAATATAAAGTGTTTTTATATTGGAATCAGTTATACCAATCAATTAGATAAACTGAAAATAAATAAGGAAATGGAAGAATATGCCAATTCCAATGGAATCTCTTGTTTGCCGATACATCAATGTAAATATTTAATGAATCGTGATGTGGCATTGTATGAAGCATTAACGGCGATTGGCGGAAGAGAAATTAAAATATCCGCTTTTGAAGATTATAGTTTTGAAATTAATCCTCTTCCCGATGAACGAATTGATGACTTTGTTCGTCAAATTCATTTGGAATTATTTTCTCAGCGAGTTACGTTACCGAAGTATCCTTATACAAAAGGAGTTGGTTCGAAAGAGTATTTATCGGCTTTATGTCATAAGGGATTACAAAGAAGAAAAACGACCGATGCGGTGTATTACAGTCGTTTGGAATATGAATTGAATGTCATTGATAAAATGGGATATAATGATTATTTTTTAATAGTTTGGGATTTTATTAAATATGCCAAACAAAATGAAATTTTAGTTGGACCGGGTAGGGGAAGTGCTGCCGGAAGTTTGGTGGCGTATTCCCTAGGAATTACGGAAGTGGATCCCATCGTATATGATTTATTGTTTGAACGGTTTTTAAATCCGGAACGAATCAGCATGCCTGATATAGATACCGATTTTCCGGACGTGGATCGGGATCGGGTTATTCAGCATGTTAAAGAAGTATATGGAACCGATCATGTTTGTAATATATCGGCTTTCGGAACGTTTCAAGTGAAGTCATCTATTCGAGATTTGGGAAGAATAAGAAAGATGGAAACTCGTCGTCTTGAACAAATTATTGATATGGTTGAGCAATATGGATTCAATGAGATGATTGAGAAGTATCATGGAGATGAACTTGCCGAATTTTTATATATTGCGAGAGGGTTGGAAGGATTACCCAGACATATTTCTACTCACGCTGCGGGAATCATTTTATCCGCATTGCCTTTAGATGAAATTATTCCTCTTCAAGAAGGAATTAACGGATTATATCAATCTCAACTGGAATCTTCCGATTTGGAAGAAATCGGGTTGTTGAAAATGGATTTTTTGGGAATAAGAAATCTTACTATAATAGATAATATAATGAAAGAGTTACCGAATTTTGATATGACAGTTTTAAGGAATATTCCTTTAAATGATAGGAAGGTATATACCTTATTACAACAAGCCGATACATTGGGAATATTTCAGTTGGAGTCTGTCGGCATTCGAAATGTTTTAACGAAATTACAACCGACTTGTTTTGAAGATTTGGTTGCGGTACTTGCGTTATATCGTCCGGGGCCGATGGAAAATATCGATGAATATGTGGCTCGGAAACATGGTAAATCTTTTTCTTATCTGCATCGGGATTTGGAGCCGATATTAAAATCGACGTATGGAATTATAGTTTATCAAGAACAAATTATGAAAATTGCCCAAGTATTCGCTGGATATTCTTTGGGAGAAGCCGATGTGTTAAGAAGGGCTGTGTCTAAAAAAGATTCGACTACTTTAATGGAATTGAAGAAGGATTTTATAAGGAAATCCATTCAAAAAGGATATGACGAAAAGGTTGCGGGGAGTGTATATGATTTGATATTTAAGTTTGCCAATTACGGATTTAATCGCTCTCATTCTGTAGCATATGCGTTGTTATCTTATCAAATGGCTTATTTTAAAGCGAATTATTTTCCTGTGTTTATGGCGAACATTTTAAATAACGTTATAGGTAGCACAAGGACGCTTTTCAGTTATATTAAATATGCTAGGACAAGAGGATTGATAACGTATAAGCCGAACATCAATATTTCGACAACGTCTTTTGTATCGACGAAATCGGGGATATATATGCCTTTGAATACGATTTTTTCTATTGGAGATACGGTTGCGGGAAATGTGATAAATGAAAGAAATAAAAACGGAGTTTTCAAGAGTTTTAAAGAATTCAAGCAAAGATGTGGTTTTTTATCTGCTTCGGCGATTGAAGCATTTATTTACTCCGGAGCGTTAGATGTTTTCGGTCAAACCAAGCGATCTATGATGAATGTTTCTTCCAATGAAGACGAGTTATTTATGAAATATATTGATGATGTGAAAGCAGAAGAAAAAGAATTTGATTTTAAGGTTTTAAAAGAAAAAGAATGGAAATATTTGGGAATGAATTTAGAATACAATGTGTTTAATCATATTGAACCCCTTATATCAAAATATAAGACCATTCCGCTAAAGAATGCTATTATGAATAAAGACAATCGTTTGTTGATATGTTTTAAACAAATTAAAAACGTTACGACAAAGAAGAAAGAAAAAATGCTTGTCGGTACAATAGAAGATTCATCTGGTCAAAGTCGATTTGTTTTATTTCCGAAAGAGTATTCGCAATTCAAAGAAGATTTGATTTTAGATGAGTTATATCTTATTTTGGGTAGATTGGAAAAAGATAATCGAAATGAAGAAGTAATAACTATTTCTAAAATCGCCAAAATAAAGAATAAAAGATAAAATTCGGATAGGGGGTTATCCGAATTTTTTTATAGAATGGATTATTTCTTTTTTTCATATAGTTATAGGGGGATAGAATGGAAGAAAGAAATTATTTTATTTTTGAAGAACAAATGAGTCAAGAACAAGCCTTTGAACAATTTAAAAATGAATTGGCAAATGATTCGAGATTCGAATCGTCTTTTGATGAAAAATTATTGACGATAGAGGAAAAGTATATTGCATATTATTTTTTTCAATGCAATCTTTTGAATCATGCGTATTTTTTTAAGAACAAACAAACCGGAGAATCTTTTGACGGGAAAATGGACGTATCGTATTCATCGTCCGATCCGGAATTTGTTTTAAATGAATTGGTAAAAACTCAGGCAGTATCATATGATACACCAAAGGAATTTGTTTTGGATAATAATAAATATGAAATACGATTTAAAGAAGTGATCGAAAAAATCAAAGAAAAATTTTTAATAAATATTTGTTCGAAACATAATATTAAGCCATCGAAGGCTATTCATATCGATATATCACCTTTGGAAGGATTTCATGATTTTATATGTGATACTTATTATGAAAAAGTATTTGTTTTTCGATATCGGAATGAACAAAGAAAAAAGGATTTTGTTAGTGTGCTTTCGGCATATAAAAAGGAATTTTATCAATTTGATTTTGTGAAATCGGAAAGTTTTTTACAATTTTTAACCAAATATAAAAGACCATTGGAGTATATTCCTTCCTTTTATTATGATTGGTATTATAAAGATTCTTTTATGGTGTATAACCAAGTAAATAAAAGGTTGGAATTCGATACATATAAAGGAATTTTAAAAAAAATCAAAGATAATATACAATATGATTCTTATTCTTCATATGAAGATTATTTGAAATCGGGGATTTATTATTATCGTATCCGAAAATATTTGAAGAAATTACCTGTGGTAGATAAACCTTTGAAATATCATATTTATCTGGCGTTTTTAACTTTGAAATATCAAATGAACAGTGGATATTTTTTATATGAATGTGCTTGTTTGAATTTGATAGAGAAAAATAGTATAAATGATAAGGTTAGATTTTTGGAATATAGTTATCATTTGGGAAGTTTAGAGGCAAAAAGGGCTTTATATGAACATTATAGTTTACCACTTTATTTTGATGCGAATATGATAAAAAAATATTCTTAATGCATATAGTATAATGGTGGTTATATGGAATGGCTTGGTTGTTTTTTCTTTTTTCTTTGGATATGTTTATGGATGGGTTATATTTTTTTTAATCGGTATTGTCAAGCAATTCGTTTGTTTTATAATCAGGCCAAGAAGAAGTATTTTTTTAAAGGTCAAAAAAGATGGTATGTTTTTTATGGAGTATTACAAGGAGTTTTTTTCATTTTGTTGTTGACATTCCTCATTATTTGGATATAATATAATTAAACGATTAAATAATTGTTTAATCGAAAGGGGAATAAAATATGACTAAAATTTTAAGATTTAAAGGATTATGTTGTGCGAATTGTGCGGCGAAGTTGGAAAAACAATTAAATAAAATTAAAGGAGTTCAAGCGACGATGAGTTTTGTTGCGGGAAAGATTCTTTTGGAATTGGATAAAGAAGAATTGTTAGAGGAAGTCATTCAATGTTGTAAGAAAAATGAGCCGGAAATTGAAATACGCTTATGAAAAGAAAGATTTTATTTATTCGATTATGCATATCTTTGATTTTATGGATTGTAGCGATATGCTTAAGACAATATGAATTGGCTTCCTTTATTTTATTTTGTGTTGCATATCTTATTGCCGGATATGATATTGTATTTGGGGCGTTCCGCAATATTTTTCAAGGGAAATGGTTAGATGAATTTTTTTTAATGACGATTGCCTCTATCGGTGCGTTTGTTTTAAAAGAATATTTAGAAGGCGTAGCGGTAATGATTTTCTTTCAAGTGGGAGAAATGTTCCAAGGAATTGCCATAGAACGCAGTCGTAAGGCGATTATGGATACGATGAATTTAAAAGTAACGAAATGTTATTTGGAATCCGGAGAAGAAGTCGAGCCGGAAGACGTTAAAATAGATACGAGAATTTTAGTACGTCCTGGGGAAATGGTTCCTTTAGACGGAGTGGCAGAATCGAGAGGGGCCGTCAATGTTGCGTCTTTGACCGGAGAAGCGTTAGATGTCGATGTGGAAATCGGGGATTTTGTTTTATCGGGAAGTATTAATACGACATCTCCTTTGATTGTTGCGGTAAAAAAAGAATATTATGATTCAACGGCGACAAAAATATTGGATATGGTCGAAAATGCGACGATGAAGAAGGCGAAAAGCGAACAATTTATTACTAAATTTGCGAAAATATATACTCCTGTTGTAGTTTTATCGGCTGTGATTTTGGCATTTATTCCGCCTTTGTTTTTGGGATTTAAAGATACGTTTTCGATTTGGTTATATCGGGCTCTGAGTTTTTTGGTTGTTTCTTGTCCTTGTGCACTTGTTCTTTCGGTTCCTTTATCTTATTTTGCGGGAATTGGAGCGGGGGCCAAACATAAAATTATTATTAAAGGCGGAAGTTATTTAGAGGATTTGGCACTTTGCGATACGATTATAATGGATAAAACGGGGACGCTTACTAAGGCTAAATTTGAAATTAAGGAAATCATTGCCGAAGATAAAAATGAAGTAATGAAGATAGCCAAAGGCTTGGAAAAGAATTCCACGCACCCATTGGCAATGGCGGTTCAAGCGTATGAAGGAGAGTCTTATGATTTTGAGATAGAAGAAACACCGGGGTATGGAATTATCGGAAAAAAAGAAGATATTTCATATGTATGCGGGAGTGGGAAACTTTTAAAGAAGTTGGATATTGAACCGATTTTGATTACTTCGGCGGGAAGTGTTTTGTATATTGCCAAAGATAAAAAATGTATTGGGGCTATTATTTTACAGGACATTGTAAAAGAGGAAGCAAAGGAAAGTATTGCCGAGTTAAAGAAAATGAATGAAAGAGTAATTGTTTTATCCGGAGATACGGAGATAACGGTTCGAGATGTTTGTGAGAAATTGGGAATAGAAGAATGTTATTTTGGATTGCTTCCAAAGGATAAAGTGGATAAAATGACGGAGATTATGAAAAATAAAAATCATAAAGTCGTTTTTGTCGGAGATGGAATCAATGACGCACCGGTATTGGCTTTGGCGGATATAGGAGTATCTATGGGACAAGTTGGTAGCGATGCCGCTATTGAGGCTTCTGATGTTGTGATTTTGAATGATGATTTAAAGGCTTTACCTAAAATGGTAAAAATAGCGAAAAAGACGAAAAGAATCGTTTTGGAAAATATTCTTTTTGCGATAGGTATTAAAATTGTTACTTTGATTTTGTGCGGTATTGGATTGCTTGGAATGGAATGGGCGATTTTTGCTGATGTGGGTGTATGTGTGATTGCCGTTTTGAACGCAATGCGGGCATTGAAAATGAAAAAATAAAGAAGAAAAATGGTTTATATGAAGAATGTAAACCATTTCATTCGTTAAGAAAACGATTGCGGAAAAAGATTTGTTGTATTATTTTTAAAAAATGTGATATAATGTAATGCGTGAAATATTTAATAATTTTGTGGAGGATCAGAAAAAATGGCAAAGAAAATTGTTTCAGATTTACAAGTAAAAGGAAAGAAAGTTTTAATTCGTGTAGACTTTAATGTTCCTATGAAGAACGGAGTTATAACAGACGATACACGTATTCGTGCGGCATTACCTACGATTGAATATGTTGTTAATCATGGTGGTAAGGCTATCGTATTCTCTCATTTGGGGCGTATAAAAGAAGAAGCGGATATTGCAAAGAACGATATTACTCCTGTGGCAAAGCGGTTAGAAGAATTAATCGGAAAACCGGTAAAATTCGTTAATGCTACAAGAGGAAAAGAATTGGAGAATGCGGCTAACGCATTGAATGAAGGAGAAATCCTTATGTTCCAAAACACGAGATATGAAGATTTAGATGGAAAGAAAGAATCTAAAAACGATCCAGAATTAGGAAAATATTGGGCTTCTTTGGGTGATGTTTTCGTTAATGACGCATTTGGTACAGCTCATCGTGCCGCTGCATCTAATGTCGGGATTGCGGCAAACGTTAAAGAAACGGCTGCAGGATTCTTATTAGAAAAAGAAATTAAGTATATTGGTGGTGCAGTAGATAATCCGGTTCGTCCGTATGTTGCGATTTTAGGTGGAGCAAAGGTTTCCGATAAGATTGGTGTTATTGAAGCATTATTGAATAAAGCAGATAAGGTTTTAATCGGTGGTGCTATGATGTTTACCTTCTTGAAGGCTATGGGTAAAAATATTGGTACTTCTAAATTCGAAGAAGATAAATTGGACTTGGCAAATGAATTATTGGCTAAAGGCAAGGGTAAATTGGTGTTGCCGGTTGATACTGTTGTCAATAAAGCATTTGAAGATGTAAAGGGAACGGTAAAATCTGTTGATGCGTTAGATGCTGATGATATGGGATTGGATATAGGGCCTAAGACTTTGGAACTTTTCGCAAAAGAATTAAATGGCGCAAAAACAGTTGTTTGGAATGGACCTATGGGTGTATTTGAAATGAAGAATTATGCTGCTGGTACGATTGGTGTTTGTGAATTATTGGCTAATTTAAAAGATGCCAATACGATTATAGGTGGTGGCGACTCTGCCGCAGCGGCTGAATCTTTGGGATATGCCGATAAGGTTAGTCATATTTCTACAGGTGGCGGTGCTTCTTTAGAGTATTTGGAAGGGATTGAACTTCCTGGTATCGCCTGTGTTGATGAAAAATAATCATAAGGAGAAATTAAATGGAAAAAAGTATTGTTGTTAAAAGTACGGTCGGCTTACATGCCAGTTTGGCGGCGAAGGTTGTTCAAGCGGCATCAAAGTATTCCGTTGATATCAATTTACATTATCATGACAAAACAATAGATGTCAAATCTATTTTGGGGTTAATGTCTTTGGCAATCCCGAGTGGAGAAAATGTCGTTATCGAAGCGTCCGGAGAGCAAGCCGAAGCAGCAATTAAAGATATTGCGACAATATTGGAAAAATAGTATTAGAGGAGAATTTAACGTGAGAAAACCTATTATGGCCGGAAACTGGAAAATGAATAAAACAAGAGATGAGGCATTACAGTTTATATATGCTGTCAGCAACCGGCTTCCGAAAAATGAAAAATTAGATTCCATAATTTGTGCACCTGCCATTATTTTACGGGATTTGGTAAAACGACAAGGTGATGATTTAAGAATCGGTGCTCAAAATATGCATGAAAAGGAAAGCGGAGCGTATACAGGAGAGATTTCACCGGTCATGCTTCAAAGTACTGGTGTTGAGTATGTTATTTTAGGGCATAGTGAAAGAAGACAGTATTTTAATGAAACCGATGAAGCAGTGAATTTAAAGATTCATAAGGCATTGGAATTTAATTTAAAACCGATTCTTTGCGTAGGTGAATCTTTGGAACAAAGAGAATCCGGAATTACTCATACTATATTGGAAAATCAAATTCATAAGGCTTTTTTGAATGTAAAAGAAGAAGAGTTAAATAATATTATTATTGCGTATGAGCCAATTTGGGCGATTGGAACAGGGAAAGTTGCTTCTGCTGAAGTGGCAGATGAGGCCTGTGGATATATTCGTAGTCTTATCCGAGATTTATATAGTCCGAAAGCGGCAGATCAAATTCGTATTTTATACGGAGGTTCCGTATCTACAAAAAATGTAGATGAACTTATGGCTCAACCGAATATTGATGGCGGATTAGTCGGAGGGGCTTCTCTTAATGCCGATAGTTTTATTGAATTATGTAATGCGGCTGTAAAATAGGTACAATAAAAAAGGAACAGTTTGAACTGACCCTTGTCAAGTAGACACGGAATAAAAAAATAATTAAAAATAAATAAAATTACAATTGGCATGATATC
>CANQDJ010000032.1 GCA_947592005.1 uncultured Anaeroplasma sp.
TGCCTTTAATTCTTATAAATAAATATTTCAATTTTTTTATTAAAAATCTCTTGATTTATTTATAGTTGGCTCCTCTTAATAATAAAATCCCTCAATCTGAATTTTTTATGATCTATCACATTATCGCAAAGTTCGACAATATAATTTCTATCGACAGCCAAAATCACACAATAAACCACCATTAAAACCATATCATCTCCACAATCATAATCAATAATAGATGAAGCCTGCATCATGTTATCCTGCATATACATATCCATAAAAGATGAAATATAATCCTCATTATACGAGGTTCGGAATTGATTCTTAAACTCTTCCGTCATTTCAAAATCAAGTCCTACATCATCTAAAACCTGATTATAATTCCTACTGTAACTTCCTCTCGGAGCGTATAACGATTCTTCCGAATAAATCTTTTGGCTTCGGAAATCATAAAGATTTTCCACCAACCTCATCGCTTTATCTATTTTTCCTTCTTGATTGCTGGTCTTAATATATTTTAATATCCTATTCAACTTACCGACTACATTATCTTCTTCCGTCAATAAAAATTTAATCTTACCGATTGTCGAATTGACATACATTCTATTCTTATTATCGATTTCCGCAATAAAATCATCAATCGCATTAAAAGCGTCAATCACTTCATCTATATTACGAACCGCCCTTTGTTCTGCTTCCTCTATCGACTTCGAAACGGAAATATAATTATTCGCTATCGCCTTAACAATACCATCATCACTTTGCATTTCTTTTAATCGTGTAACGATTGCCAATCGATACCGATTGATATTATCGGAAACTTTCAATTTCATATAACTTGAATCATATATATCGGTCTTATATTGAATCAATCGTTCCATTAAATCCTTAATCTCCGTATTATCAATTACCGATTGAATATATTCTTTCATTCTCGCATCTAATCGACGTATAGCACGAATCAACTGTTTCGTATCGGAATATATCAAAGAAAACAACATGGCGTATTCAACGTTCTCTTTTTGATTCAACAAAGAATAAATAGAATAGATATACCCCTGATACTCATTTGGATTTACATAATCCGCCGGCAATTCGTCGCCATATTCAAATTGCGGATAAGATTTCAACAACGCTTCACATACGATAATCGCTATATCCGTAAAATTCAATATTTCTTCATAATCATTGGTTACATCTATATAAATCCAACCGCATTCTTCCAATCTTCTCAGCACATAATTTGCCAATTCTCTTTTATTTTTCGGGTCGGCTTCTTCATCGGATTCATCTTCCACATCATATAAATAAGTATGCGTGTCCAAATAATATATTAGATCATCGACAATAACTTTTTTATCTATACCCAATATGGAACCTGTTTCATATACCTTAAATGATTGTAAAATACAAGATAAATACAATCTTTTATTCTTGCTGGATAACAAAGAAAAAAAGTTGTCCGAAACCATATCAAAAAAATCCATTTTTATTACCTCCCAACTGCGACACATTCTTCTTTTATTGTATCAAAAAAATAGTGTTTTATCAATTCATTATGAAAAATATTGTCAATTTTTTCGCAAAAAGAAAAGAGTGAATAAATTCACCCTTTTCCCCATTCGAAAACACTATTTCAAATCGGAAGATTTTATTTCTTTATATACGGCAGCCGTAGCAATATCACCGGCAATCGTAATAACCAATCCTTCGACTTTTTTACCATCGTTTATCTTCTTTTCAATGTC
The DNA here is from genome assembly GCA_947592005.1 of uncultured Anaeroplasma sp. Taxonomy (GTDB): domain Bacteria; phylum Bacillota_I; class Bacilli_A; order Acholeplasmatales; family Anaeroplasmataceae; genus Anaeroplasma. The sequence continues at coordinate 1,731 of CANQDJ010000032.1, forward strand.
TTCTTTGGATTTACAACCCTTAACGGCAACGATAACTCCGCTACGTCCTACCACCGGCACATCAATCGTTATATCGATTGCTTCTTTGCCTAAATCCTTCAATACCTTTTTATAAGTATATTTGGTATCTTTCGCATCTTCTTTGAAAGCCTCAGTAACCTTATCTGCATACTTTTCCGTTACCTTTGAACAAGATGCCAAAGAGAATGCGGCACCGCAAGCAACCAAAGCCGCTAAAACATATTTTATCTTTTTCACTATTATTTCCCTCCTAACTATTTAAGATTATATCATAGTCGATATAAAAATGCTAGCCTAATTTTAAACATTAAACTTAAATAACATTATATCGCCATCTTGAACGACATAATCCTTTCCTTCCTGACGAACCAATCCTGCCTCTCTGGCTTTCAACATACTTCCGCTTTCAATCAAATCTTTATACGCTACCGTTTCGGCACGAATAAAACCTCTTTCGAAATCCGTATGAATAATACCAGCACATTGTGGGGCAAGCATTCCTTTCTTAAATGTCCATGCTCGACATTCGTCCGGTCCTGTCGTAAAATAAGTCGCATATCCCAATAGATCATACGTTTCCCGAATCAACCGATTCAATCCGGCTTCTTTTACGCCGTAATCCGCCAAAAACAAATCCCGTTCTTCCGAATCCAATGTTGCCAACTCCGATTCGATTTGAGCGGAGATAGCGATACAGCGAGAACCGGTGGTTTCAGCATACTCTTTCAATTTACAATACATCGGATCCGATTCCGGTTCGGCAATATACTCTTCCGCTATATTGGCTACATACATAAAAGGTTTGGAAGTTAAAAAACCATAAGAAGAAATATATTTTGTTTCCGTTTCGTCCAATTCCAACGTCCGAATCGGCAATTCTTTTTCCAAATGGGCTTGAATCTTTTTCAATAACGCAAACTCAATTGGTGCGTCTTCTATCTTTGATTGAGCCTTTTTCTCTATTTTTACAATTCGTTTTTCCACTGCTTCCAAATCAGAAAAAATCAATTCCAGATTTATAATTTTCGCATCGCGAATCGGATCCACATTCCCTTCTACATGAATGACATTCGAATCCTCAAAACAACGCACCACTTCCAAAACCGCATCGCAATTTCTTATATTCCCCAAAAATTGGTTTCCCAATCCTTCGCCTTTAGACGCTCCTTTTACCAAACCTGCAATATCCGTAAATTCACATACCGCAGGTATCGTCCTTTTCGGCTTATACATATTCGATAAAACCGTCAATCGCTCATCGGGAACCTCCACTACTCCCACATTGGGTTCTATTGTGGCAAACGGATAATTGGCAGCCAGTGCCCCCGCTTTCGTTATTGCGTTAAAAAGTGTGGATTTCCCTACATTCGGTAATCCCACTATTCCAGCAGTTAATGCCATATTTTTTCTCTCCTTACTACTTCAAATATAAATTCTTATACGCATCGATAGATTCTTGAATGATCTTTTTTGCCTCTTCGGCACCGCATATCTCGGTAACGACGGTTTCTTTATTCTCCAACGTTTTATAAACGGTAAAGAAATGGGTTATCTCATCAAATAAATGTTGCGGAAGATCTTTAATATCTTTATAACAATTCATAGACGGATCATTGATACAAACCGAAATGATTTTTTCATCACACTCATTACTGTCGATCATTTTTACCACACCGATTGGTACACACCGCACCAAAACCAACGGATCGAACGCTTCATTACATAAAATCAATACATCGAGCGGATCTTTATCCTGAGAATACGTTCTCGGTATAAATCCGTAATTTGCCGGATAATGCGTTGACGTATATAATATACGATCCAATATAATCAATCCCGTTTCCTTATCCAATTCATATTTTTTCTTGCTTCCTTTCGGAATTTCAACACACGCCACAAACTCATCTTTCGAAATTCTATCATCATCAATATCGTGCCAAATATTCATCGTAAACACCTCTATGTAATATTAGCACATTTTTCCTTATTTTTCAAACGATAATGGAAAAAGAATAAAAAAGAAGATTATAAACCGTTTTTTCATCTATAATCTTCTTCTTTTTTTATTTCATATAATCATACATTTCTTTTAACGCATTCTTTTCCAATCTGGAAACCTGTGCTTGCGAAATATCCAATTCTTTCGCAATTTCCATTTGTGTTTTATCTAAATAATACCGATTATAAATAATGGTTTTCTCTCGATTTGTCAACCTCTTAAACGCTTCTTTAATCATATTCGACTTCAAAAAATCATCAAAAATATCACTGCTGTCGCTGATTTGATCTTCCAATTCAATCACATCTCCACCATTATCATAAATCGGAGTGGACATACTGATCGTATCTTGAATCGCTTCCAATGCCAAAATAATATCTACACTGTCGGCTTCAATTGCCACACTGATTTCATTAATCGTAGGTTCCTTATGATGTTGTTGAATATATTTATCTTTAAAATTGATCGCTTTATATGCTATATCTTTATAATTTCTCGATACTCGAATCGAACCATTATCTCGTAAATGTCTTCGGATTTCACCGATTATCATCGGACAGGCGTAAGTTGAAAATTTAACATTATGAGCCAAATCAAAATTATCAATCGCCTTCATCAAACCTATACAGCCAACTTGAAATAAATCATCTAACGTTTCTTTTTTATCGTTAAATCTTTTTAAAACGGATAATACCAATTTTAAATTCCCTTGAATCATTTTCTCTCGGGCTTGCATATCCCCTAACTTTATCTTTTCCAAAAGTTCTTTCATTTCTTCATTCGACAACGTTTTGAGTTTAGATGTATCTACTCCTGTTATTTCGACCTTATGCATATCATCTTTCCCTTCATATTTTAATATGGAAGACTTTATTTCAATTTATGCATTATTTAGATATGATCGTTAATTTTTTCTCGATTTCCGACTTTAATTTAGTAATGATTCTTTTTTCCAATCTGGAAATATACGATTGCGAAATTCCTAACTTATCGGCAACCTCCTTCTGAGTAAATGACGGAGAATCATACAAACCGAATCGCATAATGATTATTTCCTTTTCTCTCGGTTTCAATCTCTCTACCGCTTGATACATTACCTTCTCTTTCTCATCTTTTAAAACTTCGTCCAAAGCGTGTGCTTCCGGTGTCGCAATCACATCGGATAACAAAAGTTCATTTCCATCACCGTCAATATTCAACGGTTCGTCCAACGACACTTCCGCCTTTTGTTTGGAAATCTTACGTAAAAACATAAGAATCTCATTCTCAATACAACGGGACGCATACGTTCCTAATTTAATATTTTTATCGGGTTTAAACGTTTCTACTCCCTTAATCAAACCCATAGAACCGATAGAAATTAAATCTTCCAATAAAACCTTAGGCGATTCAAATCGCTTTGCTATAAAAACGACAAGACGCATATTATGTTCTATCAAATAATTTCTTGCGGAAACATCGCCATCTAACCATTTCAAAACATATTCCTTCTCCATCTCTTCGGAAAGAGGCTCCGGAAGAGAAAGTTGATTATACAAATAACATACTTCATCTGGTACTCTTATAAATTTCTTTATAAGTCTGAAAAATAACATTTTATCCTCCCAAAATATTTAATCCAAACATCACCATACATGAAATATCGGCATATGCCAAATAAACATCTTTCTTAACATATTTATTTTTGATTTTGATTTTGAACTCCTTCACTTCATACAAGCTAATCTGTTGTTCTAAAGAAACAGTATGTACCACAATACTTTTTTTATATCTACCGATATGAATCTTCCGATTCAAAAAAACAATCGGTATATTATCATCGGTCGATAAAAAATTACCCGTATCGCAATATCCATTCAAAAAATAAGATTGATTCCCATCTTCAATATAAATGTCATACATTAAAGACGTATGATTGATATGAACTTTCTTATATAACGCAAAGACGGATAATAAAAGCATAATTACAGCCAAAGAAATACATACCGCCAAAAAATTACTGATAATACTATACAAAATCTCCGCACTCCCTCCTAAAGTAAAATTAAGTAAAAAATACACAAAAGCCATCAAAAGAGTTCTATGAAACTCTTTTTTTATAAATGGCGTTATGGATATCCAACATATTGCCAAATATTTATACGGTTCCAATACATAAGGAAAATATACATACATCACAACATAAAAGATATCCAAGATACAAGATAAAAGAATCCAATACTTATTTTTCTTCTGTTTAAAAATATAATTGGCAACTCCAATAAAACATAAATGAATCACCAAATTCAGTAAAATAATTATTTCTATATATCTCATAACAAGAGTATAAAGGAAAGAATAAGAAAAAATAATCGAAATTTATATCATAAATATTTTTTATAATAAAAAAAAGAACCACAAATTGTAGTTCTCTTCGGTAATATACTATGGTTAATTTTTATCCAGTAATTGTAATTTCAATTCTTTTCCACTTTCTGTAGTAATAAAGAAAATATCATTCTTCTTATGATTTACCACTGCTTTTCCAAGCGGAGAATCATTCGAAATCTTACCGGCAAAAGGATCTGCCTCTATCGTTCCCACTATTTCATATGTAACAACTCGATTTTTATCTAAATATTTTACCGTTACTCGTGTAACGTCCAATATTTTCGCATGCTTCAAAATATTTTCTATTTCCAAAATTCTGGCTTCAATATTCGCTTGTTGTTCCCGAGCGGAAGAATAATCTGCGTTCTCGGATAAGTCTCCTTGTTCCCGAGCGTCCTTAATTGCTTCTCTAATTTGAATACGGTCAACGGTTTTTAATTTTTCCAATTCATCTTTGAGTTTTTGTTCTCCATCTCTTGTAAGTTCATATACTTCGTCTTTATTTACCATTTTAATCCCTCCGATACTTTATTTATTATACAGAATTGCGGTATAAAAATCAATAACTCTAAAAAAAATCATTATACTTTATTTTTCTAAGTTCACTCTGTGTTTTCCTATAATTTGGAAATACTTGTTCTAAAAGATTATAAAACTGCATACTATGATTGTGATAAAAAAAGTGCCCCATTTCATGATAAATTACACTGAGAATATAACGAGGATCGTATTTAGCCAAACGAGTGGATAAAACGATTATCCGCTTTTTAAAATAACATAATCCGAAATACGTTTTAACATTTTTATATTGAAATAAAATATCAAAATAAATATGAAAATCATATTTTATCTTTAAGATATTTTTTTCGACAATCTTTTCTAATTCTTTAGCATAAAATAAATGTAATATTTTTTGAATATAGGCAGTTTCTTTTTTTTTCACAAAAATACATATTTCCTCTTCTCTTATAACCACTTCATCTTTAACCGAAGGAAATATAGAAAGTTTGTATGCTTTACCCAAAAAATGTAAAATCGTTTGATCCAAAGGAGGCCTTTGAAATGCTTTGACAATCATATCATAATTTTGTTCGATCATCTTCCGAACAAAAGATTCCGTCAATGGAGTGGGAGTGGTAATATAAACGACTTCATTTTTCACTCTTAAATATATATTTTTATTTCCTCTTTTCAAAAGAATATGAACCGGAAATTCATATTCTCTTACCTTTAATTTTAACAAATCACTCACCTCGAAAGGACTTGATACAATGATACAAAACAAAACCGTTCAGACTCCATTTTTCGAGTCATTGAATAACGCCTACGGCTCCAAACATAACTTTGAAAGAGAATTGATATACAAAGCCTATCAACTCGGCAATCACGGAAAACTCTATTTCCGAATCAATAATCTACTCAACTTCAATCTATCCGTAAAACCCGATGAACAAGATGAATATACACTTCTTACCTGTAATTTAGATATCTGTGATATATTTAATTTTATCGAAGACATCGATTATTCCAAATTATCTAAAGCCTATACGGAAATTCGAAATCTAATTCAATCGAAGTAAATCATACGGATTCAAAGCGATATCACAAGAAAAATGTACCTCTTGTTGCGGGTGTCTTGCCGCATCTAATTCATTTCCGTCTTTATCATAAATCTGTGAAATAGATAAAGAAAATGTCTTATCGGGGGTAAATACTTCCAACGTACTATATGACGCAAAATAATTTCTTTGTTCCACATATACTATTTTTTCTTTGGAATCATAATATTTGACAATCCCGACAAATTCTTTGGTGGGAACAAGAGAATTCAAATCATATAATTGTTGCTCCGTAGTCGGCATTCCTTCCAAAAAGCCACTGGAAGTCAACCGATTTTCCGCTTTCGATATCGCCCGCTCATATACATGGTAATCTTCTATTTTACCCGTATCTGCGTATTCATCAATCAAATGGCGATACGCATTTACCACTGTCGCAATATAATGTAACGATTTCATTCTTCCTTCGATTTTAAAAGACGATATCTGCATATCCATTAATGAGGGAATACTTCGAATAGCACATAAATCCTTACTGCTCATCGCAAAATACTCTCCCTCCGCATTCTTCTTTTTCCCGTTTTCAATCCAATCATATTGCCAACGACAACTATGAGCACACCCACCACGATTGGCATCTCGATTGGTCATAACATTTGATAACATACAACGACCGGATATACTGGCACACATTCCACCATGGATAAAAACTTCCAAATCCATATTCGTGGATTTTTTTATTTGTTCAATTTCCGGTAAACTTAATTCTCTGGCAAGAACTACCCGATGGGCACCGAATTTTTCATAAAACTTTACCGCTTCCGGATTGGAAGTAGAAAGTTGAGTAGATACATGAACTTCCATTTTCGTATGTTTTAACACCAATTTCATAATCGAAAGACCGGACGCTATGATACAATCCACTCCGCAATCTTCCAACGCTTTTAAATACTCGATAATTCCTTTTGTATCCCCATTATGCATTACGATATTACAAGTAACATGTACTTTCGCATTATGAGCATGGGCAAATTGACACCCTTGACGAATATCGTCCAACGTAAAATTCGAAGCACGAGAACGCAAAGAAAATCGTTGACCGCCGATAAATACCGCATCTGCCCCATATAGAACCGCAATCTTTAATTTTTCCAAATCTCCGGCAGGAGCCAATAATTCCGCTTTAACCATTAAAACAACTCCTTTTGATAAATGCTGTCTTCCTTACCGAATCCATCTTCAATCGGTAGATTCAATGCCATTATCCTAGATATTGCCGTTTCTTTCGAAAGACCTTTATGCATATATTCGGAATATAGTTTCAAACACTCGAAAAAAACAGAATCTTCAATATATAACGATTCCATATAAGCATATTCCAATCGGTTTATCTTATCCAACCACTCCAACAAAGAAACAATATACCCTCTATAAATCATTGTCCCATTTTCATTTTCTATAACCGGATAATATGCTTCTCTCGTTTCTTCTTTCAAAAAACTCTTCCCATTCGGAGATTCCAATCCCTTTTCAATAGAATACAAACTTAACAATTTCCTTCGAGAATAAAACATCAACCGATACCCAAATACCTGATAAAACAAAGCCATATCTATTTCCTTCGTACTAGCGATTACATCTTGAACCGGAATTTCCAAACTCATAGCCAAACTATGCATTCCGTATTCAGCGTATTCTTTATAATCCAACTCGTTGGCAATCATCGTTTGCGGATCGAAAATCAACTTATTCAAATTTCCCGTTTCCTCCGCCATACAAATCGTAGCGACATCGGTCGTATAAAAAAACACTTTTTTCCCCGCATATCGTTTCATACATTCCTTTATTTGTTCACAATCCTGCGGATACAACATTTTATCTATCGCCAATATAGGAGAAATATGATTTTTCAAACATACATCGATTGCTTGATCTATATCCATATCTCCGGCAATCAAAGAAAATCCTCGAATATGTAAAATCGCTCCGTCTATATAAGAAATCCACTTATTCAGTTGTTTCAACTCATATACAGAAACCACCAATTTCATATCTCAAACCTCAATAAAGAAATCCATGAAACCATGGACTCCTATTTTAATATCGGAAATTCCCTTTTCCCTTTCCTTTCCCCTTATTTCCTTTCGTAGGGGCGGCCATAGAAGAATAATTTCCATTCTTTATTTGGGATTGCATGCGTTTCATATCGGCTTCGTCCATATTCTTCATTTGCTTCATAGAAGCCTTCATTTGACTTAAAGACTGTCTTAACCGATTCACCTCTTGAATACTTCTTCCCGAACCTCTCGCAATCCGCTCTCTTCGTTTATAATCTTTTTCAATTAAATCGGGATTCTTTCTTTCCTTTTCCGTCATAGAATAAATAATCGCTTCGATTTTATCAAACGCACTATCGTCAATTTGACCCATCGCTTTTTTCATTTGCCCGAAACCAGGTAAAAATCCCAATATTTTAGATAAAGATCCCATTCTTTTAATCATTTTAAACTGTTTTAACATATCATTATAATTAAAAGAATTACTCATCATCTTTTCTGCCATAGACTTCATTTCATCTTCGTCGATATTTTCGGTAACTGTATCGATCAAAGATAAAACATCACCCATACCCAAAATACGATCGGCCAGTCGGTCTGGATAAAAAATTTCCATAGCGTCCAACTTTTCTCCGGTAGACATTATTTTAATCGGAATACCTGTCATCTCTTTGATAGATAAAGCTGCTCCACCTCTGGTATCCCCGTCCAACTTCGTTAAAATAATGCCTGTAATATCCAAATCTCGATGAAAAGAAAGTGCCACATTTACCGCATCTTGACCTGCCATAGCGTCCACCGTCAACAATATTTCGTCAGGACGAGAAATCTCTTTTATATGTTTCAATTCTTCCATTAATTCTTCATTGATCTGTAAACGTCCTGCCGTATCAATTAACACAAAATTACAATTTTGTTCCTTTGCCGCCTTTAACCCTTCAGTTACTATCTTCTCGGCAGAAACCTTTGTCCCCATTTCAAATACAGGAACATCGATAGATTTACCCAAAGTTACCAACTGATCCACAGCGGCAGGTCGATAAATATCGGCAGCAATCAACATCGGTTTCTTTTTTAATTTCTTCCGATAAAACAAAGCCATTTTCCCGACAGCGGTCGTTTTACCGGCACCTTGTAGACCGACAGCCATAACCACAGTCATTCCAGAAGATTTGAAATTCAATTCAACGGCTTCGTCCCCCAAAGTCTTTTTTAACTCTTCCCGAACAATTTTAACAACCTGTTGACCCGGATTTAATCCTTTTAAAATCTTTTCCCCCAACGCTTGTTCCTTAATATCAGCCAAGAATTTCTTTACGACCTTATAATTCACATCGGCTTCCAATAAAGAAAGTCTTACCTCTCTTAACATCTCGTCGATATCATTTTCATTCAATTTTCCTTTTCCCGTAATCCTACGCAATCCCATTTGCAGGCGAGAACTTAAACTGTCAAATGCCATATTTTCATTACTCCTTTAAAATATTCCAGATGGAATCCAATTCTTCTTTGGAAATAGGAAGTTTCCCAATACGATTATATTTATCTCTCAACTTTAAATTCTTTTCATATTCCTCTAATGCCTTAGTTACCCGCTTGATTTGATCAAACACCGCATTTCTCGAAACAGCATAATTTTCGGCAATCTCTGAAATAGATAAATCCAAAAAATAATAATCCTCAAAATAAACTTTTTGTTTATCTGTCAACAATGAACCATATAAATCATACAGTTCAATATATTTTTTTCTTGTCTGTTCCATATTATTCCTCAAAAAAATCCGCAAAAAGACCATAAAGATATTGTTCAATATCGAAAATCTCCAAATCTTCCACGCCTTCGCCTAATCCGATATACTTAATCGGTATTCCCATTTCATGCCGTATAGCCAACACGATACCGCCTTTGGAAGTTCCGTCCAATTTCGTAAGAATAACTCCGGTTACATCGGTTGCTTCCTTAAAAGCCTTCGCTTGGGACATACCGTTTTGTCCCGTCGTTGCGTCGATAACCAACAACGTTTCATGAGGAGCATCGGGAATTTCTTTTTGTAAAACCCTCTTCATTTTAGCCAATTCATTCATTAGATTCACTTTATTTTGTAATCTCCCTGCCGTATCACACAATAAAATATCATATTTTTCTTGTTGGGCTTTCTTTACCGCATCATACATTACCGCCGAAGGATCAGAACCTGCCGGTTTCGTTATAATATCTACACCGATTCGTTTCGCCCAGACCGATAATTGTTCTATCGCTCCTGCTCGGAACGTATCTCCTGCCGCCAACAAGATCTTTTTTCCTTCTTGTTTATATTGATAAGCAATTTTGGCAATCGATGTCGTTTTTCCGACTCCGTTTACTCCCACAAATAAAATGACAGATAACCCGTTTTTATTCAAATTCAAATTCGCATTGACGATTTCTCCATTCAAATATATTTCAAACATTTTATCCATTATCATTTCCTGTAATAATAGCGGATCTTCTATCTTTTTATGATAAACATCTTCTTTCAACTGATCGATAAAATCCACAACCGTATCTACACCGATATCCGCCATTATAAAAATCTCTTCCAATTCATCAAACAAGGCATCATCGATTTTACTACTTCTGCTTAATATATCTTTAAGAGTAGCCAAAGCCCCTTCTCTAGTTTTATGTAACCCCAATTTATACTTCTTACTTTTTGTTTTATCTTTCTTTTTAAATAAATCAAAAAAGCCCATTTTAATCACTCCGTATCAAAAAAATTATACCATAGATTATACCTATATTCAATTAAGAAAACAAAAGAAAAGGGGATATTTACTTCCCCTTATTCATATTTTCTTTTAATTTATTATATTCTTCCAAAGAAAGAATCGTCTTACATTTCGGATAATTCTTACAACCATAAAAAACATTTCCCTTATTCTTCCCTTTACCGGCAACTCTTTCTACCAAATACCCCGTCGCACAATTCGGACAAGGAATCTTCTCCATTTGTTCTTGCCGACAATGTTTGGAACAGTACAATTCATTCTTTTCACTTCTCAACATAATACTTCCGCAATTCGGACATAGTTCATTCGTTGGCTCGTCATTATACACATTTTTACATTTCGGATAATTTCCACAAGCATAAAAAACATTCCCTTTATTTTTACCACGCATCGCTACCCTTTTCACCATATATGCCTTATGACAAACCGGACACAAAACATCGGATTCGACTACTTGCTTCTTTTCATTATCTTTCTTAATATATGTACAATTCGGGTAATTACTACAAGCAGTAAACTCACCATATTTGCCAAGACGAATAACCAAAGGTTGTTGACATACAGGACAAAGTTCAGAAGTCATAATCGGATAAATCGGCTTCATATTCTCCGTCGCATTATCCAACAAAGGAACAAATGCGTTATAGAAAGAATTCAATTCTTCCGTTTTATCTTGATTACCTCCGGCTATTTTATCCAAATCCGTTTCCATATTGGCAGTATATTCCACATTGATGACAGAGGAAAAAAACTGAGAAAGTTGATCCGTTGTCAATATGCCCTGTTCGGTAGGAACCAACGCTTTCTTTTCTACTTGAATATATTTTCTTTCTTTCAACGTTTGAATCGTTTGAGCATAAGTAGATGGTCTACCGATTCCCTTCTCTTCCATATCTTTAATTAAAGATGCTTCCGTATATCTCGACTTCGGTTGTGTTTCTTTATCCAATATAATAACCTCTTTCGCATTATACGAAGTTCCTAAATCAAAATCGGGAATCACAGTATTTTCCTCTTCTTCATTCTTTCCATAAACCTTCAAATACCCGTCAAACACCAACTGTTGTCCCGTCAAATACCACTCAGAATCCGTATTGGTAAACTCCACACGAGTAGAATTAAAAACCGCATTGCTCATCAAAGAAGCCAACGTTCGACAATATATTAACCGATATAATTTATATTCATCGTCAGTTAAATATTTTTTCACACTTTCCGGTGTCCGATAAATAGAAGTCGGACGAATTCCTTCATGGGCATCTTGCATATTTTTTTGGTCTTTCATTTTCACCGAACCCAAATATCGATTTCCATAAGTTTGTAAAATATATGTATTACATTCTTTAACAAAACTTTCGGCTAATCGTGTAGAATCCGTACGCATATATGTAATCAAACCGACCGTTTCTTTATCCAAATTTTTTCCTTCATACAATCCTTGTGCCAAACGCATGGTTTTTGTAGACGTAAATCCCAATTTGGTAGACGCATCTTGTTGTAAAGTGGAAGTGGTATATGTCGGTTGACTGACTCTTTTTATTTGTTTCCCACTTATATTCGAAACCGTAAAAGACAACAATCTTCCTTTCAAACTTTCCAATTCTTTTCGATTCGTTATTCTATTCTTGGAATCTATGATTTTATCTTTTAATTTAAATAATTTCAAACGAAAAGTATTAAAATCGGCTTCCATTTCATAATACGGTGTCGGAACAAAAGCCCGAATTTCTTTTTCCAAATTTACAATCAACAATAATGCCACACTCTGAACTCTTCCGGCACTCTTTGATCCAATCTTTCTTTGTAATAATTTAGAAAGTTTAAATCCCAAAATTCGATCAATCATTCTTCTTGCTTCCTGAGAATCTACCATTTTCAAATTAATTTGATGGGGATTATTCAAAGCCTCCAAAACCGCAGGTTTCGTTATTTCATGAAATTCAATTCGGTTGAACTCATTCAAATCCAATCCCAAATTATTCGCCAAATGATAGGCAATAGCCTCTCCTTCCCGATCGGGGTCGGTAGCCAAATAAACTTGTTTTCCTTTACAAGCCTTAATCAAACTTTTAACCAAACTTTCCTTTTCTTTCATTATCTTATAGGTCGGAATAAACCCATGTTCAATGTCGATTCCTAACCCATCTTTTCCAGAAGTTGCCAAATCACAAATATGTCCTTTGGACGATAGAACCGTATAGCCGTTTCCCAAATAGGAAGCGATTGTTTTCGATTTACTTGGAGATTCTACTATAATCACTTTTTCCATATAATTCCTCCGTTTAACCATATTTTATATTATTTCAACAAAATAGGATTGTCAATACAATTTTTTTAAATTCTCTCTAATAAAATATTCTATATTTTATAAAATATCAGATTGTTGACAAATCCTTAGTTTTTTTGAAATGAAACTAAGGGTTTGTCTTTTTTATGTGGATAATTCAATT
>CANQDJ010000033.1 GCA_947592005.1 uncultured Anaeroplasma sp.
CCTGAGCCAGGATCAAACTCTCCATTGTTTTTTATTTCCTTGACTTCTTCTCTCTGCTGTCTTTTTCGCGTCATATATAGTTTTCAAAGACCTAATTCAAATAATTTAGTGGTGGTTGGGGACGGTTTCGAACCGCCGAACCCTAAGGAGCAGATTTACAGTCTGCCGCGTTTAGCCTCTTCGCTACCCAACCAAATTATCTTTATTATATAAAGCCTTTCGGCTCACAGTGCTTATTTATTTTAACATTTCAACCATACAATGTCAACATTTATTTTTCTTTTTTTTGAGTTTTTATTTTTCTTTTTTTGAGTTTTATAAGTTGTAAAATTTAAATGAACAAAAAAAGGTGTTCTACATTATTTATTTCATTTTCAATTTTATTTCTTGATTTTTTTATCTAATTCAAAACTTGACATTAAAATGATTCGTTTACAACCAACGCATTCTAATTTAATATCCGCTCCCGTACGAATCACTTTCCACTCGTTCATTCCACAAACATGTGGTTTTTTGGTTTTAATAATTTGATTCAATGTATAACTCATAAAGGTTTCTCCTTGATTTTAGAAAATAATCTTGGATAAGATTCTGGACTCTTTCCAATTTTACGGATTATAATAATCTTTCTTTTCCCCAATCCTTCAGGAAGTTCGAAATCCACTATTTTATCTAACTTTCCACCCAATTTGCCAATCGCTTTTTCGGATTCTTGCAGTTCTTCCACTCCATCAGGTCCCTTCATCGCAATAAAGTACCCACCCACTTTTACAAGAGGCAAACATAATTCGGATAAAATATTTAATTTTGCGACGGCTCTTGCCGTAACAACATCAAAATATTCTCTTTTTTCTTTAGCATAATCTTCGGCTCTTTGATGAAATGCTATAACATTTTTTAAATCCAATGTTTGAATTAAATCATTTAAAAAGCGGATTCTTTTATTTAACGCATCAATAATCGTTACTTCAAGATTATCCTTAATGATTGCCAAAGGAACGGAAGGAAATCCGGCACCACTTCCAACATCGCACAATTTAATTTGCGAACAAGGAAGAAGCGGATATATGGAAAGAGAATCCAAAAAATGTTTAGCATAAACTTCTTCTTTTTCCGTAATAGTCGTAAGATTCATATAAGAATTGACTTTTATAAGATTTTGATAATAGCAATCAAATTTGCGTTCTTTTTCGCTCGTTAAAGTAATATTCAATTTACTTGTTTCTTCTGCAAAATTCATTACTTCTTTCCTCGTTCCATTTTTTCAACATACATTACCAATACCGAAATGTCTGCCGGATTTACTCCGCTGATACGAGAAGCCTGCCCAATCGTCTTCGGTTGGATTTTTTTCAGTTTTTCCCTTGCTTCCAACGCAATATTATCTATTTTGGAATAATCCATATTATCCGGTATTTTCTTATTATCGTAGTTAAGCATTCGTTTAGCCTGTTCTAAGGCTTTTTTAATATAGCCTTCATATTTATAATGGATTTCTACTTGTTCTAAAACTTCCTCCGCTCTATCATAATGAACAGAAAATGGAATATGGTTTAATTTTAAAATTTCCAATAAAAGCGGATAATGAATTTCTGGTCGTTTTATCAAATAAGCCAAAGATACACTCTCGGATAACGGAGAAGATTGGTAAAACGACAATAGATTATTTGTTGCCGAATCGGCTTTTACTTTTATGGTTTTAAAATCTTCGATCAGTTGATGAATTTCTTTTTCTTTTTGTTGAAATCTTTCCCATTGATTCTTAGATATTAATCCTACTTCATACCCTTTTTTCCGTAATCTCAAATCGGCATTATCATGCCGTAATAATAATCGATATTCCGCTCTTGAAGTTAATAAACGATATGGTTCTTTTGTCCCCTTAGTAACCAAATCATCTATCATAACTCCGATATATGCCTCATCTCTTTTTAATATCAAAGGTTCTTTTCCTTCTAATTTCAAACAAGCATTAATTCCAGCAATCAACCCCTGTGCCGCCGCTTCTTCATAGCCGGACGTTCCGTTGATTTGACCGGCAGTAAATAAATTTGCAACCTTTTTTGTTTCTAAACTCGGCCATAAGTCCAATGGATCGATTGCGTCATATTCAATCGCATAAGCATAGCGAATAACTTCACAATTTTTTAAACCCGGCAAAAGTCGAATCATTTTATCTTGAATTTCAATCGGCATAGAGGTGGAAAATCCCTGAATATATTCTTGATCTAAAGAAAGAGATTCAGGTTCATAGAAAATTTGATGTCTTTCTTTATCTTTAAACCGAACAATTTTATCTTCAATGGAAGGACAGTATCTCGGTCCGACTCCTTCCACTACTCCACCATACATAGAAGATTGGGTCAAATTTTGTAAAATCAGTTGATGAATTTCTTCATTTGTATATGTTAAATAACATGGTATATTTACTTTGTGTTTTGCCTCAAAACCATCATCAAAACTGAATTTCCATGGTTTTTCCGCTCCAAATTCTTTTTCTGCACAATCAAATTGAATGGTAGAGGCTTTAATTCGAGGCGGAGTACCGGTTTTTAATCGTTGAATAGTAAAACCATTTTTTCGCAATGCCTCGGATATTCCTTTAGTCGTTTTTTGCCCGTCCGGACCTTCTTTAGATTCCCAATGCCCACGCAAAATACGACTATCTAGGTATGTTCCTGTTGTCAACACGACAGCCCGTGCTGAAAGAACTGTTCCATCTTCGAGAACTACTCCTTTACAAATCTTATCTTCCACAATCAAGTCATTAACATACGCTTCTCGTAATGTTAGATTCTCTACTTGCTTTAAATGATTTAGCATTTCTGCCATATATAAAATTTTATCTTCTTGAAACCGCAGTGCCCACACTGCCGGCCCTTTTGCTTGATTTAACATTTTGGTTTGAATTTGACAAATATCGGCTTGTTTTCCCATATATCCGCCAAGAGCGTCTATTTCTCGAACAACTACCCCTTTAGCCGGTCCGCCGATGGAGGGATTACAAGGCATAGACCCGACCATATTCAAATTTCCCGTAACCAAAATCGTTTGAAATCCGATTTTCGCACAAGCAATCGCCGCTTCACAGCCGGCATGCCCTCCTCCAACAACGATAATATCCGCCACAAAACCACCTACTTTGTCAAATATTGCAATAACAATTTCATTGTATTCAATAATCCGTCCAAATGAGTTCTTTCCATTCCGTGAGAAGCATGAACCCCCGATCCGATTAACGCCCCTTTACAATCCAATCCGGAACGAAGAGATGCGGAAACATCGGAAGAATAATAAGGGAAAATATCCACAGCGTAATTTATATTTTCTTCTTTAGCAAAGGAAACCAATCGATTGGTTAATTCATAATCATACGGCCCGGAACTATCTTTTGCACAAATGCTAACCGCATATTCATTTCCATCTAAATCTAAACCGATACATCCCATATCTACCGCAACAAATTCGTCTACTCCCGAAATGGTTGCCCCACCATGACCGACTTCCTCATAATTGGTAAAATAAACGTATGTGTCATATCTCGGTTTTATCTTCTTTTTGCTCATATATTCCAAAACCGCTAAAATTACACAGACAGATCCTTTATCATCAATAAATCTCGACTTCAAAAACCCGCTTTCCGTTATCGTTGTTTTAGAATCATAACAAATATAATTCCCGTTTTCGATTCCCAATTTCAATACAGCGTCTTTCGTCTTTACTTTTTCATCGATACGAACATAAATATTATCAATATCTCTTGGCTTAGTCGCACTATCTTTGTAAACATGAGCGGCAGGAGATGTAGACAATATCGTTCCCGTATATACCTTGTTTTCTCGAGTGATAATCCGACAATATTCCCCATCTAATGTAGGAATGCATGGACCACCTACGTTGGTTACTTTCAATGTTCCGTCAGACTGAATGGAACGCACCATTAATCCAAGTGTGTCCGCATGGGCGGCAGTTGCTCTTTTTTTGGAAGAGTCTTCTCCCGCTATTTTTACTTCTATCATACCTTTCGGACTGATTCGATAATCGGTATATCCCAATGTATCCAAAACAGTCGTAATCTTTTTATTGATGTTTTTACTATAACCGGACGGGGAATCCGTTAAAAATATATCATTTATGATATTTTTTAAAAAATCCGTATTCATAGAATCCTCCTTTTATTTCTATTAATAACTATACCACGTTTTCAAAATAATCACAATATTGACATTTGACTTTAAAATGATACAATATAATATGTAAACGATTTCACTTCTTCAACTTTGAAATGGAGGTTTTTATATGCAAGAGAGAAACTTTTTAGATAATCTTCTATTCTTGTATGACAATATAACAATCGTCATTCATTTAAAAGAAAAGCGTATTATGTCCGTATATAATGGCAAGAAAAATATTGCGGAAAATATATCTTATGAAGAATTTGCGGAAAATTTCTGTAAAATTAAATCTTTAAATACCGCATCAAAAGAAAAAATTATCCGCTTTTTGGTTAATTTAAACACTTCAAAAGAACCTTTTAAAATTCCCGCAACTTATGAAACAACGGAAAATGAAAAAAAGCCATTTGAAGTACAAGGCCTACGATACGATGAAGATAATTTAATGCTTATATTTGCAGAATATGACAAAGAACAACATGAGTCTTATGATTCACTTACCAAAGTATTTACTAGAGAAATAACCATTCAAAAAGTAAAAGACGCTATCGAAAAAAAGGAACAATTCGTTTTAATGATTATCGATATCGATAATTTTAAATTATTCAATGACACCTACGGACATATGTTCGGCGATATTGTTTTGGTCGAAACTGCCGCTTCTATTAAAAAATTCTTGGGAGGACACGGATTTATCGGTAGAATCGGCGGAGATGAATTTTTAGTTTTATTCTATGTAGAAAACAACTACGATAAAATCCATGCCGCTTGTCGAAGCATTCGCCACGCAATAACGAACATAGCCAATCATAATATTAAACAAGCCTTGATAACCGCTACTGTCGGTTGTGCGGCATATCCTTTAGACGCTACCGATTACAATACATTATTTAAAAAAGCCGATAAAGCATTATATAGAGGGAAAAGAAAAGGTCGGAATTGTTTCATTATTTACGATGAAACCAAATGCGGAAAAATAACCAACGACGACGAACTGGAAATCGCTCCTACTTTCGAACAATTATATCAAACTTCCACCAATGCGAATATTGTGGCAGGTATATTTGAAATCTTAAATCGAATCGGAAATGCCAAGAAAAATATAGATGATGCTTTATCTTTAATCGGAAATTACTTTTTATTGGATCGAATCGTATTAATCACTATACACCCAACAAAAGATATTTTGGAAAATATCATCGAATGGGTTAATCCACGAACACCGGAAAATCGCAATTTGATTCATGCAGATTCTAAAAATTTCGAAGTTTGGCGACAAAGTTTGGATAAGACCGGTATGCTTAAATTTGTTCAAGTGGATTCCAATAAATCCAATAAAAAATTATATGAAATCTTAAAAGAACAAAATACTTCTGCCATTTTGGCTTTTGAAATGAAATATATGGATAAAATTATGGGATTGATTCGATTTGATATGTGCTCTATCAATCGATTCTGGCAACAAAACGATGTTTCGGCTTTGATGTTGATTTCCAAAATATTTGCCATATATCTACATAAAGAATATGAGGCAAGCCAATTTAAAAAAGAATTATTCTATGATCGTTTAACCAATATTTATAATTACTCCAAATGGCGGGAAGAAATATTCAACTATCTTGCCAATTCGGAAGAATATGTAAAATATAGTTTGATATATTTTTACGTTCAAGGATTTATGAGTTTAAATGATATGTATGGGGCAAACTACTGCGATCGAACATTGATAGCCATATCCAACGGATTGAAAAAAATATATGAGAATAACGCTATATATTGTCGGGTAAACGAAGAAAAATTCTTGATTTTCTTACCAAATCAAGATGCCGAATATATCGAAAAAACATTCTCGGAATTAAATAAATATGTCTGTGAGGAAATGAATACCAAAGACCGTATCAAACTATTAGGTGGTATCTATTTCCACGATTCACTCGATACGCTTACCACTGCCATAGACAAAGCGAACTTGGCACGCAAACAAGCGAAATCTTCCGAAAACGGATTAACTTATTTTGCGACATCTTTCTTTGAAGAGGGTAAAAGAAAAGCCGAATTGGAACTTCATATGCATCAGGCATTAAAAGACAACGAATTTCTTCTTTACCTTCAACCGAAAGTCAATACACAAACCGGTGAAGTTGTCGGAGCGGAAGCATTGACCCGTTGGAATTTCAAGCATCAACGGATCTTAACCCCAAATTATTTCATTCCATTATTTGAACAAAACGGATTCATTACGGAATTGGATTTCAAAGTATTCGAAAATGTTTGTAAATTTTTAAGATCCTGTTTAGATGAACACATCAAACCGATAAAAATATCGGTTAACGTATCGAGATATCAAACCGATTTCGATTATTATCTTTCGACAATCAATTCTATTCGTGAAACATATTGTATCGATCCTTCTTTAATCGAAATAGAAATTACCGAAGGTATGTATATAGAAAACATCACTCAAATATCCGAATTCATAAAAAATCTCCATGATAATGGTTATAAAGTATCTATGGACGATTTCGGAACGGGATATTCCAATTTGGCTTCTTTGGCAACGTTAGATTTCGATTTAATCAAATTGGATAAAAATTTCTGCAATAACCAAGAAAACGAAAAAGAAAACATTATTCTGTCTTTCGTAACTTCTTTGGCAAAACAATTAAAAATGGACGTTTTGTGCGAAGGAGTCGAAACACAAGAATTTGCCGATTATTTAAAAAATATCGGTTGTAATTTAGTTCAAGGTTTCTTATTTGAACGTCCAATACCTTCAGAAGAATTCAAAGAAAAATATCTAAAAAATACAAATACAAATTTCCAAGGGAAACTATAATCCTTTGGATTTTTTATTGTTTTATGGCAATAATCTTTTCAAAAGAAAGTTTTTTCTTCGGTTTTAAAAATACTTCTTTATAGATAAAATCAATTCTTTCGATTTTTCCCATACATTGATATATCTTTCCTCTATGCCTGTAAAAAATTCGAACCGAACAATTTTCGATATATAAACGAAACAATAAAGTTTCAAAACGATTTTTATCTGTTTCTTCTATCAACGGATAAATAACTTCCTCCAATTCCTTTAGATTCGATAATTTTGTGGTTATATTCATACGACTTCCTTCCTTTCGACAAAATCATTATATCTATAAAATAGACATTATAAATGTCGAAAATAAAAAAACATTGGACACCCAATGTTTTTTATTTCTATTAGTCTTCTCGAATCATTCTTCGGAATTTTTGATAAATTTGTTCAATAGTAAATCCATAATAATCGGCAATATATTTCAACGGCATAGATTTACCGAAATCATCAATTCCCAAAACCGTATCGGCGTATTTATACCATGGCATAGAACTTCCCATTTCTACTGCCAATCTTTTTCGCATACGTTTCGGTAAAACTTGTTCCTTATATTCTTTCGGTTGTTGATCAAACAAGAACATAGATGGCATAGATACAACTCGAACATAACATTTTTCCTTTTCCAGCCGTTTAGCAACTTCCACACATAAATTCAGTTCGCTTCCACAACTTATAATGGCATAACTCGGCGTCCCATACGGCTCAAAAACAATATATCCACCTTTAGAAACACCATCGAAATTGGTATAATCTAACACAGGCAAATCTTGTCTTGAAGAAACAATAACAGTCGGATATGTATTATTTTGAAAGGAAAGCAACATTGCCGAAGTCATTTCTTTCGCATCGGCAGGACGGAACAAATTGGTATTCGGAGTACTTCTAAACATCGTTAATTGTTCTATCGGTTGATGCGTCGGTCCATCTTCTCCCACACACACAGAATCGTGAGAAAAGAAAAACAAAGAAGGTAACTTCATAATCGCCGCCAATCTTACCGCCGGTTTCAAATAATCACTGAAAACAAAGAACCCCGAACAAAATCCCCGCAAGCCTCCATGTAGTGTTATACCATTTGTGATTGCCGCCATAGCGTGTTCTCGAACGCCAAATTTAATATTTCTTCCAAGTGGATTGGATTGACCGTAAATTCCATCAGCCCCTTTTACCATTGTGGAAGGAGATAAATCAGCAGATCCACCGATAATATTCGGTAATTGACCGGATAACCAATCCAAAAGTTTACCCATTACCTTTCGAGTCGAAATCTTTGTCCCGACCTCATAAGATGGCATACCATCGAAATTTTTCAAATGGATATCGTTATACATAAAATCACATAACACTTTATAATCCTGTGGATAGGATTTGGCATACTGCATTAACTGCCCATTCCAAAAAGAATTTGCCGCATAGCCTCTTTGAATGACATTTTTATCATAAAAATCTTTTACCGTATCAGAAATCTCAAATTCGGGAATCGTATAATTCAAAAACTTTCTTAAATAAGCAATATCTTCTTTAGACATCGGTTTCCCATGAATAGAAGATTCTCCGCTATTCGGAGCACCATATCCAATAATCGTTTTTATTTCTATAATCGTTGGCTTTAAATTCGATTCTTTGGCAAATCCGATTGCCTTGTCAATATCGTCTACATTATTCCCATCTTCTACCCGCAAATACTGCCAACCCATCGCTTCAACTTTCGTTTGAATATCTTCGCTATTTGCTAGAGAAACTTCGCCATCTAATTGAACGTCGTTGGAATCATATAAAATGATTAATTTTTTCAATCCCAAATGTCCTGCCAAAGACATTGCCTCCATAACAACGCCTTCCTGCAAATCCCCATCACCACATAATGCATATGTATAATGGTCTATAATGGAAAAGTCGTTTTTATTGAATTTGGCAGATAAATAATTTTCGGCAAGGGCCAATCCTACCGCCATCGCAATTCCTTGTCCTAACGGTCCGGTTGTTGCTTCTACTCCGGGAGTATGTCCGTATTCCGGATGACCGGGCGTAATACTACCTTTTTGACGAAAATTTTTTAAATCTTCCATTGTAATGGCAAAACCACTCAAATGTAATAAAGAATATAACAACGCCGAACCATGTCCGGCAGATAACACAAACCGATCCCGATTAAACCATTCCGTATCTTGACAATTAATGTTTAAATGTCTGGTAAATAACGTATGCAATATCGGGGCAGCACCTAAAACGATTCCCGGATGTCCGCTATTCGCTTTTTGAATCATTTCGGCACCCAGCACACGTAGTGTATTGACGCACTTAATATCATTAGAATTCATAATGTCCCCCTAATTTATTCTTCTTTGGAATCTTCTTGTTTCTCCTCGACAGTCGCTTCCTCTTCGATGGCGACTTCTTCTACATTATCGACTTCTAAAGGTTGTTGCGGTAACACTATTTCGATTTTCGCACCAATTTTCTCCGCTTTTTCCTTAAAATCTTCCGCTTGTTTCATAGTAAATTCCGCATCTAATACATGAGGAAGCGGTTCAATCATTTTCTTAGCCTCTTTGGCACTGATATTCAATTCTTTCCGTAATAATTGAATAAATTCCAACGAATTTTCCAAAGATATTACATTCACTTCACAAATATCTTCTTCGATTTCTTCTTCCTCATATCTCTTTTGATAATATTCATCCATATATTCTTTTTGTTTATCCAACAATTGATCAAATCGAGATTGCCCCATTTGTTTTACAATCAAATCCCTACTATTGACATTTTCTCGCATAATTTGTTTATTGACATAAGACTTACCGATTAACATTAAAATAAACGCAAGTAAAATCACTCCTAATGCGACAAAATTACCAACGTTTTTCCAAAAGAAAGAACCGATACAAATTCCCACAACCACAACCATTAACGGGATTAAAAAATATCTTGAAAACTTTTTGGATACTTCGTCTGTTTTATCCCAAAATTCAACCCAAATCTTATTGATTGATTTTGTATATAATTCCCCTACTGCTTCATAATATCCTCTTTCCAAAAATAATCGGTAATCCACACCATTTTCGGAAGACCATACGGCAAACTGTCCTTTATTGATAAACTCTTCCAATACTCCCTCAAAATCGTCCATATAATATACTTCGATTTTTCTGTTTTCCAATTCTTGTAACTCTATTGGCTGAACTTCATTAGCCAATGAATATAATTTTGGGTTTATTCTCACATAATCACCTTTTCTTTTTTTATTCTTAAACAAAAATATTATATCATACCATGTAATAAAAATAAAGCGAAAACAAACGGATTCGCTTTATTTATAAGATGTAAATTATTAAATAATCCCATTAAAAAGTGTGTAAGACGACCTTACACACTCTCCTATTGATTTTTTTAGATACTATTAAATCAACTAAAACATCGTTTTTTTATACCCGTAAGTTTCTACCTTAACTATATTAAATCAAAAGAACAATTCCAATAATCTTCTTAAAATATTTCCTTCATATAATGCCTTAGAAATACGGAATTTATTCGTGTTCAACTGCATATCTACTTCCAACCACTTTTTCGCGCCTTCAAACCAAGAACACCTCATAAAATAGGATAGGATACAAAAAATAAAACAAACTACTGCCGCATAAATCGTAACATATAATACGGCCCCCAATATTCCATCTACCGCTTTAACAAATTTATTGGTTCTCAACATATCCGCTATTAACTTTAAAATCAATATGACAACAAATAATCCAATGGCTAAAATAAAGAAAGAAATCACATTCATTGCCATGGTTGCCAAATATCCCGATACCGCATCGGCAACACTATTGACATCGGTTAATTGTGGATAGTGATTGGTTACTCCTTTTCCTATCATATCGGCAATAAATCCGGGAATGTTCAATCCGGTTTTTAAAACCTCTCCTACCGTTGCTCCAGCGGATAAGCCTTTATTTTCCAAATTCGTTAAAATATTGGTGTTTATTTTACCGTAAATGCTCGGATAAATAACATTATGGTGAATTAAAAATTGAGCAAATTGACCGCAATAAATAATACTAAATACCAAAATAACCAATATTCCCGCTAAAGAAATTATTTTTTTAATCGCTCCTTTTTTAAACCCCAAGATTAAAAAAATAATCGTACCTACGATTAATATAATATCTATCAATCCGCAAATTTTTAAATCCATAATCTTTTCTACCCCCTTTACAATATACATTATAATCTTTTTTTTAAAACTTGCAATTAAATTAGTTCAAAATTAAATAAAAAAGTGTATAATGAAACTGGTGATACCTATGGATATTATTGAAATTCTACAAGATTATATGATAAAACAAAATTTAGACGCTTATATCATTCCGACATCGGATTTCCACAACAGCGAATATGTCAGTGATTATTTCAAAGCCAGAGCCTATTTTTCCGGATTTACAGGAAGTGCAGGAACGTTGGTAATTCTGAGAAAAAACGCTTATTTATGGACAGATGGAAGATATTATCTGCAAGCAGCAAAACAAATAGAAGGACGACCAATCATTTTAATGAAACAAGGACAACCCAATGTCCCGACCATTTCTGAATTTTTGAATAAAAATCTAAAAGAAAACAACAAAATCGGATTAGATGGGCGAGTGGTAACAGCGAACTTTGTTTTGGATTTAAAGAAAAACATAACAATACCTGTTGAAATCTTATCTTCTATCGATATCATTTCACCTGTATGGACAGACCGGCCAAAACTCCCGTTTTCCGTTTTATATAAACTCGATCCGTTTTTCAGCGGAAAAAGTTTTACAGAAAAAATAAAAGATGTTCGACAGGCAATGAAAAAAGCGAAAGCGGATACCTTTATTTTAAGTGCATTGGAAGATCAAGCATGGCTATATAATCTACGGGCAAATGATATTCCTCATACCCCTGTCTTTTTAGCCTTTACCCTTATTACTCAAGAACAAGTTACTCTTTTTATCGATTCCAATAAAATCGATTTAACGATTGAAAAATATTTAGATGAAAACGACATCAACATTCATTCTTATTTCGATATTTTCGATACCGTTAAAAATCTAAAAGGAAAGACCATTTTAATGGATTTCAAAAGAATCAATTATCAATTATATTCTTCTTGTTGTCAAAACAATACCATTATCAATCAAGAAGATCCTACTTTATTATTGAAAGCCATTAAAAATTCAACCGAAATCAAAAACATTCGGTTAGCCCATATAAAAGATGGTGTTGCCTTTACCAAATTTATGTATAAAGTAAAAACCGGTTACGAAAAAAAAGAAGAAATGAGCGAACTTTCTCTAATAGAAGAAATCGACGGCTTACGAGCCAAAAACGAAGGATTTGTCGACATTTCTTTCCAAACCATTTGTGCATACAAAGATCATGGGGCTATGATGCATTACTCTGCCAATCCGCAAAGCGTATATCCTATTGATGATCATGGATTTTTATTGATTGATTCCGGTGGACATTATTTAGAAGGAACAACCGATATAACAAGAACCTTATTGTTGGGAAAACCGACCGATGAAATGAAAGTACATTATACTACGGTTTTAAAATCTATGATTGCCTTAGCCAACGCAACGTTCTTGAAAGGTTGTCGAGGTATCAGTTTAGATGTTCTGGCAAGAGAACCGATTTGGAAATTATTGATGGACTATAAATGTGGAACGGGACATGGTGTAGGATATCTTCTATCCGTCCACGAAGCCCCAAATGGTTTCCGTTGGCATATCGCCCCCGAACGAAACGACATAGCCGTTTTCGCTCCGGGTATGGTTACAACCGATGAACCCGGTATATATATTGAAAATAAATATGGTATACGAATTGAAAATGAATTATTATGCGTTCCGAAAGCGACAACGCCATATGGCGAATTTTTGGGATTTGAAACATTGACAATCGCTCCAATCGATATAGATGCCATAAAACCTTCTCTATTGACAAAAGAAGAAAAAGAATGGCTCAACCAATATCATGAAACCGTTTATAAAACCTTAGAATCTTATTTAAGTACCGAAGAAAAAGAATGGTTGGAAAAATATACCAAAAAGATATAAATTTTATTTGAAAGATGTTTATAGATAATATAAGCATCTTTTTTTTATAAAAAAAGCGCCTTAACCACATTACCTACTAGTTTAAGGCTGCTACCTTCCGATCCTGACCTGGTTCGCCGTAAATAATTGATTAAGGACGTAATTATTCTACCATATTTATTTTTTATTTTCAACTTGTTTTTCTTGTCTTAATTCTTTAAAAAAACTCTTTAAAAGACTTTGACATTCTTCTTCCAATACTCCACCCCGAATATCTACCATATGATTCCAGCCTTTATCAAATAAAGATATTTTACTCTTATGGGCTCCAAACCGATAATCCACCGCACCATATATCACTTTTTCAATTCTCGATTGAATAATCGCTCCGCCACACATACAACAAGGCTCCAACGTTATATACATTACACAATTTTCCAATCGCCATGAATGCATCTTCTTACACGCCTTTTCAATAGCCAAAATTTCCGCATGAGCTAAACTATTTTGTTTCGTTTCTCTTTGATTATGACCTCTAGCAATAATCCGATTTTCATAAACGATTACACACCCTACGGGAACCTCATGACAAGCATACGCTTTCTCGGCTTCTTGTAGGGCTTTTCTCATAAAATATTCCTCATTTTTTATCACGAATCAAAACCTCATGACAAGTACGGCATCTTGCTTCATAAGAATCATTTGCCCCGACCAAAATCGTCGGATCATCATAATATGCCGGTACGCCATCGATTATTCTCTGCGTTCTCGTTGCCTCTGCTCCACATATACTGCAAATCGCAGTAAGTTTGGTAACATTCTCGGCAACAGCCATAATCGATCCGATAACGCCAAACGGTTCTCCTCTAAAATCGGTATCTAACCCTGCACAAATAACCCGATATCCCTTTTGAGCAAAATCTTGAACATATTTCAATAGAGATTCATCAAAAAACTGAACCTCATCAATGACGATTGCCTGTGTATCTTTTTTCAAATGTCTTTGTATATCACTGCCATGAGAAATATTTATGGCTTGTAAAGCCTTTTTATTATGACTTACAACTTCTGACTTGGAATACCGATTATCAATAGACGGTTTAAAAATAACATATTGTTTTTTGGCAAAATCCATTCTCTTTACTCTACGAATCAATTCTTCGGTTTTTCCGGCAAACATCGGACCGGTAATAACTTCAATCCACCCTTTTTTTCCTACATAATAATTCATACTTCATCACCCATCTACAATTTCTTACATTATAGCATAGCGGCATTATAAAAGAAAGTGTTAATCCATAAACAAAATAAAAAAAAGAAGACTCTCTTCGAGTCTACTAATCTTAATTATTCTTTAAACCGTAACGCTTATTGAATTTTTCTACACGACCATCTGCCTGAGTAAATACTTGTTTACCTGTATAAAATGGGTGGCAATTTGAACAAGTATCCACACGAATTTCATTTAGAACTGATCCGGTTTCAAATACGTTACCGCATGTAGTACAAGTGACCTTAACGGTATTATACTTAGGATGAATATCCTTTTTCATAACTACATTCACTCCTTCCGCCATGACACATTGTCATAGTAAGTTTCCAAATTATTTTAACATACAAAAATAGCCTTTGCAATAGTTTTTTTATTTTATTGAAAATTTTGCCCCCAACGACTTAATCTTTTTCCAAAACTTTTCATATCC
>CANQDJ010000034.1 GCA_947592005.1 uncultured Anaeroplasma sp.
TAGTATGGTTTCCCTTTCTTTTTATTCATTATATCATACGAAATTCAAGAATTGAAGGGCATAATCTATACAATTCTTTTCATTTTTTAAATTATTTGATATAATAAAGATTAATCGAGGAGGAAAACCTATGGATTGGGAAACGTTTAAGAAAAGATTTAAAAAATTTATGGGAATAAAAGATAAAGTTATTCAAGAACCGGGTGTTATCGGATATTATGATTCTAAACCTTTTCATAACTTTAAATATGCCCTTATCTATGCGAATGAAATATTATTGTCCGACTCCGATGACGAAAAAACGGCTAAGGTAATTTTATATACCAGAGAATATAAACAAACGACGTTTATCAATGTTTTGGTATATAACGAAGAAGGATTTGATGTTAGCCAATATTCCTATGAGGCATTAAAACCTTTATTACAGGCTAAGGGGATTACTCCGGCAAAGAAAAGTATTGTTATGATTTTATTTCAACATTATAATGAAACGACGATTGGAATGGCTAAGAAATTTTGTTCTTCCGATAAAATGAATTTTCAACAAGCGTGTCTGTATAATGCGAAAAGAGTTCAAATGGATTATTTTAAACCTGTGCCTAAATTTTATAAATTATATGATTTATTTTGTGAGAATTTGTATTTTGATTTAGCATTTATCGATATTACAAGGGACTGAAACTATGAAGAGAATGAGTAAAACGATATTATGGATTTCAATAGGTATCGCGTTGGCGTTAGCGATTGGATTGATTATTTTATGTACGAGAACCGATGGAAATTGGACAAAAATTGTCATTGTTTTATGTGCGATTGATTTTATATATTTGACGATGGCGGTTCAAATTGCGGCATATCGGACGTTTCGGTATAATCCGAAGAAGATAAAATATCCCACTAAGGAATTTAAAGGAGAGTATGAAACCTTAGCGGAAGTTTTAAGGAAGAATGGATTCCGTCAAAGGAAAACGGATTACGGAAACAGTTTTATCAAAGTAGAAGATACTACGGCATTGAAATGTGTTTTAATAGACGACCCCGGTGTGTTTTTTACTCCTAAGGAGGAAGAGGTAAAAGATGAAAAAGGGAGCGAAGATTTAAAAAAATGCAAAGTGTTTGTAGGTATTGAAATCTTTTCAATGATCGATGAAGAGAATAGAATAAAATTACCGGATTTTTCTTTTCAGGGAAAGAATATTTATTATACAGCGTTATTGAAAGAAGAAGATCATTTGGTATGTTTAAATTATTTAGAACCAGATGAAGCGTTTCAGCAAGGCTATCATAGATTATTGGATATATTGGGATTGGAAGAAGTATCACAAGAAAAACAATAGAACGGAAACTTACCTTTTGGGGTGAGTTTTTTGTTTGGAATGGGAAATTATAAGAAATAGTCTTGTTTTTTTTAATTGGAAAGAGTGATTTTTTCCATAATATATTTATTTTTATATAAAATGATGTATAATAATAATTAGGTGATAGAATGTGGGAAATGAAGAATCCGACTTATGGAGATCAAATTCGTGTAAATAGGGGATTATATTACCATCATGGAATCTATGCTTCCAATGATAGTGTATATCAATTTGCCGCTCCTGCGGGAATGGAAATCAGCCCTGAAAATGCTAGAGTGATTTGTACAACGTTAGGCGAATTTTTGAAGGGTGGAAATGTTGAGGTTCGTGTATATACGGAGGAAGAACTTAAGAAAAAGCGAACTCCCGAGGAGATTATTGCGTACGCAAAAGAACATTTGGGAGAAGGCGGATATGATTTGGTAACGAATAATTGTGAACATTTTTCCAATCGTTGTGCGTTTGGCGTTTCCAATAGTACGCAAGTGGAAGAGATATTTAATATGTTTGAGAGGTTTTTTCGATGAGAATAGGTGTAGATATCGGTGGAACAACGGTTAAGATTGGGATTGTTGAAAATAAAAAGGTAAAAGAATTTTGGCAGATTCCTACAAAAAAGGAATCTTTGTTTTTCGATATATGTGAGTCTATTTTATCGCATATAGATAAAGATAAAATAGAATGTATCGGATTTGGAATTCCCGGACATGTGAAGAATAATTATATTTTAAGAATGCCGAATATCGGGATTTCCGATTTGGATATAAAGGAAGAAATTTCTTCTTTTTTTCCGAATATTTCGATAAGTTCCGATAATGATGCGAATGTTGCGGCATTGGGAGAAACGATTTCTCGGCAAGATATTCGTTCGGCCTATATGATTACGTTAGGAACGGGTGTAGGCGGAGGATATATTTATGAAGGAAAAGTCATAGATGGAGCGAATTGTTGTTGTGGAGAAATTGGACATTTATATGTTGATTTCGTTCATAATTTTCCTTGTAGTTGTGGACTTGTCGGTTGTTTGGAAACGGTCGCTTCGGCAACGGGTGTCGTACGGCTTGCCCATACATATGCGTCGGTTTATTCGACGAAATTGGATTTAAAGACAGCAACGTGTAAAGATATATTGGATTCTGCCAAAAACAATGATCCGTTGGGAATGGCTGTTTTGGAACAACTTGGTATGTATTTGGGCAGAGGGTTATCTATGATTGCCGTAACGGTAGATGTTGATTTGTTTTTGATTGGCGGAGGAGTATCGGCTTGTGGGGATATATTGTTGGATTGTGTTCGCAAGTATTATAAGAAATTCAGTCATTATGGTGTAAAAGATACGCCGATTGAATTTGCAAAGTTGGGAAATACCGCCGGTATGTTGGGAGCGGCGTATTTGGTGGATTAAATGAAGAAAGGCGGAGATAAGATGGGAAAGAAGATAGGAGAAACGGCGGTTAAGATTTATAAACCGGAGATTTTAGTCTGTCCTTTTTGTAATTCGCCTTTGAAGTATAAATATACCGTATCAAATAAAGTGATTCAGTTTACTTCGGGGAAACATTTTCGTATTAAGAATTTAGGATATGGTTGTGTAAACTGTGAGAATGGGATAACTTATTTTTCTCAAACGGCAAATAAGTTATCGTTTAAAGGATATACATATTCGTCTAAAATTATTTGTATGATTGCGTATTATAAACAGAAACATAAGGGAAGAGAAGAAATATGCGATATTTTGGTTAGTAAGGGAATTGAAATATCGGATAGAAATATAGATATTATTTATAAAAAATTTAAAGAAATTTATGATTCGGATTTTGATTTCAGAATCCGATCCGCATTGGAAAGAATGAAAAAAAAGTTTAATGAAATTCGTATTTCATTAGATGTGATTATGGTCAATGAGATATGTTTTATTATTTTTTATGATTTTTTTACTTCGGAGAAATTAGGAATATGGACGTTTAATGGGATTACAGATCCGAAATTAAAAGAAAGGTTATCGGATTATATTGCGGGTGAAGATATTTCGCTTATTATGACGATTCGCAATACAAAAGATAATAAGTTTATTCCGATTTTGAAAGAATTGGCTCCGAACGCAAGGTTAATGGCATTTAATAAATTTTAGGGGTCAAACAATAAAAGAAGGAGTTTGAATATGATTTATTTCAAGAATGATTATTCTTCTATCGCACACCCTCTGATTTTAGAAAAATTATGGGAATGTCGATTGGAACAAAATGTTGGATATGGGTTGGACGAACATACTTTTCTTGCCCAAAAATATATTAGAGAGAAAATAAAAAAACCTTCGGCAATTTATTTTTTGGTTGGTGGGACACAAACCAATATGGTTGTGATAAGTTCGATGTTAAGACCGTTTGAGGCGGTCATTTGTTGTAAAACAGGGCATATTCAAGTTCATGAAACGGGAGCGATTGAAGGCCAGGGACATAAATGTATTTATGTAGATAAAGAAGATGGGAAATTATGTCCGAAAGATATTGATGATGTTTTATTGGAACATACGGATTGTCATATGGTGAAACCAAAAATGGTCTATATTTCCAATGCGACGGAAATAGGAACGGTATATACGAAAGAAGAAATAAAAGAGTTATATGAATATTGTCGGGAAAAGAATCTATATTTATATATGGATGGGGCAAGATTGGCAAGTGCCATGGCGGCAAGTGATGTAACGTATGAGGATTTGGGAAATTATACGGATATATTTTATATTGGTGGAACGAAAAACGGCGGATATATGGGAGAAGCCGTAGTGATCAATCGAGTAGAGTTGGCTAAGGATTTCGATTATTGTATAAAACATTTCGGAGCGATGTTGGCAAAGGGATTTGTGGCAGCGATTCCTTTTGAGGTTTTGATGAAAGACGATTTATATTATTCCATCGGGAAAAAGGAAAATAATTGTGCGAAGATTTTACAGGACGGATTAGAAAAAATCGGTGTTTGTTTTATGGTAAAGTCTTTGACAAATCAAATTTTTCCTATTTTCAGAAAAGAGGAAATAAAGAAATTGGAAAAGGAATGTTCTTTTGAGGTATGGAAGGAATGGAATCGGGATTGGGTTGTGATTCGTCTTGTTACAAGTTTTTCTACTACCGAAGAGGAATGTGAAAGGTTTTTAAAGGTTGTCGAAAAGATTTATCAGAATTGATATTTGAATTTTAATCAAAAAACAATGCTTTTTATCGAATTTTCTTTGACAAGTATTCTACTTTA
This sequence comes from uncultured Anaeroplasma sp., assembly GCA_947592005.1. GTDB lineage: Bacteria > Bacillota_I > Bacilli_A > Acholeplasmatales > Anaeroplasmataceae > Anaeroplasma. The sequence continues at coordinate 4,608 of CANQDJ010000034.1, forward strand.
TGGTATAATCCTATATTATAAAAGAAGTAGGGTGGATACATCATGGCAAATTTACATTTAGATGAATATGACAAAAAAATTATACAATTATTACAAGCGGATTCTTCGATTTCCAATATCGAATTATCTAAGAAGATTGGTTTGGCACCATCTTCTTGTTTGTTGAGAGTAAAGAATTTAAAAGAACAAAAGGTTTTAAAACAATTTACAACGATTGTAGATGAAAAGATTTTGGGTTTTGAAATAACGTGTTTTGCGAAAGTTGCGATGCAACCTTTGAATCGAGAAACATCGACGAAATTTATTGAAGAAGTAAATAAAATACCCGAAGTTACGGAATGTTATACGATTACAGGAGAAGCGGCATTCTTATTGAAAATTGTTGCGAAGAGTTTTCAGTATTACAGGAATTTCGTGTTTGATAAATTATTGAGTGTTCCTCATGTCAGCAATATTGAAACATCAATTGTGGTAGGAACAGAGAAAAAAACAAATATGATTCCGTTGGAATAAGGATTGGACCTTTTGAATTTCAAAAGGTTCTTTTTTTGGGAGGAAATTATGAAAGGGATTAAAAGAATATGCAGTTGGAGTGTGCGATATATTCCTTTGTTTTTGGCGATTATTGCGTTATCTACGATATTACAATGGTTATATTCTTATTTACCTTTGTTTATTCAATATGCGTTTAAAGCGTTGGGGCAAGGGGATTCCGATGTGGCATTGCCGAAGTTTTTGATTCGTTGGTATGAAACGGGAAAAGATGTTCTTACGATTATATTGATGGTTAGTGGGTCTATGATTATTTTACAAGCGGTAAGATCGGTAATGCGGTTTTTGGATAATTATTGGCAAGGAGCGTTATCTCAATATTTGGGATATGATTTACGGTTGAAGTTATATGGACATATCTGCCGATTGCCGTATTCGTATCATAATAATGCCGATATCGGGGATTTGATTCAGCGATCAACTTCGGATATCGATCAGGTATCGACTTTTGTTTCTGCTCAAGTTCCGAATTTTATTAATATTTTTGTTACGGTCGGAATCGGAGCGTTTCAAGTGTATAAAATATCACCGACATTGATGTGGGTAAGTGTTATATTGATGCCGTTTACGGCAGTGTCTTCTATTTTGTATTTTGGTTATTGTAATCGTAAATTCGAAGAAATCGAAAAAGCCGAAAGTAAAATGACGACAATCATTCAGGAAAATGTCAATGGAGCCAGAGTCGTTCGAGCATTTGCCAATGAAAGATATGAATTTGAGAAAATGGATTCTGCAAGTAAGGATTTTTCTAAGAAAAATGGGAATTTTAATACGATAATGGCTATCTTTTGGGGTTTTAGTGATTTTAGTGTGTTTTTGCAGTATGCGGCAACATTGACTTGTGGAATTGTTTTGGCAAAACAAGGAATATTGGATTCTTCGGATATTATTGCGGCATTATTGTTGATGGGTATGGTTATATGGCCGATGAGAGGATTGGGAAGAACGATTGCGTCTTTCGGAAAGGCATCAGTCGCTGCGAATCGAATTGGGGAGATTTTGGACGAAAAGACAGAATTTGAGATTAACGGAACGTTGAAACCGAAAATTTCGGGAAATATTGTTTTTGAAGATGTATCGTTTAAGTTTGATGATGATACGAAGCATTTATTGAATCATGTTTCTTTTGAGATTAAACAGGGGCAGACGATTGCCTTAGTCGGAAAGACGGGAAGCGGGAAATCGACGATATGTAATTTGTTGACGAGAATGTTGGAATATGATAGCGGAAGTATTCGATTAGATGGAGTGGAATTGAAAGATATAGAGAAAGGACATTTAAGGAAAAATGTTCGTTTGGTATTGCAAGATCCGTTTTTGTTTTCCAAAACGGTATATGAAAATATAGCGATTGCTTCCGATAATATTCATGAGGCAGAAGTATATCGGGCTGCCGAAATATCGGCGATTCATAGTGAAATTATGAAATTTGAAAAGGGATATAAGACGATTGTCGGAGAAAAAGGAACGACGTTATCCGGTGGGCAGAAACAAAGAGTAGCGATTGCTCGTATGTTGGTAAGTGATTGTCCGGTTATTATTTTTGATGATTCGTTGTCCGCTTTGGATACTCAAACCGATGTTATGATACGAAAAGCGTTGAAAAATAAAGATGCTCAACAAACGATGATTATTATTACTCATCGGACGACTACCGCCAAAGAAGCGGATATGATATTGGTTTTGGATAAAGGTGAAATTGCTCAAATGGGGAAGCATGAAGATTTGGTAAACCAAAAAGGATTGTATGCCGATCTTTGGGGAATTCAAGGAGAATTGGAAGCCGAATTTAAAGAGATATTAAAGGAGGTGAATTAAGAATGGAAGAAGAATTGGAAGAAGAGATAAAAGATTTGGATTATCATTCAAAGGATAAGGGGCCATGGAAAAAAATCATTAAAACGGTATTAAAACATCGGGGCCTTTCCGTAGGGTTGATTCTTTCTGTTGTGTTTTTGGCGACAATGGATATTTGTTATCCGTTATTGAATCAATATGCTATTCAACATTATTTTGGCGAACAACCGAATTTTTCAAATATGGGGTGGTTTATCGCCGGATATATCGGAGTGGCGGTTATGTATGGAATATGTGTATTTTCTTTCTTGTTTTTTGCGGGTAAGGTTGAAGTTGTAACTTCTTATGATTTAAGAAAAGAGGCTTATTTAAATTTACAGAAATTACCATTTTCTTATTTTGATCAAACTGCCCAAGGTTGGATTATGGCAAGATTGACTTCCGATGCCCGAAAATTAAGCGAGATTATTTCTTGGGGTGTCGTTGATTTGTTTTGGGGCATACTGACGATGTTGGGAATATTGGGAATATTATTGGTTTATAATAGTTTATTGTCTTTGATCATTTTAATTCTTTTACCGTTTTTAATGATAATCACCTACTTTATTCGGAAGAAGATATTAAAATCTTATCGAGATGCCAGAGCCCATAATTCTCGAATTACCGCAGCGTTTAATGAAGGATTTATGGGTGTAAAGGCCACAAAATCTTTGGTTATAGAAGAGAAAAACGAAAAAGAATTTCATAAAAAGGCATTGGATTATAAGAGAGCGTCTTTACGGGCAGTGTTGTTTTCTTCTTTGTTCGGACCAATCATTTTTATTCTTTGTTATTTTTGTGTGGGAACGACGTTATATGTGGGAACGGTTTTATCGGTCAGTGTTCCGGCGTTGTATTTATTTGTGGATTATACGATTAAGTTTTTCGATCCGGTTATGTCTGTATCGAATATATTGGGAGAATTTCAACAAGCCCAAGCATCTGCCGAACGGATTATATCTTTGATTGAAGAAAAACCGGAAATTCAAGATAGGCCGGACGTCGTAGAGAAATACGGAACGATTTTTGATCCGAAATATGAAAATTTCGAACCGATTGTCGGAGATGTGGAGTTTAGAGATGTAACGTTTAAATATGCCAAAGGAGAAACCGTTCTACAACATTTTAATTTAAAAATACCGGCAGGTTCGAATGTGGCTTTGGTTGGACATACGGGCAGCGGGAAATCGACGATTGTCAATTTGATTTGTCGGTTTTATGAACCTACGGAAGGAGATATTTGGATTGACGGCCATAGTTATAAGGATAGGAGTATTACTTGGTTACACTCCAATTTGGGATATGTTTTACAGACTCCACAGTTATTTACCGGAACAATATTGGAAAATGTAAGGTATGGGAATTTAAAGGCAACCGATGAGGAATGTATTCGGGCACTGAAGATTGTATCGGCGGATACGTTTATTGAAAAATTAGATAATAAATATAATTCTTTTGTCGGAGAAGGTGGGAATAAGTTATCTTTGGGAGAAAAACAATTAATTTCTTTTGCCAGAGCGATTGTTGCTGATCCGAAAATATTGATATTAGATGAAGCGACTTCTTCGGTAGATACACAGACGGAAACATTGATACAAAACGCAGTGGAAGTAGTATTGAAAGGAAGAACTAGTTTTATGATAGCCCATAGGCTTTCTACTGTAGTGAATGCGGATTTGATTTTGGTTATGAAGGACGGAAAAATTGTCGAGCAAGGGAAGCATCATGATTTGTTGGCAAATAAGGGATATTATTTTGAATTGTATAAAAATCAGTTTACTGAAGAATCGGTAGAAAGTCTTTTGAAACAAGCCGAATAAAATAAAAAAAGAGCGAATCTTATGGAAGAAAACGAACATCCAAAAGAGAACTCTTTTTTCTTTTTTAAGGAATAAAAAGATTAATCTGTATGCATTTTATTAAAATTATGGTAAAATAATTTCAAAAAGGGGAGTCTTTTATGAATATTACTTTGAAAAATGTAACCAAAACGTTTTATAATCGAAAAGATAAAAGCGAAGTTCATGCGGTAGATCATGTCAATATAGAAATTCCGGACGGAAAATTGGTTGGATTGTTGGGACCTTCCGGGTGTGGAAAATCGACGTTATTATATTGTATTACGGGATTACAGGATTTAACGGAAGGGGAAATATTTTTCGGAGATAAGAATGTTACGGATTTAACGGCGGACAAAAGATCTATTGGTCTTGTGTTTCAAAATTATGCGTTATATCCGCATATGACGGTAGCGGAAAATATTATGTTTCCTTTGTTAAATTTAAAATATAATAAAAAAGAAGCGTATGAAATGGCGATTGAGATTGCCAAATTGGTTCAATTAGAAGAATATATGGATCGAAAACCCAAAGAGTTATCCGGTGGTCAACAACAAAGAGTCGCTATCGCTAGGGCATTGGTTAAAAAACCGAATGTTTTATTGTTAGACGAACCATTATCTAATTTAGACGCAAGACTTCGTTTACAAACGAGAGAAGAAATTCGAAGGATTCAAAAGGAAACGGGAGTTACAACGATTTTCGTTACCCACGATCAAGAAGAGGCAATGAGTATATCCGATAGGATTATTTTAATGAAAAATGGTGTGATTCAACAAGTTGATGAGCCACAAAAGGTTTATGATAATCCTTGTAATTTATTTGTTGCGAAATTTTTGGGGACTCCTCCAATCAATGTTTTTGAAGGAAGAATTGAAGCGAATAAGGTCTATATTCAAGACGAATGTATTATGACGATCGATCATACGGACACGAAGGTTTATGTTGGGATTCGGCCGGAAGGGTTTGTTATAGAAGATAAGGGATATCTTACATTATCTTTAAAATCAATAGAGATTATGGGAAGAGATACTTCCGTTTTGGCAAATCACCCTTGTTGTTTGAGTGAAACGATACGGATTATCGTTCCATCGGAGGGGAATACGGCTTATAAAGATAAAATAACCGTTTCTTTGAAACCGAATAAAGTATTTTTATTTGATTTTGAAACGGAAGAAAGGATATAGATATGAAAAAGAATAACCTAAAAGCGTGGTTGTATCTACTTCCGGCATTTATTCTGTTGGCGATATTTATGTTATATCCTTTGATTGATGTGTTTACGTATTCTTTTGAAGAGAATTTTAAATTTGTTTCTCAAGAATATACGGGAATCGGATTCGGAAATTATAAATATATTTTTTCCGATCCGGATTTTATTCAATCTATTAAAAATACCTTTATTTTGGTTTTGATTACTGTTCCTTTATCTACAGGTATCGCTCTATTGATATCCATAGGATTGAATAGTATAAAACCGCTTCAAAAGGTTTTTCAAACTATTTTCTTTTTACCATATGTTACCAACACTTTGGCGGTTGGATTGGTCTTTTTAATTATTTTTAATAAAACTCCACAAAGTATAGGAATCGCTAATATGGTTTTAAGGTGGTTTCATATAGAACCAATCGATTTTATTAAAGGGCCATATTGGGCTAAGATGTTTGTTTTATGTTTCTATGTTATATGGACGGTTATGCCTTTTAAAATATTGGTTTTGGTCGGAGCACTACAATCGGTTAAAAAGGAATATTACGACGCCGCAATCGTGGATCACGCAAGTCGATTTACTATGTTTAGAAAGATTACGTTGCCTATGATTTCACCAATGGTTTCTTATTTGATTATTACCGGATTTATCGGGGCATTTAAGGAATATAACAATGCGGTTGCGTTATTCGGAGAGGATTTGAATTCCGAACAAATGAATACGATTGTCGGATATGTTTATAATATGTTGTATTATGAAACAGGAGGATATCCGTCTTATGCTTCCGCAGCGGCTATTGTTTTGTTCTTTATCATTTTAACGATTACTTGTATTAATCTGATTTTCAGTAAGAAAAAGGTAGTTTATTAGGAGGAGGATAAAAGTGGAGCGAAAGAAAAAAAGAAGTGCTTTGGAAATTCTTCGAATGGTTTGTATCTATTTGTTCTTGGGAATATGGGCAATTTTAATTTTATTTCCTTTTTATTGGATGATTTTGACTTCCATAAAAAGTTATTCGGCATATAATTCCGAAACGGTACCGGTATTTTATACTTTAGCACCGACGTTTGATAATTATATTTCCGCATGGAAAGATACCAATTTGGCCAAGTATATGTTAAATACGGTGATATTTGCCGTAACGACTACTTTTATAATGGTGGTTGTGTCTTTATTGGCGGCGTTCGCATTTGCGAGATTGGATTTTAAAGGGAAAAATATTGTGTTTACAGCATTTTTGGCTATGATGATGATTCCGAACGAGTTGGTTATTATTACCAATTATTATACGATAGTTCATTTGAATTGGAGAGATTCGTTTACAGGATTGATTCTACCTTCGATATTGTCTATTTTCTATATTTATTTATTGCGAGAAAACTTTATGCAGGTTCCCGATGATTTATATTTGGCAGCCAAAGTGGACGGAACGTCGGATTTTAAATATTTATGTAAAGTTTTGATTCCTTTATCTAAACCGACAATAATAACGATTACAATTTTAAAATTGATTGAATGCTGGAATTCGTTTGTATGGCCGAGAGCGATTACGACAAAAGATTCTTATAATTTGGTAAGTAATGGTATTCAAAGTATTAAAAATAGTAGTATGGGAAGGGCAGATATTCCCGGTATGATGGCGGCAGTAGTTTGTGTGTCTTTGCCGTTATTGGTTCTATTTATTATTTTTAGGAAAAAAATTATGGCAGGTGTGGCCAGAAGCGGGTCTAAGGGGTGAAAAAATGAAAAGGATAATGTATGTTTTGGGGATTTGTTTCAGTGTATTTGTTTTAGCGTCTTGTCATGGGAAATTAAAGGCAGAGAATAGGGAGTTAAAAGAGTTTATTGTTCCCGAAGAATTCGATGAAACGAAAACGTATGAAATATCTTTTTGGGCTAAAAATGATACCAATATCGTTCAACAAAATATTTATAAACAGGCAATCGAGAATTTTCAAAAGATTTATCCTAATATTAAAGTAAACATTACACCTTATAGCGATTATACAGAAATTTATAATGATGTCATTAAGAATATAGCGACAAAGACAACACCGAATCTTTGTATTGCTTATCCGGATCATGTGGCAACGTATATGGACGGAGAAGATGTGGTTGTTCCGTTGGATTCTTTAATGAATGATGAGGAATATGGAATGGGTGGAAGCAAAGTGAAGTTTGCGTCTACCCCCAAAGAACAATATATTTCTAAATTTTTGGAAGAAGGGAAAATAGGAAAATATTATTGTACGTTGCCATTTATGCGTTCTACGGAAGCATTATATGTAAATAAAACATATTTAGAAGAACATGGCTATGATGTGCCCGATGTATTTACTTGGGATTATTTATGGGAAATTTGTGATAATGCGTTAAAAAATACGACAGAAGGACAAATGATTCCTATGATTTATAAATCGACAGATAATATGTTTATTCAACTTTGTAAACAAAAGGGATATGATTTTACAACCGAAAAGGGAAAGGTTTTGTTTTTGAGTGATGATGTCAAATCAATGTTGTTAGGATTGACACAACAAATTGATAAAGGATATTTCGACACATTTAAAAGGGTTAGTTATCCGGGAAATATGTTTAATAAAGGACAATGTATTTTCGCTATCGATTCTACGGCAGGTTCGACGTGGTTGGGAAGCAAAGCCCCGTTGTTGGATATTCCCGCAAGCGAAATTGTTGATTTTGAAACAGTAGTTCGACCGATTCCACAAGTAGACGTCAATAATCCGCAGATGATTTCTCAAGGGCCGTCTCTTTGTTTATTTAATAAAGAAAATCCGCAAGAAGTAATGGCATCTTGGCTTTTAATGCAGTATTTGTTGACTGATGATACGCAAATTCAATATGCCGAAACAGAAGGATATTTACCGGTAACGAAAACAGCAATGGAATCCGAAACGTTTCAAACATATTTGAAGAATCCGGAAGAATATGATGTTAAGCGTGCGGCGACGCAATTAATTATCGATCATATCGATCATACATTTATCACACCGGTATTCAACGGATCGTCTTTATGCCGAAGTGCAGCAGGATATTTAATCGAGGCTGTTTTTAATAAGCAATACCGAGATGGGGCAAGTATAGATAAATTGTTTAATACGGTAAACACAAGGTATAAACTTGCGGATTATGAGATAAAATAAAGCGTTTTATATTTTTAGATATATTGACTTATATCGACAAAGTAAATATAATAGATTTATAAAAATTAATTAAGGAGAAAAAAATGAAAAAGATTTTAGCAGTATTTGCGGTAGTGTTATCTTTATTTGGTTTAGCGTCTTGTAAAAAAGAAGAAGAAAAAAGCGGGGACGCTTTGACTTATGCAGAGTATAAGGCTGCCAAAGCAGACGATGTGGTTACGATTGAAGCCGGCATTCAAGGGAAACAATCTTGGTGGGAAGATAATGGTGTTGGAAAGGCATCTTTCTATCTACAAGATAAAGACGGAGGATATTTTGTATATAATCTTCCTTGCACCGAAGAAGAGTATAATGATTTAACTATCGGTAAGGTTATTCAAGTTACCGGTGTAAAAGGAGAATGGTCCGGAGAAGTAGAAATTATGGGTGATACAGCAGGAGCCGAGGCAACGTTTAAGGTGTTAAAGAAAACATATACGGCAACAGCGAAAGATGTAACATCTTCTTTGGGAAAGACCGATTTGATTGATTCTCAAAACATGGTTGTAAGTTTTAAAAATTTGACGGTTGTTGCTCAGGCTGATGGTACTTCCGCATTCTATTATAAATGGGATAATTCCGGAAAAGAAGGCGATGATTTATATGTTTCATTTAGTGATGGAACAAATACGCTATCTGCATGTGTAGAATCTTATTTATGTGATAAGGATTCCGATGTTTATAAAGCGGTAAAGGCTTTAAAAGTTGGAGATAAAGTAAATTTAGAAGGATTCTTATATTGGTATAATGGGGCACAACCTCATTTAACAAAAGTAACGGTTCTTTAAAACCAAGACAAAGGCGGGGATTCCCGTCTTTTATTTTTAAATATTTTTATTTCAAAATATGTCAACTTATGCTAGAATAATAGTATAAAACAAGAATAATTTTATCAAGGAGCCAACTATAAATAAATCAAGAGATTTTTAATAAAAAAATTGAAATATTTATTTATAAGAATTAAAGGCACGA
>CANQDJ010000035.1 GCA_947592005.1 uncultured Anaeroplasma sp.
CGTGCCTTTAATTCTTATAAATAAATATTTCAATTTTTTTATTAAAAATCTCTTGATTTATTTATAGTTGGCTCCTAATTTTGAAATCCTTCCATCAAAACTTCATATTTTACATTGTCAAATTTTGAAGGATTACTTTCATCATTTACATAATACATCGTATCTGTTATACATTCTACCTCACAAGGGGCTTTCACAAAAATCACTTTACAACTAAATTTTACATTCTTTATCGTCGAACCCGCCGTTTCAACCGCAAACGGGGAAACAACAATATATTGTGTACGGGAATTCGATGTATTTACCTCAAATGTAACATCTTCAAATGTAACATTTTGAATCGTCGCCTTATTGGTTTTTCGGAACAATCCCTCATAATTATAAACCGCTGACGTGTTTTCTCCGTTCGGATTGGTTTCCGGATTAATATCCGCTTCATTTGAAGCCCAATTTCCCGTAATCTTAAAATTGGAAATCGTATGATTGTTTCCCTCAAAAATAAACCGATAATTTTCAAAATTTAAAGTTTCCCCTTTTAAATCCAAATCATTCATTAAATATATATTAGAATTCTTGGCACCTTTTAAATCCTCTACCGTACGAACAATCTCCCAATCTCCTTCAATATATTCCGCATAAACCTTAATCGCCGTATCCTGGGTTCCGCCAGGGTGCGTATAATTCGAATCCCAAGGGTTTCCCTGTTCGTCATAATATCCAACAAGAGTATAATTCGAACGTTTGGAATATTTCATATAATCATTAAATTTTCCACCTTGAGAAACTTCATATTTACCCAAAAGATGTTCTCCTTCTGTATCTTTATAATACAACTCATAACTGAATACCAAATTCGGTAACCAATATGCATAAAGTTCAATTCCATCTTTTGTAATTTTATCTTTCTCAAAATTCCAAGGTTCCGAATACGTTCCGTCCGCATTTTTCTTGCGGTACCAACCGACTAATTTATACTTGGCTCTTGTAACTAAATCATCTTTGTCCAACTGATTTGGATCCGCAATATAAGTACTGCCGTCTTCTTCAATCGGATAATAATATACTACCTTTTCCTCATTGGTCTTATATATTCCACCTTCTAAATGAAATACTACTTTTGCCATATCCTTATGATCGTATTCATTATTCTTTTTACACCCAACAAATACCAAAACCAAAGGTATCAACAACAAAACCAATAAAATCTTTTTTTTCATAAAAACCTCCACTACAATGAAATGGAAACAGGATCATATCCGTAAAGAACATGAATAGAATTATCGGTTCCCGTACGAACGGATAAATACGTTGCGGTAAAATCGGTTAATTTAGAATCATTCAACACAATTTCTACCTTCAATTCATATATTCCACTCAAATTCTTTCCTAAGAAGAAAGAATTCACATAATCCGCCTTAACCGTTCCGGCTAACGTTGTCTTCTTATCTTCTGTTTTCAATTCATAATTATCAAAAAATGATCGATTTAATGTAAAGGTTAGAAAATACTTCGGAACTTCAAACCGAGATTCTGTCGAAGCCCCATAAGACGTATCATACTTCTTATCGCCAATCGTTATATAAGAGGACTTTGTCGTTTCAAATTGTCCGCCATTTTCCGTAACATTTTCACTTAACTTTGTAACAGTTTGACTCCAACTCGTCTTGATTTGTTCTCCTCGTTCGATTTGAAACGCAATATCTTGAGAATAAACCACATTCCCATTATCTTGAATCCTATCTTGTTCCGTATAGGAAGTAAATGTTTGTTCGGAATCGGCGATATGATTTACAAAACTATCAAACGCTTTTTCCGCTTTGCTCTTCTTATTCTTCTTACAGCCTACTAAAAGAACTACGCTGAAACAAAGAACCAAAATCCATAATTTCTTCATCATATCACCTCCTAAAACCAATGCTTTGCCTTCCCAATCGCAAAACCTGCCACCGTAACAGACGATATAACGGACAACACAGCGGCTGCCGCTAATTGAGCGGTAGAATGACGACTGATTTCGTCGATCGTCGTAACATCTTCCCCAATCTGTTTTACATAAGCTTGATAAGCCTGTTGATAAGCATTATATGTCGTCAAATCCAACAAAGATTTTTCAGAAGCGTCCATATCTCTTAATATTATCGTAATATACTTATATGTATCATACTTCATAGGATCGAATACACCGGCAAGAGAACGAATATCGGCAATCAAATCGCTGTATTTCTCATTTACCCGACTCGTCTTTATCTTACGAATCGTTGCTTCGGCATTTTCCAATCGTGTTCTCATCGCATCAATTTCGGCTCTCGTATAACCAAAACCGGCTAAATCTTGATTCAACGCATTATATGCCGTACGAGCATCAACAATTACCTTTTCATCTTTAAACGTTATATTGTCCTCTGGAACCAACGCAATCTTTTCCAAATAATCCAATGTATATTTGTTTCTTGCAAGATAATTGGATCTTTCCATATGATCCAAATCAAAATACAAATCATACAACAAATTATCATAACCCTCAACATCGGTATTAGAAGGCAAAATGATATTTAATGGATTGATTGTTCCTACCATCGCTTTGAATTGACCGTAATATAACGGATAATATCCATTAAAGTTCATATATTTATAGAATAAATTATAAACCTTAGAACCTTCCGAATATTGATAACTACCGGAACTTCCGTAAGGAACACCCTCTAAAACAGGGGCTACCGTAGACCGGAATTCCACTGTTTCCAAATTATTACAATTATAGAACGCCATATTTCCGATAGATGCCAAACTATCTGGAAGAATAATTTTTCTCAAATACAAGTTTTCCGCAGATGCATAGATTTCAATTCTTTCCGTATTCGGCATTACAGTATATTCTCTATCTCCTTTACCGGCAGGATATGCAGTAAACACAATCGAACCATTGTCGGAAATCGTATATAATCCGCTGTTATACAATCTTGCGTAAGAATTAATCACACCCGTAGATTTCAAACTGCCATCAATCATAGCGACAAAATTCGTTTGATTCTCATTCCCATAGAATGCCGTAGGAGCAATATATTCAATCGTTTCCGGAATAACAATCGTCGTAACACCAATATCACTTAACGCTTGTTCCCCGATATACTTCACTTTCGGTATATTCAATGTCGTCAACTCTTCTGCCGCAAAGAAAGCACCTGCCCCCAAATAGGTAGCCGCTTGTAAATCAGCAGTTTGTAAACTTCCACAACCACTAAAGGAATCTTCTCCGAATTCCGTTACTTTCGATAAATCAATATTTTCCAAATAAAGACAAGAATAGAATGCGGAATCATTTACTTTTGTAATGTTATCTCCTAAAACCGTTATTAAATTTCCATCACCTAAGAACATACATTCCGGTATTTCCGTCATCTCATTAACATCTGCCGTCTGTAACGCCAAACAATTCGCAAAAGCGAAACCCAAAACCGTTTCTACAGAAGACGGAATACGAATAGAAGTCAAATTCGTACAAGCATAGAACGCAGCCTCACCGATATACGTCAACGTTTCCGGTAAAACCAACGTAGACATTTGAGCACCATATCCGTCAGTTTCCGTAGATACTTTAGCAAAAGCGGCATCACCGATATATTCCACTATCGGCATTTTCAAAATCTGAATTCCCGGACAATCTCCAAAAGCGAATTCTTCTACTCTCGTAATATTCTCCAAATTGACATTCGGCAATACCGTACAATTATAGAATGCATACGTTCCAATCGTTCCGCTAGCCTTTGTTAAATCGATTGTTGTTAACGCAACACAATTTTCAAACGCATACGCTCCGATTTTAATTCCGCCTTCAGCACCCATATTTACCGTATTTAACTTCGTATTTTGGAAGAAAGCACCTTCGCCAATTTCTACATTATTTCCCAACGTTACTGACATCAATTCGGGAATTTGACTGAATGCCCCTTCTCCTATCTTCGTACCATCTCCAATATTAATATTTTTAAGAGATGTAGAAGCAAAAGACAATTCTCCGATTTCATTCATATATTGTAAATTTTGAACCGTATTTAAATTTATGCACGCCTCGAACGCTCCCAAACCGATTTTAATCGGCGTAGATGGCAAAATAACTGTACCTAATCGAATACATTCCGCAAACGCATAATCCCCGATTTCCGGTGTTCCAGCAAAAGTTACACTATTCAAATTACCGATACCACTAAACGCTCCTTCGCCAATTCGAACATATTTAGCCGGAATAGAATATGAATTTCCATAATTATATCCCGGAGCAGCTAATATAATCGTATCGCCGTCCTTATTCAATAAAAGATGTCCTTCGGCAGAATATACCGTATTATCTCCATCTACCACAAACGTAGTTAATTTATCACAATTTTCAAAGATAACACCGAAGTTTTCCGTCATTTCAGTTTTTGCCTGTAACCGTACGGTAGCCAAATTCGTACAACCCATAAAGATATATTGATCCAAAGAAACCATACTGTTTGGCAATACAAAATTATTTAAACCCGTACAACCTCTAAACGCTTGACCATATATATAATCACAACTTCCGTTAAACGTGAAATTCTTCAATTTCGTACAAGCATGGAATGCGGATTCTCCAACATATATAATATCGTTGGCAATCACAACGTCCGTCAAATTACTACAATTCTCAAAAGTGGAAGCCGGAATCCGATCCGCATAGAACGTCAATTCCGTAAGACCTGTATTTTTAAACATACCTTCGGAAAATTTCGTAAACTCACCGGAAGTAATACTTGTCAAATTCGTACAATCTTCAAAAACATTCGGCCAAGCATTTCTCAATTTTGTAATATCGACCGTTTGTAAAGCTGTACAGCCCTTAAACGCACTATCTCCCAACGCATATATATTATCGAAATTAATTGAAGCCAAAGAACTACAACCATTAAACGCATTCGCTCCGATAATTTGAATTCGTTCCGTATTGATCTCTCTCAAATTAGAACAATGATAGAACGCATATTCTCGAATCGTTTTACAAGATTCATTCTTACTACTCTTCAAAAACGTTACTTTTTGTAAGTTCGGACAATTATAAAACGCATACTTTTGAACTTCCGTAACATCAAACGGAATAACCACACTAGTTACCGTTTCATTACCACCTGCCGTTTTATTAGCGTCCCAATCGTCTTCATCTACTTTTATACTAGCATCTGTCGTATATAACGAAAATGCATAACTACCGATATACATAATACCTAAATCGTCCGGTATAACAACTTCTCCTCCAAGACCTTTATATCCAGTCAACGTTCTATTTTCTACAATAAATTCATTCTTTACATGTACAGAAACTCTCGCCAACAAACTAGATAACTTTCCGTCTACCGTAATACGTAATGTAACAATCGCACTACCTTCTTTTAAAGCCGTAACTTTTCCGGTAGAATCTACGGAAGCCACATTCGGATTAGAAGAAGTCCATTCCAATTTATACCGAGAACGATCCAAATTCCAAGGAGTAATTTCATACCCAATCTTTACTTGTTCGCTTGGATAGAAAGAAATAGATGGCGTATTCGTAAAGAATGTTCTATCTCCCGTTTGACCGATTTCCGAATACTCCGGACCATCAATAAACGCCTTTACCGTATCAAAATATGTAAATTGAATATCTTCCAATCGAACTGAATTGGAAAAAGCCATTGGCCTTGTCTTTACCTCAGATTCCGAATAAGAAACCGTCTGTTTTGCCTGAACATTTATTTCAATAGAAGCCGTATAGAAATACCCATCATTGGCTACCACTTGAGCAGTTATGATTCCTGTACCTAAGCCTACACCTTCTATTTTACCATTCTTTACTTGAACAACATCTGGATTATTCGTTTCCCAATGTAACGTAGACATATATTTAGATTGAATTGGATCAGTAGGATCAAAATTCGGATCATTGGAAACAATCATAGAAGCCAAATCTACTTCTTCTCCTATCGTTAAATCCAACGTGTTGATCGTATTTCCTTCCCCATCTTCGAAATGGAAAGAACTTGCGTTCGTTCCGGGGAAAGATACATAGTAATAATTACTATTCATCGCATAATCGTCAACCATGATACCCAAACCATTGGTTAATCCATCTTGATTGTCCGAACCCGTACTATATTGTAATAAATCCATATAATCGGTTATTTCAAGAGTAACCTTATTTATTGTTCCTCTTTCTCCATATACCGGAGTCGGATTCGTACATAAAGATACCAAAGAACCGTCTACCAAAGTAAATGGTCGAACAGACATCGTATAATGGTTATCATAAACATAAACATCGGCATAATATTTATCTTTTTCCAACGTTTTATCATATTCCGTACGGAATTGAACATCGGTTATAAATGGTGCTTCAAAATCAACATAGAACGTGAAAGAGAATGAATTATTCAAATTCGTATCCATTCCACCATCACCATACGCCAATTCTCCGACCATAGTAAATGTATAATTCGTATTATTTGCCAATCCAAGTTCTTCGATACTTAATTCAATCAAATCATAACTAGGAATCTGTCCTCCACTATAATGTGCCTTAAACTGATTATAATTGATATGCTCATATACTACTTCGCCCGTCAACGTATTCGTAATCGTCGTCGTCATTTTCTTTGCGTTACGCAACAAACCGGCATACACACAAGTAATACCATTGATCGTATCTACCGAATACCCCATCGCAGCATGTTCTTCCGTTGCCGGAATCGGATCATTATCGGCGTCCATCGTATATACATAAGATCCCAATGGAATAATATAATTATAATAATACGTTCCCAACGGAGTTGTTGCATAATAATCCGCCTTAATCTTATCTTCTTCATTAATAGATGCATCATGTGCTTCCGTTTCAATTTCATAATATGTTTTATCAAACATAGGAGCGACTGTCCAATCTCCAAAGAACGCTAAGAATGGAATAGATAAATCAATTCCCTTTTCGTCTTGAGAAATCAATTTCGCAAAGCCTTCCACAAACATACCATTACTGAAAGAAGTTCGAATATACCGTTTTTCAGAAGAACTTAACGTCAACGTATATTCTACCTCGACAACACCATTTGCCGCAACCGTAATTCTATTTCCATTACAACTACCATCACCGGTTACAGAAACCTTCGTAGACGGATTCAACATATAACTCTTTTCCGCTACATACTTATTATCGGAAGTAGAAACACTTTCCGTCATTGTATCGTTATCTAAATCATACGTCAAAATAGAATTTGACATATTATTAATAGTAAATCTTAAAGTATAAACACCGCTCTTTTTCGGATCATCGCCCAATTCAATCTTAGCCTTATTGGACCCATCAACCGTCAAATACGCTTTCGTATTAACCGCATTATACAAACTTGCCAAACCGGCACCTTGTTTTCTCGGAGAATACGGATTTCCGTATTGATCTAACGCAATCGTTGCGGAAGACATCAACAACTCATTCGTCAATGTCGAAATTTCATATTGCTCGGCAGTCGGAAATTTCTCCTTCAAATACTGACGAATCAAAACGACAATACCTGCCATATTCGGACAAGCCATAGATGTTCCGGACAATTCATCATATTCTCCACCAGGAATAGAAGACTTGATATTTCCACCATGAGCCGTAATCTCCGGTTTCAACTTCAAATCCGGATTCGGACCCCAAGAAGAGAAATCAGACATAAACGGACCTGCCAAATTATTTGTATTAAATCTTAATTTACCTGTTACTTTACTTGCCAAATGCTCTCCGTCATCTTTAGAAATAGAACATAGAGGTATCTGCAAATTATTACCGGCAGACATCAAAATATCTCCACCGATATTATTATATACTATACAAGCCACAGCCCCTTCTTCATAAGCAATCTTCGCTTTATCTTCAAAACTATTATCGCCACGCTTTACAAGGGCTACCTTACCTTTCACATCAACATTAGAATAATTAATTTTCTTTCCATATCCCGGAACAGTAACATACTCATATTCCACATCTTGTCCTGCCGGCAAATTCAACATTTCAATAAAATCATAAGGTAATGCCGCAGCATTATTTGCCTCGTTAAAATAGAAGATATATCCATCGTCTGCTTCAATATACTTACTCTTTGTACCACTAATAGAAGCAACAGAAAGGGCCGCATTATAGGTAGACGGTGAACCAACCGTCGCAGAATCCGGATTCGTTACCTTATTCGTATTTCCTTCTTCTCCACCATACGCCGAACTATAATCATTGCTTGCTGCACAAACCAATGAAATCCCAGCCTGTTCAATCTTATTATATACAGAATTCAAATAATCATCGTCTTCCAAATAAGAGAATCCACAAGACGAACCCAAAGACATATTTATCGCATCAACGCCCAAAACAACAGCATCTTCCAATGCCGCCAAAATATCTTCCGTTTGTGCTCCGGTAACCAAATCACCGAAGACCTTCAACATAACCAACTGCGTATTAACCGCAACACCGGTTATAACATCATCATGTCCACCGATAATACCCGCAACGTGCGTACCATGTTCAGAATCAAATGGTGCAACGTCCGGATCCTTATCTGCATAGTCATAAGCAAAAGGAATCTTTTCATTAACATAAACATCTTCTACCTTTAAACCACTAGTAAAAGAATTCGCTTTTGTATTTCTTAATACGACACTAACATCACTCTTACTAATCATAGGGTGCTTCGGCATATTCTGAAAAACAGAATGATGTATATCAAACCCAGAATCCAAAATAGCCACTGCCGTATTTTCTCCATCATACTCTACACTGGAAGAATTAAAAATACCTGTATCATAAACATCTACCACATTCTCAATAGCCGCATCAGAACTTACAGCCGTAGGTAAAGCATAAACCTCAGATATAGATACCTTTTCCGCCAATCCGAGTTGAACTAACTTCTTATAATTTCCAAATGTTGTTCTAGCAGAAAAACCATTTACCAAAGTCGTATAAGAATGCTTGGTAGATAGTATTAACCCTTTCTGCTCCAAAGACTTAGCCAAAGCCTCTTGTTCCTTAACCATTTCTTTGGCACTTTGAATACCATAATTACTTAACGCATAACTTCCGACAGAATCATATCCTAAAGAATTCTTAAAATACGCATCAGCAATACCCTTAGAATCCAAAGTAACAATAACTCCTACTTCGTCCGTATCCTCTAATCCATTCACTTCATATAAAAGATCCGGATTCAAATACTTCGCATTATCTGTAACTTTCGCAATCAAATCCGCTTGCGTCAAATTCAAATGTTGTGCTTGAATCGGTTTTGTAGACTCTTCTTCTTTCTTCTCCTTAGATACACTACAACCAACCAAAGTCAATAAAAGCACAAACCACAACAAAAAGAAACGTTTTACTCTAATTCTCATTTTTTTAATACTCCTTTTTCAAAATATTTGTTCCCCCAATTATTTTGAAATCTTAAAACATAAAACAGGCGTAATGCCTATTACATTACATAATAGGCATTTTACACCTTACACACTAAAAATTTATTTACGCTGTTTGTTTAATCCATTGACTGCCTTCTGCAACATAATATGAATATGTACTAGATGTACAAGTCAATGTATTTCCATCAGCACTCAATGTAAATGTAAACGTGTCGTCTACATCTCCATTATACTTATAGGTTTTAACAACTACAGTCTTTGTATCCTCGGTATACGTATATGTTGTATCCGATTCAGAATATCTACAAAATGCTCCAGCACCTAAACCATCAAACGTGAAGTAGTCTGTATCATCGGCTAATACAAATTTCAATCCGGCTAATGCATCAGCAACCAATTTTTCATATTTATTCTCGCTATCAACTTTCAAAATAAAGTCTTCTCCACCAATATTAATTTGTAAATTACCTGCTTTACTGAAAGAATATGTTGTTAATTCTCCATCTACATCGGCTTGACCACAACCATCTAATTTGATTGTACCCTTGTTGAAAGTATTAGAATTTTTTGGCGTATATGTTGGGAATGCAAAATTTCCAGAAGAAAGTTTAATATCCAAATATATTTCTTCATCGGCACCAGAAACAATTAGTTGTGTTGCTGAACTATCCAATACCATAGAATCAAATTGAACATTTACTTTTCCGTAGAAAGTAGCACCTTCTTGATAATAATAATCTTCTAACCCATTTATGGTTGCTCTAGTTAAAATTCTATCTTCTCCACCGAAGTTTGCGGATTTTACAAATAACTCTACATCATTTCCTTGGAAATAATATCTATATTTTGGTGTTGTCAAGTTTTTATCTTCTACTTTTAAAATTCCATCTTCATACCATCCGGTAAATCTTAGAATTGAGCCATATTGATTGTAATTGAAGAATATAGAATCGTCCGCATTAAAACCCCAGAATCCCTTATTGGAAGAGCCTTGATCTAGCGTTCCGTCTGGATTAAATGTAATAGTATAAGAAGAACTATCATAATACTTATAGGCTCCGACTTGTACCAATCCAGCAAACTTTGCAGGAGCTACATAAACCACTACTGCAGCGGTATATGTATAATTTCCTACTTTATAATCAAAGAATACTTGATAATAACCGTCCTTTGTCATATCTAAAGCACTGATATTATACATTGTAGTATTTAAAGTAACTTCTTCTATTGTACCTTCATTATCTCTTTCAAATTTAAACGCTTCGGCAATATCGAATGTTCCATTAACAGGAATAGTAAAGAAATCTTTTAATACTGTTAATTTATTATTCTTTATTGTTTCACCGTAATCATAATCCAAGTCTTTATGATCCGTTGATACATAGAAATTTTCATCTTTAGAAACCAATAGAAGCACATTATCACCATTGGTAAGTTCATATTCTCCAGATACCACTTCACCTGTTGCTAAAGTAGTAGTAATCGTCCAAGTGTTGCCGTCCATATTAATTGTAGCACAACTTAAACCACTTACTCCAACCCCATATGTTATAATAAAATTATGTCCAATAAATTTAATATAGTTGTAATCATTTGTTCCATATTTACCTAAGGCAGTTTGAGCGGTATCTTCTGTAGTTATTTCTGTATAGTTGCTACCTTCTAAAGTAATGAAAAGATGTTGCGTGGTAGAGAAATCTTCTTTCCACCAAATACATATCACATTTTCATTTTTAAGCCAATGAATAACATTATCATATTGATATATAGTTACATCTGTTCTAGTCCAAGTTGCTGTACCATTTTCAAATAAAGTAATATTTGCTGAAGTTCCAGCGATAGTTCCAGTATAGGTTACACTAGGTATTTCTTCCGGTTCTACCGGTGTAGGTTTATTATCCGGATCATACGCTTTAAATGAACTAGCACCAGTAAAATCAAATTCTAACTTTTGAGATCCTAATTTATCAGTAGTAGTAAGCGTCTTATCACTTAAAAAGCCTTCACCCGTTAAAGATACATCATAATACCAAGTCTTACTATAAACCGGTTTCCCATCAACAACATCAATTACTTTATGTTCATAAATCAAATATGCTTGCTTAGTGGTTGATTCTTCTACGGTGTATGATAATTGAATTACTTTATAGTAAGCCTTCCCGATTTCTTCTTCTGTCGCATCAGAGGTTTCAATTTCTTCGTCATTCAAATATCCTGTTGCTTCTGCAACGGCAGTCCAATCTGCTTCTGCACCAACTCCCGTTGTGTACATATAGCCTATCGAACTAAAACTGCTCGAATTAGTTGTACTAATATATCCTACAACTAATTTATCGGCCACTTCTTTGTATTCAACTGTTGCATAAAGTTTTGAAGTAATAATAGAATCTGATGAACTATAATTGTAAAGATCAAATACTCCTGCAGTTGCAGTTGGTACTAAGTAATAGTTACGAGCTGATGTACTACCTTTACTTCCATTTGGATAAACTTGACCATTTTTATCAACAATCAAGTAAGTAGAAGCCGAATTGGTTCTTGCAAATTCACCGGAATATTTTGCGTCATAAACTGTTACTTGAATTGTCTTTGATCCTGAACCTTTATCTGTAGAAGTGAAATTACAAGTTACATTATAAGTTTGTCCTGCCACAAATGAACTTGGATCAACATCTGTTGTAATCATATCTTCCGTTACATCTTGTTTTTTTCCATTACTATATGAAACGGAAGGATCCCACCAATAAACTTGGAACAATTTAGCCAACTCTGCCTTCGTTACACCAGCAAATACGGCTTGATCAAATGCGAAAATAGAAGTTTGAGGTAGAACGGTAACTTTTGCGGTTTCTGAGTAATTGAATCCCTCCAACTCAAAATTTAGGGTAATCTCGTATTCTCCGCCTACTGGAACCTTACCTTCTTGTAAGGTTACACCTTCATATGTATATGTTGCCTTAACTTTTCCTTCCGGAATTACCGTAGTAGTATCTCCCTCTTCAACAAATACAACTACATTAGCATCACTAGTACTAGTTATAGATTGGTTGTTAATTCTTATATCACTGAAAATATTCAAAATCGGGTTTGTATCTGGCACATTTAATTGTGGGTCATAGTATGTCTTAACAATATCTGTCGTAGGCAATACTACATCACAAACATATTCCTTTATATGAATCTCTTCTGATTCGAAATGCACGCCCTGAACATTAAATACGCACTTTAAAACATAATCTCCACCCTTTAATGTTCCTAAAATATAATCTGAACCACCTTTATCGAAAATCAAATCTTTTTCAATCATTGAATCTACAACATTCAAAGGTTGGCCATCAAGCGTTACGGCAAAAAATTCATTCCAATCACCAAATGTTGCAGCCTGAGCATTTCTATATTCCAATAAGTTCCCTTGTATTAATTCAATCGTTACTTGCGGAATTACTTGGAATACGGCAGTTTCACGATAAATTTCGCCAAATCTATCATATGTTAATTCCAAATTATATTTTCCTACTTTATCACGATTTACTGTATCTAAACTTAACATATCATTTGTTACGGTCTGTTTTTCGGATCCGATATAAAGTGAGAATACTTGTGTTAAATCATAATCATTATCTCCTTTTGTCAAAGAAGCCTTATCTTCATTAACCAAGATTGTTACTTCTGAATTCTCTACAACTTTTACCGTACTTGTAGCCGTAAATGTGTTATATGTTAAAACAACATCATAAGAACCACATTCGGCTTCAAATCCGCCGTCGTTTATCATAGTGTCTGTAACCGCTACATTGTTACCATCTTCTTTAATGGTAAATAGCGTCTTTAAATCAAAATTCTTTGCTTCACCTACTTCAATTACTGTGTTTGAAGAAGTGATATTTATTGTTTTATTTACCGCTGGTGTTGTAGGAGTACTTGGAGTGCTTGGATCACTCGGTTCCTGAACACTAGGTCCCTCAGTTTCTTTTTCTTTATCTTTCTTACAAGATAATAAAGTTAAAGAGAATGATGCACAAAACAATAAAGCCAATACTGATTTTCCTAATTTTTTCATTTCGTTCTCTCCTTTATTTTATTCTGTTTTTTATCTAGTAATAAAAACATTACTAGTATTATAGTATAAACGAAATAAAAAATCAATAAAATTATTAAAAAACGAAATTTTTTTTTAAAAATAATCAATCTATTAAATTTTATTTTATTTATTAAAAATTATCATTTATTTTTATCAACAAGAATCTTTTTTGTTTTTTTTATTCTTTTTTACTATAAAATCTTTGCAATAAATAAAAAAAGTATGGAAATTTATTCATTCCATACTTTCAGATTGTTGACAAATCCTTAGTTTTTTTGAAATGAAACTAAGGGTTTGTCTTTTTTATGTGGATAATTCAAT
>CANQDJ010000036.1 GCA_947592005.1 uncultured Anaeroplasma sp.
AAATATTTATCCACTGTATAACTCTAGGTAAAAAGAAAAGACTGTTAACATTTTTAGTTTGTCAACAGTCTGAAAGAATGTATAAATTTTCTATACATTCTTATCTATGATATTTTTTTGTTATTTTTAAAATATATTTTTTCAAATCTTCCGTAAAATCCATCGGTAATGTCTTATATCCCCAATTATTTCCTATCGTCGACGGAGTATTCATTCTACCTTCACTATCCGTCAAACCCAAATAATCTTGAAGCGGTATAATACATAACGCACTTTCTTGTTTAAAACAATACTCTATAATCTTTAAATTGGGACTCGCAGGAAAATGAATCTTACAAATACTATCTACCAATTTTCTGTTTTCTTCATTCAACTCGTGATAAAACGATAAAATCGTTTGATTATCATGAGTTCCGGAATAAAATATCGTATTCTCCTTAAACGGCTTACGAAGAGGTACATTCTTTTTCCCATCACCCAGTTCAAATTGAAAAATATGCATTCCCGGATATCCACATTGTTCTAATAATTCAAAAACATCTTCTGTTAAAAAACCCAAATTTTCGGCAACAATCTTTGCCGATTTGATTCTACTATTGATTTCTTTAAATAACGCATACCCTGGGCCTTTCTCCCAATGACCGCCTTTGGCGTTCTTATCTTGCGATGGTATGGCATAATATCCCGCAAACCCTCGAAAATGATCAATTCGAAGAATATCAAACAACCTTAAAGAATGTTCTACTCTCCATACCCACCAACTATACTTATCTTGTTCCATTTTGGCATAATTATATATCGGATTCCCCCATAATTGCCCTTCTTCCGTAAAAGCGTCCGGAGGACAGCCGGCAACCAACGTCGGATTTAAAAATTCATCTAACAAAAAATTACTCGGATTAGCCCAAACATCGGAAGAATCATATGCACAATAAATCGGCATATCCCCCAAAATCCGAACTCCGTTTTGATTGGCATATTTTTTTAATTTATTCCATTGCCGAAAAAATAAAAATTGATAAAATTCATATTCCAATATACTATCTTTAAATTCATTCTTGGCCCATTCCAATGATTCATATTTACGATATTTAAAATCATCATACCACTCATACCATGGTTTATTTTCATGTTCTCTTTTTAATACCATAAATAAAGCGTAATCTTCCAACCAATTCTTTTCTTTTTCTATAAATTTATACAATGCCTTCTCATTGATTTTATAATTTAAAAAAGCCTTATGAAGAACCTCATACTTTATCGAAGATATATATGCAAAATCAATTTTACGATTTTGTATCTTTTCCGGTAAATCCTTTCTTTCAATATATTTTTCAACAACCAATTCGTCTAAATCAATAAATAAAGGATTGCCAGCAAAATTCGATAAGGCCGAATACGGAGAATCTCCATAAGAAGTGGGTCCTATCGGCAAAATTTGCCAAACTTTTTGACCACTTTGACTCAAAAAATCCACAAAATCATATGCGGTTTGACCCAAAGTTCCGATACCATATGGACCTGGTAAAGACGAAATATGCAGTAAAATTCCCGCTTCTCTCATTTTAAGTTTCATTCCTTTCACTTCGTTCAAGGCACACATGGCCATGAAAACTTGTAATAAAATTTATTTTTTTGGTTTCAGGTTAATTCTTCCTGAATTTCTTTAAGAAGTTTTTCCTCTTCGATAGATAAACTATATTTTTCCAATAAATCCGGTCTGCGTAATAATGTTCTACGTAAACTTTCTTTTTTTCGAAATTCTTCTATCTTTTTATGATTGCCATTCAATAATACTTCCGGAACTTTTTCCCCATTATATACAATCGGTCGAGTATATTGCGGATACTCCAATAACCCATAAGAAAAAGAATCATTTTGATGGGATTCTTCTTTAATCGTTTGATTCAATAACCGAACCACACTATCACAAACCACCATAGACGGCAATTCTCCGCCCGTAAGGACATAATCCCCGATAGAAATTTCTTCGTCGACATACTCTCTGATTCGCTCATCAAATCCTTCATAATGCCCACAAATCAAAATAAGTTCTTCATATTCAGAAAGACGATATGCTTCCTTTTGAGAATATGGTTTTCCCTGTGGACTCATCAAAAGAATATGTGAATTCTTTGTTTGATTTTCCCGTATTGCCCGATGAACCACATCTACGGCAAGAACCATTCCCGCTCCACCTCCGCATGGTGTATCATCAACATGATGATGTTTATCCGTCGAATAAGAACGAATATCTATCACTTCTATTTTACAATTCCCTTTGTCAATGGCTCGCTTTATTATAGATTCATTTAAAAATCCCTCAAACATCGCCGGAAATAACGTCAGTATCTTTATTATCAAAACAATCCCTCTATTTCCTTAATCACAATTTCATTTCCCACAGATAAAACAAATTCATCGATAAAAGGAATCAAAACATTTTTATGATTCCACTCTACCACCAAATACTCCGCTTGTGGTAATTCTCTAACTTCGACTACCACTCCACGTTCTTCCTTTGCCTCATTGATAACCAATTTCCCAATCAAATCGCTGTAATAATATTCATTTTCTTCTAAAACATCTTTCCGATCCGCTTCGGAAATAAACAAATCCTCACTATGAAACTTTAAAACCGAATCGATTGTAGGAAATCCTTCAAAATGAATCAAATAATCCTCTTTAAACGGAACAATTCTATCTATGATAATTTTTACATATTCTCCATTATGCAATATATACAATACACTTCCCACATAAAACCGATGAAAATCCGATAAACTTTTAACTTTAACATCACCTTTTAATCCGTGAGTCGTCATAATATGTCCACACTTAAAATACTTCATTATATCCCCTTTTTCTTGGATTTTTACCAAAATCATTATAATATATTTCCCATCAAAAAACAATTTTTTAAAAAAAATTATACCGTATTCTATTCTATATCCAATTTTTTTATCGTAGTATTCAATATAGAAACCAAATACACATCAATTCTTAAATCATATTGGGACTGAATGTATTTCTTATATACACTCAACTGAAAAATATATTCCTTACTATCCACATTGGCTAATTTATAATCCAATAAATCAATATGATCTTCATAAATCAACATAAGGTCTATTATACCATGATATTGTTCTTGCCCATCGGTAAAAATAAATTCATGTTCATGAAATACTTTGGCATTACAAGCATTATCGAATATCGGCAACGATAAAAGTTTTTCTATCTTATTCTTAACAAAATCCGACACCGGAAGATGATCTACTCGTTTATCTTTAAAATCAATACATTCCAACGCACTATGAAATAACAAACCCAATTCAATGGCCGATTTTGTTTCCCGACTCGGCAAAGTTTTCATTTCTTTGGAAATATGAACTTGTTCCAACACTTTCGGTTCTTCCAGCATTGAATATTCCAATATAATTCCTTCTTTTTTATCCAACATTATATTTCGATCTTTTTTATATTCTTCGGTTATACCATATTTACTCAAATCAATCGTTCTTATTTCATTTTTAAAAACAGAATCCAATCCTATCATTTGTTGAAAACAACTATATCCGTTAATTATAGGATCTGCTAAATCTTTTTCTTCGGTAAGCATAACCATTTTTTCTCTTGTTCTAGTTAATGCCACATATAAAAGCCTTACCTTTTCCGATATATCTTCTTTTAATATCGCATTTTCTATTAACGACTTAACAATCGTATTGGAACTTCCTTCTTCTACATAAGGAATATAAATTCCGTAATTCTTATGAAATCCAATCGGAGTATGAACATCTTTTTTATTGAAATTATTGGATAACATCGGATAGATACAATATGCGAACTCCAATCCCTTCGATTTATGAATCGTCATAATTCGAACACAATCTTTAGAAGGAGAAGAAATAGTATAAGATAATTTTTCATCACCTTGTAGAACATTATCCATATATTCGATAACTTCTTTAAAAGATAAACCCATGTTTTGAAATGTTGAAAACATCGTATAAATATATTCTAAAACGGCTAAAGAATTATCTACATCCCCAATCCAATCCAATTTTTCATAAATATGAAATTCAAAACAAATTTTATAAAACAAATCCGGATAAGAAATCTCTTCAAAAATAAGATTTTCTATTTGATGAATAATCGGAAATTCTTCTTTTTCCACAATCAAACGATAAATCTCTTCATCTGTATAATTCAATAAAAAACTTCTCGCTACAGAGGCTAAAGCGTGTTTGTATGGTATATCGAATTCTTCGATTTTTCTTTTATAAATCAATACCATAATATTGAAAAACAGTTGCGGTAAAATAGAATCTTTCAAATCCAAATCCGCTTCAATAGCTAAAGGAATATTCAAATACTCGAATATTTTCTTAAATGTTACAAAAGATTTCGATTTATCAATCAATATAGCGATATCCTTATATTCCAATGGAACATAAGAATTGTTTTTTAATATCTGCGGTTTCCGACGAATCCATTCTTGAATCTGCCGAGCGGCAATAAAGGCTTCTATCTCGTCTTTTTCAAACTTTTCATAATCCTCCGCATTATATTTCAAAATCTCCAAATTATAATTTATATTCTCTTTGTTTGTATATAACGCTTGCCCAAACTGCATTCTATGATCCGCTACATAATCGGCATTGCCACATTCTTCCGTCATAAGTTTGGAAAACAAACGATTAATCGTTTCTATAACTTCGTTTCTCGAACGGAAATTATACGTTAAATCAATCTTTATTCCACCTTTATTTTCGGCATATAGATCATATTTTTCTTTAAATATTTGCGGATTGGCATTACGGAAACGATAAATACTTTGTTTAATATCTCCTACCATATATAAATTATCATTCTCAATATTTTGTAAAAATGCTTCTTGTATATCCGAAGTATCTTGATATTCATCAACCAATATTTCTTTAAATTTCTTTAATTCCTTTCGAATATCTTCATACTCTTCCACTAATTGAATGGCAAACTTCGCTATATCAATATAATCATATAACATGACTTTCCTTTTATATTCCGAAAACCGCTTATTCACTTCATCACATACATTCAATAAAAACAGAATATCTTCTTTTATCGCATACAACTCTTGAATCATTTCTTGTTTGGAACTATATTTGGAAAAATATTTTTTTTGTAAATTTTTCAAAAATTCCGTACATTTTTTCTTTAATTTCCCTACTTCTTCTCCCGCTTTTGGGCTTACTCTTGGTAAACTATATTCATTCAATAAATAATACACTTGTTCATATGTAGAACAATTCAATAAATTTTCAATCAAAGAAAGAACACCACCGGCTAAAGTGGCAGAAAAAGCGTCACATACCGCCACATCATATAATTGGCGGAGAAGATCGACAAATTCTTTTGTTTTTTGCAGACATACCTTTTCATATTGAACCAAATTATTTTCTAATTTTTCTCTATTATAGTAATTTTGTTCATAATGTGCCTTAAATTCATCAAAATGAAGAATCAATTCCAATTTTTCACAAAGATCTTTCACAATAGCAACTACCGCTTTATCATCTTGTTTGGAATACTTTCTCAAAAAGGAGAAAAATGCTTGGTTTTGCTGATTATAATATTCTTCGAATAAATCTTCTATTATCTTTTTCCGAAGAACTTTTACCATCGTTTCGTCCATAATAGATACATCTTTGGATAATCCCAATTTATAATAATATTTTTTAACCAAAGAAAGACTATACGCATCAAACGTAGTAATATCCGCAACATCAATCAAATCCGCTTGATCATACAATTTATGTTCCAATAATTTCTTCCGAATCCGTTCTTTCATTTCATGAGCGGCAGCGTTGGTAAACGTAAGAACCAATATATCTCTAATATCATTCCCTTGTAGACAATATTCTAGTATCCTTTCAGATAAAACAGCCGTTTTTCCACTTCCGGCTCCTGCCGATACAATGATATTCTGCCCTTTGGTAAAAATCGCTCTTTTCTGTTCTTCCGTCCAAGCCATTATTTCTCCTCCTTCCCTTCTTTTTTGGGAAATGGTTTACTTTCCAAATACACCAAATCTTTATATTTCATATAACAAATATCTTTATATTTACAAAATAAACAAGACTCATTCTTGCCATTGATCCATTTCGGTTCAATTTTAAAATTCCCTTTACGAATCTCTTTGCCTGCCTTCGTCAACAAATCACTTACAATCTGTAATAATTGTTTTTCTTCTTCCGGTTTTATTACTTTGGCATATGTAGAGAAACCGCCCTTTTTCAATATCGACATTCCCTGAATATATTCGCTTTTATTATACATCGGATCCAACATTTCCAAATCTTCCAACCTTGTCGTACTGAATCCTTGTAGGCGGAAACTTTTATATCTTTGGGCTTTGATATCCATCGTCCCATCTAACGCAATCACATTTACTTTTTGTAGATAAATACCTATAATACGAATTTCTTTATTTTGGAATTTCGGATATTTCGACAACAACATCATATAACAAGGAAGTTGTAAATGGAATCCATCTTCCACATTATCCAAAGAAACAATATCCTTTCCCGTTTTATAATCGATTATCGCTACATAAACGACATTCTTTATTTCCGTATATAGCATCTTATCGATAAAACCTTCAAAAATATAATCTTCCGTTTGAAATTCAATATGAAGTTCTTGTTCTACATTGGAAAGTGTAGATTGACTTTCAAAAAATCGATTATAATCAATTAAATCTCGAACTATATCTTTCATAACGGAAAAATAAAATCGATCTTTCGCCGTTTCGGCAAATTCTTCCGTATATACGGCAATACTTTTATCAAAATCAAAATCCGACTTATAACTATTTTCCAATACTGCATGGGAAAAACTACCCATTCTCGCCGCCATATTCGGTTTAAATTCATTTAATCCTAAAATACGATCAACATAATATGAAAACGGACAAGCAAAATAAGTTTTAATGCTGGAATAAGAAAATTTTAATGGTTTTGTTTCAAATCTTTTTTTCAATAATTCACTTGGTAAAGATTGATATTCGTTGTTATATTTTAAATAATTCAAGATAGATA
The DNA here is from genome assembly GCA_947592005.1 of uncultured Anaeroplasma sp. Classification (GTDB taxonomy): domain Bacteria; phylum Bacillota_I; class Bacilli_A; order Acholeplasmatales; family Anaeroplasmataceae; genus Anaeroplasma. The sequence continues at coordinate 7,086 of CANQDJ010000036.1, forward strand.
AGTCATATTTTTTTAAATCTTCATCTATGATTTTATATTTTTGATATTGTGTATATAATACTCCCAACCGCAAGCGGTCTTCCATCAAAGAATACCCATAATCGACTTTTTTACTAACCGTTTCCAAATCCCATTCTTTAATAACGGTAGACGGATAATATATATCCTTATTTGTAAAATGCTTATAACTTATCGTAATATTTTTCGTGGAAAAAATAAGATTTTTAATCCTTTGTTTCTCTATACGATTTCGTTCTAAAGAAGCGTTTCTTCCGATTTCTTCCAATTCTTTGTCATTTAAAAACATATCGTCCTTTGTTATTTTCGGACAAATTCCCAAATTAAACCCTACCAAAAATACATAATCTTCATCAGTAAAATGATAAGACATATCGGTCGATATTTCATATTCAAACGGAGAATGAATGAAAGATACTTCTTTCAATTTTTTTTCAAAAAAAGAAACATATTCCATCGGATTTTCTTCTTCCAATCCATATTCGATAACCAAATCCATTATTTTTTTATAATAAGAAGATTGTTGATTTAATTGTTCGAATACATTAGAAAATGTCGAACATTCTCGGCAAAGTTTTAAGAAATCTTTCCCTATTCGTAAAGATAAAATATTTCTTTTCTCATGAATAGAAAAAGGAAGGTGATATGTATAAATCGCTCTTTGAAATAAAAATTCATATTCATTATCCATATTACAAATATGAATACGATATGGCAAAATCCCTTCCTGAATCAATTTCACAATTTGATTACAAACAAAATAAACTTCTTCTTCTATTTTAGAAAATTCATATACTTTCGGAACATATCTATTATTTTCTTCTTTTATATCATACACTTTCGTATATTTTTCCAAAAAAGAAACCAAACTTTTTTTAACACTACTGTCCTCCACATTTAAAAATGTTACGGGATTTTTCTTTAATTGCGTAAGAAAAAAAGAATCCATTTGAAATAAGTTTTTATCTATTAAATGCTTACGAGCAGTAAATATACTATCTAATACCACATCAGAATAGTTTTCTTCCGTAAGATAAGGAATATATGTAAGATATTCTTTAGCCAATTCATAAGATAAATCATATTGTTTCATCAATTCAAAAACAGCCGACGGCAAGCATCTTCCATATACTTTTCTTTCCAATTCCACTATGGTAAGATAGGTATAATTTTTAATACCTTTGATTGTCTTTAATCGTTCTTGCTTCGTTTGAGAATCACAAATGACAAATCCTTCTTGAATTTCCATATTTCCCACCTCTACTCTATTATACAATACTTTTTTTATTTCTTCTATCTTAACTCGGATATAGACATTATTTTAGACTATTTTAAAATAAAAAAGATGTTTATAAACAAATTGTCTACAAGCATCTTATTCTTTTACACTCTTCTATTTTTCATCAATATCGAGATGTATTCTCTTTCCTTCTTTAGAAGCACCGGCATATAATACAGTACGAATTGCCTTAGCAATAGAACCGTTTTTCCCGATTACACGCCCCAAGTCATTTGGATTTACTTTAACCTGATATTCCAGATTCATTTCATCGCTATTCAAACAGGTTATTTCTACATCCTGCGGATAGGCTACTAAAGGAAGAATTAAACTGGCAATTAACTCTTCGAACTTTATCATTATAGCCTCCTATTACTTTTCTTCTATAACATTATTTTTCTTTAAGATAATTTTTACGGAATCTGTTGCTTGAGCACCGTTACTTAACCAATATTTCGCTCTTTCTGCATTTAAAGTAATTGTAGCAGGATCGGTTAACGGATTATACGTTCCCAAAATCTCTAAAAATTTCCCATCTCTCGGAGATCTGGAATCAGCCGCAACAATACGATATTTTGGAGCCTTATGTGCACCAAATCTTTGTAATCTTAATTTTACCATTTACATTTACACTCCTTTTATCAATCTAGTATGTATTATATCATAATAAAAATAGGTGTCAAGTATTTTTTCTTGACACCTATTTTAAAAAGAAGGAAATCCTTGCCGTTTGGCATTATAAATCCGCTTTTCATCCATTTGTTTGATACATTGATCGATTTCTCTTTTCGAATCTCGAAATAAATCATTTAATGCCTCACTCACATCATCTCCACTATATCCGATTATTTTTGTAGAAGCGGTAGATACCCTTTGTTTTTCTTCAACAGAATCCATACTAGCCAAAACCATCGGAGATTGAATATTGGTGGTTTGACCCTTAAAACAATTTAAAGTAGCAATACCTTCAAACGCCTTATTATAGTTTTCGGCAGTCGCACAAAAAGAAAGAAAAGATAAGGCTTTTTCCTTTTTCAAACTGTTTTTATTTACCATTAACATATTCAAATTTCCACTTTCATATGTTCCTTCTTCTGCCGTATTCATAAATATAGGCATCAAAGCGAAATCATCTACTGTATATTCTCCACCTTTGAAATCCGTATAAAACCAACTATCCCAAATAAAAGTCATTATCGCTTTTCCCGAAGATAGTGTTTTACTGATATCTTCCCAGCCCGTTTTTAAATAATCTTTTCCGAACCACCCATTTTTAGACGCATCGGATATCCATTTTACCATTTGACGCACTTCTTTTATATCGGCATATTTCAATTCATTCGCATTTAATTTGCTCAACACTTCCGGATTATCCGCAAAAATCGGATCCAATCCGAATTGGGGCATCCAAGAACAACCATCGGCAGCCCAACAAATAGGAGTCAAATTCAAATCGCAGATTGCTTCACACAACCCATTAAAATCACTTTGTGTCGCCGCCTCTTTCAACCCAAGATTATTTAATAAAGTTTTATTGTAATAACAACCGGAAACCGAATTCTCCCAAAACGGCAATCCCAATAAATTCCCTTCGGAATCCAAACAATATGAATATGCACTATCGGTTAAATCTTCTACCCAAGATTCTTGATTTAACATATAAAAATTATCTTCGACATTAAAACGGAACAAATCCGCATTATTAAAATGCATAAAAATATCCGGAATGTCATTGTTTTGAAATTTTTTTGTCGCCGTTGTTTCATATTCTTTATCTTCAATAGAAATGATATTTAACTTTTCTTTCGTTTCTTCTTCATATAACTTAAAAATACGAGTCATATACGGTTTCGTCAAATCGCTTTTCTTTCCCATAATCGTTAAAGCATTCTTCTCAATCGAATCCTTTTTCTTACAAGAAGAAACTCCAAAGAAACATACGATTATAAAAATTAGAAGTATAAATTTTTTCATATTTAACCCCCTATTTTTATCCTTTACTTAGATCGTTTTAACAACTTTTGCAGAGTTCTTCGAACTGCCTTCATATCAATCGGTTTTGCCAAATGTCCGTCCATTCCGGCATCTAACGCATTTTGAACATCTTCGGCAAACGTATTCGCCGTCATCGCCACAATCGGTATCGTTTGACTATCGGAATGGGAAGAAGAACGAATCATTTTAGTAGCCTCATATCCATTCATTTTCGGCATTTGAACGTCCATTAAAATCAAGTCATAATGTCCTGCTTCTTCTCTTTCATAGAATTGAACCGCTTCTTCTCCATTTGAAGCCACATCACATTCTATTCCTTCCATACGAAGCATTTCTGTCAATATTTCAGCATTTAATTCATTATCTTCAGCAACCAAGAACAACATACCCTTTAAACTGCCTTCTACATATTCTTCTTTCTTTTGTAGTGGTTGTCCGTTATCATTAAATAATGGTTTTACAGTTTGGAAGAACGTTGTAAGGAAGAACGGTTTCGGCATAAAAGCATTGATTCCGGCTTGTTTAGCCTCTGCCTCTATCTCGCTCCAATCATACGAAGTCAATACCAAGATTGGTAAATCTTCTCCAACTTTTTCTCTAATCTGACGAGCCGTTTCCACTCCGTCCATACCCGGCATCTTCCAATCCAATAAAATTAAATCGTAATCCGCACCTCGTTTTTGAGCCCTTATGGTTTCTTCTACCGCCTTCGCTCCTTCAGTAACATATTGAACATGGATTCCTGTAGGCCGTACCATTTCTTCAATACTTTGACAAATTTCGATTTCATCATCGGCAATAAGCATATTTTTGATTTTATCGTGGAACCAATTCTCCGGATCCTCCAAATCGGCAATCGCAAAAGACATTTCCAGCGTAAACTTACTTCCTTTGCCCAACGCACTCTCTACTTGAATAATACCGCCCATTAAATCAATTAAATTCTTAGTAATTGCCATACCCAAACCTGTTCCTTGAACTTTATTGGTTACGGAATTTATTTCTCTGGTAAATGGTAAGAATATCTTTTGTTGGAATTCTTCGCTCATACCGATTCCGTTGTCTTGAACGATAAACTGTAATTTCAAATATTTCGGTTTAGAAGTCGGAATTTCTTGAATTAAAAAATCTATTTCCCCATTCTCCGGAGTATATTTAACAGCATTGGATAATAAATTAATTAAAATTTGATTCAACCGTAATCGATCCACCATTATCCAATCTTTGGATTTCACTTGATTATCCACAATAAATGTTTGATTTTTCGCATTGGCTTGTGAAGCAATAATAATATTCAAATCTTCTACCAAATCGGAAATATTCATTCGATTCAAATTCAAAGATGTCTTTCCACTCTCGATTTTACTCATATCCAACACATCATTAATCAAACTCAATAAATGATGGCTAGAAGCCATAATCTTACGGGTATATTCTTGAACCTTTTCCGGGTCGGAAGAATTCTTTTCCAATAAAACGGAAAATCCCACAATCGCATTCATCGGTGTCCGAATATCATGACTCATATTAGAAAGGAAATTACTTTTCGCATCATTGGCACTTTTCGCCGTATTTAATGCTTCTTGTAACTTCAAATTTAATTGTCTGTCCAACGTTCTATCTGACATAACAACAATATATTTTTCCATACTTTGAATATTCAACCGATAAATCGTCACCCGATACCACCGACGTTCTCCCGTCGTTTGATGCATATACTCACATTCCCAATTTATATTGCCATTTAACGGAATATTTTTTAACTCGTCCTCTGGAACAACAATATTATAATCTACAGCACATTTAACCAAACCTCTTATATTTTCTCTAGCCTCTTTCACCGGAATACCCAATAACCGATTGATATTCGGAGTAATATAATCCACTACTTGTGTTTGCGGATCGAGCATTAATAAAATATCGTTTACGGTATTAGATAAAACATCAATCATCTTTTCTCGATATTGTAATTCTTTTCTATTTTTCCGAGATTGATTGAAAATCCGAATCGCAATCAACGATAAAATCGTTACAATAATGATGGAAAATATAATTAACAACATTCTCATAGTCGCTCTTTGAGCAAGCAAAAACCCTTCACTGACTACCGTTTGAGGAATATCACTGATAATAGAATAATTCCCCGTTTTTACCGGCATATATATAATACAATGTTTTTCTTTATTTATTTCACATTGTAAAAAACCTTCCTTAAAATTCTTCAAATCATTCGTGATTTTTTCTATCGTTTCATCATCAAGATTATAATTTTTTATATACATCAAATAATTTTGAAAAGATCCATTCCCTTCTCCAGTAGAAAACAAAACCGTTCCTTCTGAATCCACCACAAAACAATTCGCACTCCCACCAAACGCATTCGCATTCAAAGAATGGGCAATCGCCGTATTGGTATATCCTACCGCTATCGCCTGAAATTCAAAACCATTAAATTCGGAAGTCGGAACAGGTGTAATAAAAATCGTACGACTTACATGATCCACAACTTCTCCTACCATAATCGATTCTTTATTTTTTAACGTATCTTCCCAAGAATCATTTAATTTCAAAGTTCCCATTTCCTTATCGGAAGTCATAAAGTCCTTATTTTGATTGATAAAATAAAATCTCGAAAATCCCCAAAACTCTTTTTTCTCTTGGATAAACTCATATCTATCCGTATCTCTTTGATTCTCTTCCAAATCATTTGTCAATTCAAAATGATCTTCCAAACTATTTAATATACCTTGGTTTTGATTCATAAAATTACTAAAAGAATTATTTACTTGCGTATAAATTTCTTTTAATTGACGTTCACTATCATATTGAACCTGCCGATTAATAAAATTAAAATATCCGATAATTACGGCAACAATAATTGCCACAACACAAAGTGCAACAGAAGATATAACCACTTTCAGCCATCGTTTCATACAATTAACTCCTTGTTTAAACCATATTTCTTCATTATAATTGTAGCATATAGCGAATAAAAAAACAACGGAAAAGCCGATGGCACTTTTCTTATTTTATTCTTTTACCATATAATATATCTGTTCTAATTCTTTTTCCGTCCATAATACCGGAACGGGATATAACGGATTCGCTTCTTTATAGGCCGTTTTGGCGGGTTTTCGACACTTGTATGGCCAATATTATGGTAATTTTAAGGATTTTATATACTACGCGGGTTTTCGACACTTGTATGGCCAATATTATGGTAATTTTAAGGATTTTATATACTACGTATATAATTTCCTTCAGATTGTTGACAAATCCTTAGTTTTTTTGAAATGAAACTAAGGGTTTGTCTTTTTTATGTGGATAATTCAATT
>CANQDJ010000037.1 GCA_947592005.1 uncultured Anaeroplasma sp.
AGAAGTTAAGCACTTTTACGCCGATGGTAGTACTATGTGCGAGAGTAGGTAATTGCCGGGCTTCTCTTTGAAATATGCCTGCATAGCTCAGTTGGTTAGAGCACTTGACTGTTAATCAAGGTGTCGTAGGTTCGAGTCCTACTGCGGGCGCCATTATTATAATAAAAAACGGCTCAAATGAGCCATCATTTTTAGATATATTTATTTTAATTGCTATTTTAATATAGAGAAATTCATCTTGGAGGTTTAGCTCAGTTGGGAGAGCATCTGCCTTACAAGCAGAGGGTCGGCGGTTCGAGCCCGTCAACCTCCACCATATCTTTTCGAATAAATTTGCCGATAAAAATATCGGCATTTTTTAATTTATTTAGCATTTTATGTGACATGGTAGAAAGTAAAAATTAAATTCCCCCAAAAAGACAATTTTTATCTTTATATTTTGCGAAGATATTTATATTATTTAATAAATTTTCTTTTTCCTTTTTTGATATTGTTTAAAAGTTTCTATTGTTTCCTCGCGATTCAATGGAATAAGTTGCAAAACGTTTGTATTTTCTTGTTCGGAAGAAAGTTGTTGAATGTATTGATAAATAAAATCATCTCGAAAGCCGATTGCGGCAGCATCGGTTTTGGTGTTTCCGTAATAAACAGTTTTAATATTTGCCCATATAATCGCTGAAAGACACATTGGGCATGGATAACAACTTGTATAGATAATACACCCTGTCAAATCATAAGTGTTTAAGTTTTTACAAGCAGTTCGGATAGCCATTATTTCGGCATGAGCAGTAGGATCTTTACCGATTAATACTTGATTTTTTCCTTCGCCTATGATCTTTCCGTCTTTTATAACAACTGCCCCAAAAGGACCACCATCATCAGAAAATAAATTTTCTTTCGCAAGTTCATTGGCTCTTTTCATAAAGTCATTCATAATTTTCCACTCTTTTCTATTTATTATTATACCATTAAAATTTAAAAAAATTTATTTATTTTTTGAAACAAATAGTCTATTTTGTGATATGATAAAACTAGAGGTGAAAATATGCGTAAAACAAAAATTATATGTACTTTGGGACCAGCCTGTGATGATGAAGAAATATTAAAGAAAATGATTCAAAATGGTTTGGATTGTGCAAGATTAAACTTTTCACACGGAACTCATGAAGAACAAAAGGTCCGAATGGATAGAATAAAAAAAATAAGAAAGGAATTAAACATTCCGCTTCCTATCTTATTAGATACGAAAGGGCCGGAAATTCGTGTTCGATTATTTAAAAATGATAAAGTTAGTTTAAAAGCCGGTCAAGAATTCAAATTTTGCAGTGATTTTGATTTAATTGGAGATGAAACAAAAGTCGGATTAACATATCCGGATTTGGCTCGTTATGTCAATCGGGCAGGAATTATTATATTGGCAGATGATGGTAAAGTTTCTTTTGAGGTATTGCGAGTAGAAGGAAAAGACATTGTCTGTAAGGTTTTAAATGATGCGACTTTATCCAATCGTAAATCAATAAATATTCCTAATGTTATAGTAGATATGCCGTATATTTCTGAAGCAGATCGTAAAGATTTAATTTTCGGAATTCAAGAATGTGTGGATTACATTGCTGCTTCATTCGTTCGTCGACCAGAAGACGTTTTGGAAATTCGTAAATTATTGGATCAATACGATACATCTGGGAAAATTCGTATTATATCTAAAATAGAAAACACAGAAGGTATTGAAAAAATGGATGATATTATCGCCGTATCTGATGGTATTATGGTTGCCAGAGGAGATATGGGAGTAGAAGTTCCATTTAAAATGCTACCAAAAATTCAAAAAGAATTAATTTCGAAATGTTATCATCAAGGGAAACTGGTTGTTACAGCCACACAAATGTTGGATTCTATGCAACAAAATCCAAGGCCGACTCGTGCTGAAGTTTCCGATGTGGCAAACGCAATATATGATAGGACAACCGCCATTATGTTATCCGGCGAATCTGCTGCAGGAAAATATCCGGTAGAGTCTGTAACGGCGATGATGGATATTGCGAATTATACAGAAGAAAATATCAATTTTAAGAAAAGATTTGTGGAAAATCATTTGAATTTGGGAGATGACCTATTGTCTTCTATTTGTAATGCGGCAGTTAATGCGGCATTTCAAGTAGATGCTAAAGCAATTATTTGCGTAACGAATCACGGACAAACCGCTTTTAAATTATCGGCTTATCGTCCTGCGTGTCCAATCATTGCCATTACCGTAAATGAAAAAGCATGTAGACAATTAAATTTGGCATGGAATGTTTATCCTGTTTATGCAGAGAAAAAACAAAATACAGATGAACTATTCTTATATGCGATTGAAATGGCATTAAAGACGGGAATTGTTAAAAAAGGAGAAACAGTCGTCATTACAGGAGCCTCTTCTGTGGGTAACGCAATAACGGATACAATTAAAATTCATATATTATAATAACCCATGTAAAAAAAATCTCCTTACATATTATAAAGTGTAGCCAAAAGCTACAGAAAGGAGATTCTTTATGCCTTGTTTGAATAATCAAACGGCAAATACTGCCAATGCTACCAATAATGGTACGACAAACACGAAAGAAATCATTGTTGGTAATACTTTGTTTAATTGTACGTTACGGGAGGTTTCCGATTGTGCTTTTGATTTGATTTGTACTCCATGTAATATTCCTACATCTGTATATTGTGTAGCAAGAATTACAGAGCGTCAAAATTGTTGCAATGATATGGAATACTACCAAGCATTTATCAATACCGATCCGGTACAAATAATCCAAGATTGCAATTTAGAACAAACAGTAATACGTGCTATCGAAGCCTATTTTGATAACATTCCGTCATTGGATACAAATAGTTCTCAATGTTGTAACCGTAACTTTTTTGGATTATTCTAATTAAAAAGATAGGAGGGAGAACGTCCTCCCTCCTATTCAATAAATAATCTTCTTTTTCGGACTGTTTATACAGTCTATTTTTATTGTTCGTAAAAATGTAAAAAAAGAAGAAAAGGGCTTGCTTTATAAAATATCTTATGTTATAATAAACGAGCGTTAAAAGTAAAGATTGTTGAGGATAACGGGAAATAGCTCAGCTTGGTAGAGCGCTTGGTTTGGGACCAAGATGTCGCAGGTTCGAATCCTGTTTTCCCGACCATGTTAATGCGAGTGTAGTTTAATGGTAGAACCTTAGCCTTCCAAGCTAATGATGACGGTTCGATTCCGTTCACTCGCTCCATATTGAAAGAACCAGATTGATACAATGTGTCAGTCTGTTTTTTATAGAGTTCGATTCCCAACGTCCATATATTTTTAAAGAAAATTAGGTCTTAGGAAGTGCAGAAGTTGCATTTTTCTAGGACTTTTTTGATGCATTGAGGCAGAGTGGTGACGAGAGGGGTTTAAACTATATCGAAGAAAGTGAACGAATTATTATGTAAAATTCTAAATTAATGTAAGAAAAAGGTTGACAGTTCAATAAAAATTGGTATGAAAGAACGGGTGCCTTTTTCTTTTATTTTTCCGATTTTCAATAATGGAAGGTCTACTATATAGTATTATTTTATTTGAAAATTTTATGATGTTGCTAATTTCTTATGAAAGATATATTTATAATACAATAAATACATTAAATACATTTTTGAATAAAATATAAAAAAATTGATTAACTTAACTGAAGTTTGCATAAAATATATTATAAAAATAAAAAAAATGAAGAAAATTGTTTTTTATTTCTCTTGATTATTGCATATTAAAAATATTTATTATAAAATAAATATAAATATTGATAAAATTTAAAAACAAGGAGTGTTATAAAATGGGTGAGTGGATAAAAGATATATTGAACAATCCAGTAGATAAGGTGTTTTTTTTAGCAATTTTATGTATTATTGTAGTTTGCATAATACTATTGATTGTTTCAAAAATCTTAGGTGCAAGAAAAAGTAAGTCATCATATGAAAAATTAGAAGGCAAACAGGAGCAATTTGGTGAACAACAGTCAAAAGATAGACCTTTGGCATTTGTTTCTGATATCAAAGAAGAACCTGTAGAAGAGCCAGTTGAGGAAGAAGTAGTTGAAGAACCTGTAGAAGAGCCAGTTGAGGAAGAAGCGGGTGAAGAACCTGCAGAAGAAGCAGTTGAAGAACCTGCAGAAGAGCCAGTTGAGGAAGAAGCGGTTGAAGAACCTGCAGAAGAGCCAGTTGAGGAAGAAGTAGTTGAAGAACCTGCAGAAGAAGCAGTTGAAGAACCTGCAGAAGAGCCAGTTGAAGAAGAAGTAGTTGAAGAACCTGTAGAAGAGCCAGTTGAGGAAGAAGTAGTTGAAGAACCTGCAGAAGAGCCAGTTGAGGAAGAAGTAGTTGAAGAACCTGCAGAAGAAGCAGTTGAAGAACCTGCAGAAGAAGCAGTTGAAGAAGAAGTAGTTGAAGAACCTGCAGAAGAGCCAGTTGAGGAAGAAGCAGTTGAAGAACCTGCAGAAGAGCCAGTTGAAGAAGAAGTAGTTGAAGAACCTGCAGAAGAACCAGTTGAAGAAGAAGCAGTTGAAGAACCTGTAGCAAAGAAAACTCCTGTCAAGAAGACTCCGGCTAAAAAAGCAACTCCTGCTAAGAAGACAACAGCGAAAAAAGAACCGGCCAAAAAGGCAACAACCACTCCGAAAAAACCGACGGCTAAGAAAGAACCGGTAGTTGTGGCTGAACCAGAAAAGAAAGGTCGCCAATACAATGGTAAATTCGAAGTTTTCCAAGATGCAGACGGATATAGATATAGATTAAAAGCATCTAATGGTGAAATTCTTGTTGTTTCTGAATCTTATGTTTCCAGAGATGGTGTATTAAAAGCGATTGATGCTGTAAAACGTAATATCGAAACAGGTGAAGTTAGAGTATTTGCCGATAAAAAAGGGAAATTTAAGTTTAAATTAACTTCCAAGAATTATAGAGTATTAGCACTAAGTGCCAATTATTCTACTGAAAAAGGTGCCCAAAGGGCTTCCGAATCATTCAAAAAATTTGCGTTAAAAGCCGATTTGGTAGATATCGAATTGGAAGATACAGATAGCGAAGCAGCAACGATTATCGAAGTAAATCGTAACGATGATAAAGTTGGTGGTAAATTCTATGTTGAAAAATTCAACGGAGAATATAGTTGGGATTTAAAGGCTTCCAATGGCCAAATTCTTTGTCAAGCAGAAGGATATACTTCTAAGGCAGGATGTTTAAATTCTATTGAATCATTCAAAAAGAATGTAGAGAACGGAACATTCAAGTGTATAAAAGATAAGAACGATAGATATTGTTATAAACTTTATTCAACAAACGGTCGAGTATCTGCCGTTGGAGAGTCTTATCCATCAAAACAAAGTGCTGAATCAGCAGCAAATTCAGTATGTTCTTTCTATAAAAATGCTGAAATAGAATTAAAAGAAGAACCTACTGAATAGTTAGATAAAACTCTATTATTTATCTATAAAAAGACCTAATATTCCATCAAAAGATATAGGTCTTTTTTTTCGCTTTTTTTCATAATATTACACAGGTGATACAATGTGTGGAATTTATGGAATTGTCGGTAAAACAAACACAAACGAAGTTTTGGATTCTTTGGAACGATTAGAATATAGAGGATATGATTCTTGTGGATTGGCATACATTTATAAAAACAAAAGTTTTCTTTTTAAAACTATTGGAAATACTTCTAAACTTCGGCAAACTGTGGAATATAAAGAAATATATTGTGCGATTGGACACACCCGTTGGGCAACTCATGGGGCGGTTACTCCGATAAATGCTCACCCACACACTTCCGACAAAAAAAGATTTTTTGTGGTTCATAATGGAGTTATAGATAATTATTTAGAATTAAAAAAGAAATACGGATTTACCTTTGAATCCCAAACAGATACGGAAATCATTGTTCATTTATTGGATTATTACACGCAAACTCTAACCACTTTGGAAACTATTAAAATTCTATTAACTGAATTAACTGGTAGTTTTGCGGTAGTTATAATAGATAAAACAGAAGAAAATAAATTATATTTTTTTAAAAACAAATCGCCTTTATTGATTGCGTTAGATAACAAAAAAATAGTATTAGCGTCCGACCAATGTGTTTTTGATAATAAAATGAATGTAACTATTTTAAATGATCGAAATTATGGTTATATATTAAAAGATAATTATAGGATTTTCAGTCTAAATGAAAACGAACGATGGAACACATTTTATAAAGATTACAATACAAAAATCGATAAAATAAACGAATACTATATGTTGGACGAAATGATGTATGAACCTACTATGATATTGGATATCGCAAAACAGTATTCTAAAATTGATACCGCTGAATTTTTAAATACGCTGAATTATGCCAAAGAAATAGTATTTGTGGGAGCGGGGAGTTCGTATTATGCCGGATGTATTTTAAGCCGTTTTTTCGAACAAAAATTAAAAAAAAGATGTTATAGTATCATCGCTTCGGAATTACAATTTTTTTCTCTTCTTCATAGAGATATACTTTTTATTTTCCTTTCGCAATCCGGTGAAACGGCGGATTTATGTGAATGCTTAACCTATTTAAAGAATAATAACTATAAAATAATATCCTTATGTAATAATGTTAACTCTTCTTTAGGATATAACAGTGACATGATATTTCCTTTATTTGCCAAAAGTGAAATTGCGGTTGCTTCCACTAAAGCACTGACTGCTATGATTTATGTTGGTAGAATTTTATTAGAAAAAGAATATTATTGTAAACATGCTGGTTTTATCTCCAAGCAACTGGAAAAAGTATTTACTAAATGGGAACAAATTAATCAAATTTCTAATGCCATTTCTTTATCCAATATCATTTTCTATCTTGGAAAAGGAGTAGATTATAGTATAGCATTGGAAGGGGCATTGAAACTACGGGAAATTTCCTATCTGTCCGCTTTTGCTTTTCAAAGCGGAGAATTAAAACACGGAAGTATAGCTTTAATTGATCGCAGATGTGTCTGTGTGTTGATATTGACCGATATATCTTTAAAAGTGATCGTAAAAAGTAATTTGGAAGAAGCGAGAAGTAGAGGAGCGAAAACCTTTTATATATCGAATTGTGATACGGAAGCCGATTTATATTTAGAAGGAGATATTTTAAATATCATTTTATGTTTACAAATTATAGCCTATCAAACCGCTTTAATTTTAAATCGAAATATCGATCAGCCGAGAAATTTGGCAAAAAGTGTTACGGTTTTATAAACAAAAAAAGAAAAGTGTCCCTTTGTTGGAACACTTTAGCTGGTGATTTTATGGGCCAATCTTAATTTATCCGCAATCATAGCGATAAATTCTGAATTGGTCGGTTTGCTTTTATTATAACTAATGGTGTATGCGAAAATTTGCGAAATTGCGTCTACATTTCCTCGATTCCATGCGACTTCGATAGAATGCCGAATGGCTCTTTCTACACGAGAAGAAGTTGTTTTGTATTTTTTTGCAACAGTCGGGTATAAAACTTTTGTAATGCCACCTAAAATTTCTACATTGTTATAAACCATTGTAATTGCTTCTCGCAAATACATATATCCTTTAATATGAGCCGGAACTCCTACCTCATGTAACAATTCCGTTATTTCCGTATCCAAAGTCTTTTCACTCGGAGTAGGTATTATAGAAGACTTTAAATTATAAGTGCTTCCTTTTTTGATGTCCTCATTTAAAAGAGAATGAATTGTTTTTTGCAGACTTGTTAAATCTATAGGCTTTACAATAAAATAATCTGCTCCTAATTGAGATACTTTGGATATAATGGATTCTGTGTTAAATGCGGTGAGCATTACAATCTTTTTCGGTCTATGATATTTTGCGTTCGTATTAATTTCGGTTAATACATTTACACCGTCCATTTCCGGCATAAACACATCTAGTAAAAGAATATCACAAGACTCTGTTTCTAGGTGTGAAAGAAGTTCTTTTCCGCCTGTAAAAGTTTTTACAACTTCGATATTCGGTTGAATTTTCAAAAATTCGGATACCATACACAATAGTTCTTTGTTATCATCAGCAACAATAATTTTAGCCATAATTTTTCCCCCTTGGTAGACATTCGCTATCATATTGTAAAAATCTTTCTATTGCAATAGTTTTTCGGAAAATAATTTTATTATTTTTTCAAAACAAAAAGATTCGACAAATTTCGAATGTCGAATTTTAAAATAACATATCGAAAGTGTCGAAATTTGTCGAAATCAATCCTTAACGAAAAATAGATTTAATTTTTCTTCATAAATTCCATAAAAGTATGTACATATTGGGTAGCCTCTTGTTTAGAAAGAAGATGTGCCCATTTTTCTCTTTTGGTTAAATCTTGATTCAAACTATATTCATAGAATCGAGCGGTTTGATCTCGATGAGTATTTCCCCATTTATTAAAACCGAGAGGGTGTATATGAGAATGTAGATTACATTCAATAAATGCCGCACAACCATAATCTCTCCAAGGTCTTGCTAAATATACATACGATACCGAGTCGTCTTCGGCAATCAAATCGCAATGGTAGAATAAATACCCGAAAGGAGTGTTTGCGTCATGCGAAGGGGCACAGATAAATCCGCTTGATTCTTCGGCGTTCTTTTTTTGGCGTGCAATGGAAATTATTTTGCAATCTTCAAATAGTGCGGTGGCACCTCCAAATATAAAATCTACGTCCCCATAAATTTGACAGTTTTTATATGTTTGGATAGATGAGTTTCCTTTTAAAAAACTTTTTGGAAGAAATCCTTGGTGTCTTTGAATCAAATCGGCAGGTAATGGGCCGGTAAACAAAGTGTCCTGAGCACTTTGAAGAATGACATTTTCACAAATAAAATGCGTTCCATGAACGTGCAGTGCCACTGCTTGCCCATATTTGGCAGATGGGGTTGCACTATTTTTTATTGTAAGATTGGATAAGGTTACATCATTTCCCTCGACATAGCATGTATAAGTTCTAAACGTATTGCACTCATTAAAATCCGGCATTATTTTGTGATAGAAATCATGATTTACGATAATTGTTTTATCGGGATCTTCTCCGACAAGGGATATTTTATTTTGTTTAATTTCAATTTTTTCTTTATATATCCCGTTTTTCAAATAAAGAACATCGCCCTCTTGGGCTTGATTTAAAACACTTTGAATAGAATCACATTCGGTTAAAACATATTTCATATAGTTTAATCTCCTCATTTTTTAATTAATCTTATAATATATTATATCATATTTCGTTATCGTTTTCATTTTATTGAAAAAAATATCGACATTTGGTGAAAAGATATAAAAAAAAGTAATCGCTTTCTATTGACTAATATTTGCAATAATGCTAAAATAGGTTATGAACTATGAAAGCGTTCTTAAAATGTTGTAGTCTTAATGGGAGAAATAGTTATATGATTAAAAGAATTGTAACTTTGGGTGATTCTACAATGCAATTTAATAATCAGTTTAAATACCCACAAACAGGTTGGCCACAAGCATTGGAACGATTTTTAAAACCGAATTGTCCGATATTGAACTTCGCCCGAAACGGAAGAAGCACAAAAAGTTTTATCGAACAAGGATTGTTTGCAGATGCTTTAAAAGAAATAAAAGAAGACGACTTGGTATTGATTGAGTTCGGCCATAATGATTTAAAAAAAGAAGATCCGTTGCGTTATACGACACCATATGGTACATATCAAGAGAATTTAAAATTCATGGTGGAGGAAATCCAAAAAAAGAATGCGAAGGTTATTCTATTGACTTCCATAACGGAAAGAAAATTCAAAGACGGGGAACTTTTAAAAACGCATGGAGAATATCCACAAGCGGTTAAGGCTTTGGCTCAAAAGTTACAGGTTCCATGTATCGATCTTTTTGAAAAGACGAGAGAAGTTGTTCAAAAAGAGGGAGAAGAACTTTCGAAACGGTTTTATATGAATTTTGAAGCAGGGCTTTATGAGAGTAAATTGGATGGCAGTAATGATGATACTCATTTAAGATATGAAGGAGCATTTATGGTTGCCGATTGTTTTTATAAAGAAATGATTAAACTTAAACTTTATCCGGAAATATTCATAACAGAAGCCTAGTTATGAGGTGGTAATATCAAACTTAGTTTAAGAAAATATATGATAGTGGACTTGCTTATGCTATTTGTTATAGGCGGTGTACTGGAGGGGTTGGCAACAAAAATGTCGGGGTTGATTTTCCGAATCGCTCCATCATTTACATTTGCTTTCCTGATTATGTTTTTAGCGGTAATGCGGTGGAACGCTTGGGGTTTATTATTGGCTCCGCTTTTGCCGGCTGCCAATCTTTTAGGGGGCATATTTAACGATATACCTTATTTGGCCGCCATTTATAAAAATGATGGTTGGCAAATGTATTTATCGGGTGTGATTGCTCTTTTAGTAATAGCGGTTAACATTATTTTTTATAAGAAATTTGGAACGAAAAAAGTAATGTTAAATATATATGCGGTCATAGGATTGTTGATTTTGGATTATTTGTTGTATAATGAAGTATTTAAAATGGCATATCGAACGATGACTAGTGGAAATCCATTTTTTGTGGGTAAAATTCCATTCGACGCTATGATTTATGATGAAGAAATCGATGACTTGGTATTGACACCGGTCAATCTTTGTCGCTATGTGGAACACATAGGCATATATAATATATTCGGTCTTGCGGTTGCATTTGTGGGAGTATTTATTTTAAGGTCTCAAGGAGTTGTCAATAATGTAGTTGACAAACTTATTGAAGATAAAAAGAATGCCGAATTGGATCGTTTAGATGCTGAAAATTTTACAATTAAGGCATTGGACGAAACGGATTCGGAACAAAAGAAAGAGTCTTCAGACACAGGGGATTCTTCGGAAAACTAGTTTTAAAGGATGGTGTGTTGCGTATGCAAAAAATCGTAGAAACAGATCAACATGTTGTCGACGAAGTCGAACGTACAAAGTGGAAAACGACTTTATTGACATTGGCAAAAGATTGGCGTTTGTATGTTTTACTTATTCCAATGCTGGCGTTTTTGATTTGTTTTAAATATTTACCTATCACAGGTATTTTGACAGGTTTTAAATGGGGTAATGACAATGATACATTGTATAATTCCCAATGGTGTGGTCTTTACTGGGCTAACCAAATTATCGCCGGCAATCAATATGCACTGATGTTCTGGCGTGCATTTAGAAATACATTCGTAAACAGTATGTATGGTTTGTTGTTTGGTTTCCCAATTCCGATTTTCTTGGCATTGTTATTCAGTGAAATTAAATGTCAAGGATATAGAAGTGTTTTGCAAGTTGCGGCTTACCTACCACACTTTGTATCAACGGTCGTAGTTGCCACAATCATTACATTGTGGTGCGAAGGAGAAGTTCAGACTTCCGGTGGTATTATTTATCGTGTATTTAAGACATTTGGTTGGATGAAGACGGATTCTGGATCGACTATTACCACAACGGCTTTGAATCAACCTAAATTCTTTAGACCGATTTATCAGGTTTCCGGTATTTGGGAAGGCGCAGGTTATGGTTCTATCGTTTATTTCGCTGCAATTATTGCGATATCACCGACAAGTTATGAGGCGGCTCGAATCGATGGTGCTACAAAGATTCAACAAATCCGTTATGTAACATTACCGGGTATGGCTCCTACATTGACGATTATGTTAATTATGCGTATAGGTCAAATCTTGAATATCGGTTATGAAAAGATTATCTTAATGGTTGGTGATAAGCAGGATGCTTGGGAAACGGCAGATGTTGTTTCGACATTCGTTTATCGTATGACAGGACGTGCGGCTATTGAAGGATCAAATCAGAATCCGATGCCACAGGTTGGTATCGTTGCCGATTTGTTTAACTCAATCATTGCGATGTGCTTGGTATTGGGTGCAAATGCAATCAGTAGACGTGTATCTTCTACGTCATTATTCTAATAGGAGGAAACGAAAATGAAAAGAATGGATAGAACGGAGATCATTTTTAAGATCTTATCCTATGGAATTTTAACGATTTTTGCTATATGTTGTTTATACCCGTTTATTTATGTATTGGCCAATTCCGTATCCGGAAAAGATGCGGTAGATGGTGGAAAAGTATTCTTATGGCCTTTGAGGGGAAATAATGAAGAAGGATATCGTTTGGGAATGGATTTCCAAGTATATGCAAAAGTGTTTAGCGACAAAGGATTCTGGCTTGCTTATGCGAACTCATTATTCATTACAATGTATGGTACTTTGGTATCTATGCTTGTAGCAATCACAGGTGCTTATGCATTATCTAAGACCCGATTGATGTTCGGTCGTGGATTCAACTTCATGTTGGTATTTACAATGTGGTTTAGTGCAGGTATGATTCCTACATTGCAAAATTTCTTAATGTTCGGTGTAGATAATAAATATATGTTTATCATCGGCTTGGGATTTAATGCATTTAATATAATCTTGTTGAGAAATTACTTTAGTGGTATTCCTACGGAAATAGAAGAAGCGGCTACAATAGATGGAGCAACGGAGTTCCAAATTCTAATGCGAGTTTATGTTCCGATGTCTAAATCATCTATTGTTACGGTTGCGATGTTCTATGCCGTTTCCAGATGGAATGGTTATTTGTGGGCACAAATGTTATTGGTTCCTGCAGATAGACCGTTAACCGTTTATATGAGAGATTCTATCGCTCGAGCAGTAAAAGAAGCAAGCGAACAGCGTGTGGATTACTCAGTTTATGCATATCAGTATGCATTTATAGTATGTTCTATCATTCCAATCGTCATTATATATCCGAAGTTGCAAAAGTATTTTGCAGCCGGTGTAAATGTCGGTGGAGTTAAAGAATAAGATAGAAAAAAAGAAAGAAAAAGAAGAGGAGAAAAAAATGAAAAAAAGAAAAATCGTTTTATGCGGTTTGATTGCAGTTGCCGGACTTTCATTGGCAAGCTGTAAGAAAGACAAAAAGAAAGCACCATCAGTAGAAGATGAAGTGTATGATACTGATGGCGGTCGATTGGACATTCATATTAACTATCAAGGTAACTCTGGTGTTACATATCGTAAAAGCACTAGTTATCCAAACCCAATCGATGGTATTACTTATACACAAAACACTTTATTACCTACGTTTAAGGCATTTGCTGAGAAGACAAGAACTGATATTCATGAGGCTTCTGGTTATGTTGCTTCCGATCAAAATTATGATACAGTTGTAGCAAAGAATTTTGAATCAGAAGTAGAAAATGGTCAAAAGATTGACTTATTTATGACTACTACAGCTAATATCAATGCGATGGGTAATGCTGGAAATGCAGTTAATCTATTGGATCATTTGGATGATATGCCTAATTATAAGGCATGGTTAGAGAAAAACCCAACCATTAAGGCACAATTAACAGTAGATGGTAAGATATTCTATACTCCATATTTCGATGGATATAACGATATCGAAAGAATGTTCGTTAT
>CANQDJ010000038.1 GCA_947592005.1 uncultured Anaeroplasma sp.
TTAAAACCGAGTTTGATTCCTAATTATTTACTTTTTTAACACCCCATTTTAGGGGTTAATCCCAAATTCAGGTTTTATCATAAATCATAAAAGATTTATATAGATTTTTACTTATTTTGAACGATAAAAATAAAAAAATCAGTATCCAAGATACTGAAATTTTTTTTATTCCGGTTTCGGCGTCGGTTTAATTACTATAGCCCGATTTTCTCCTTCTCCTTCAGATTCCGTATAAACATCTCGCCAATCACTTAATTTTTCGTGAATGACACGACGTTCAAAAGAATTCATCGGTTTTAATTTTACCGCTACTTTTGTCTTGGCAACTTCTTTTGCCGTTTTCGTCGCTAAAATTTCCAGTTGATGGGCTCTGTTACTTCTATATCCTCCGATATCCAATGTTGTGATAATATGGTCTTTGGTATAGGTTGAAATTAAATTCCGAATCAATATTTGAAATGCTTCCAGCGTTTTTCCTTTAACTCCAATCAACAACGAATTTTCATAACTATCTACAATATAATGAATTTGTTGTTCGTTGCCGATGGATCTCGCTTCGATTTGATAACCGATATTTAACGCTTTTAAAATACCTTCCAAATATCTTTTTCCTTCCAACGTTAAATTGACATCTACCAATGCTTCGCAATTTAATCCTTCCGGTAATTCTCCTAAAACATTAACAAATATTTTATCAGCGGATATATGTAATTTTTTTACCGCTTCCGCCATTGCTTCTTCCGTGTTTTTCGCTATAAACTCTACTTTCTTTTGCATAGAACCACCATTACATTTTTTCTTTCATTTTTTTGTATTTAACTTCATTCATTTTTCTTCCGACTTGAGATTGGAAAATCTGATAAATCGCACCAATCAACCAATACAAAGCCAAAGAAGTAGAAGACAAAGACATAAACACAAACATTACCGTCATAATCGTTGTCATCCATTTCATTTGATTTTGTTGTTGCTGACTGTTTTTATCGTTCGGTCTTCTTTTTTGATATTTCGGAGGACGAGAAGCCAATTTTTGTTGCAGCAACTGTAACGCTCCGAATAATAATGCAACAACAACTGCAAATATTTTATCGTGAACTTGTGTCGCATTAAAGAAAGAAGTATTAATTTCAAAATAATTAAATAACTTTGTATTATTTAACGCAAAATTTCCTGCATACGTTACGGAAACCGCACCGTCTACCACTTTTGTCGTCGTCGCATTGATTCTTTGAACAACTTCATACATAGACATAAATATCGGGAATTGTAAAAACATTGTGCCGACACACCCTAAAGGATTTACTTTATATTTTTTATAAAGTTTCATCATTTCCATCTGCATTTGTTGTTTGGATTGTGGATCTTGACGATTGCCGTATTTCTTTTGAATTCTTGCCATTTCCGGTTGCATCAACTGCATTTTTAAACTCATTCCGTTTTGTTTACCGTAAATCGGCCAAGCCAACGTTCTTACGATTAAAGTCGTAAAGAATATTCCCCAAAAGAAAGAATTTCCCAAGCCTTTTCCGATAGAAGAACATATCCACGCAATAGGAAAAGATAAAATATTGACAGGCCAACCCCATAAAGTATTCCAAAATCCTTTTCCATGATTCCATAAATCCACCCATTCTTTAGAATAGGTCGTATATGGTTTTTGATACCAAGCACTCGCATTAAAACGACAGCCGGAAAGGGGAAGAATCAACAATGCCAAAATTACTACAAAAATGATTTTATGTCTGTTTCTATAGAAAAAATTAGTCATTTTTTTCTCCTTTTATTAATTTTTGTTTTATAAAAAGATATTCTATATGTTCTTTCATTTGTTGAAAATTCAATTCTTTTACTTTCTCTTTGGCTATGATAAAAACATCAATATTTTTATCCAACGATATAGGTAACAATAAAAGAATAGCACGAATTTGTCGTTTAATTTTATTTCTTAAGACGGCATTGCCTATTTTTTTACCTACACTCACCGCATATCGAAAATGGCTGGTTTCGGGATTTTTTCTTTGATAAACAGAAAAATATGCATCAAAGGAATATTTTTTTTCCTTTATCGTTTTTTCTATCTCTTCACTTTTTTTTATGCGATATTTTCGATTCATAAGAATATCTCCATTCATAACTTAAAATAAAAAGTACGACCGAAAATAAAATTGATCTGGTCGTACTGGTTATGTCAATGAATTATACTGTTAATTTTTTTCTACCTTTTTTACGTCTGCGAGCCAAAACGTGTCTTCCATTCTTCGTTGCCATTCTGGCACGGAACCCATGCGTTACTTTTCTTTTACGTTTATTAGGTTGATAAGTTCTTTTCATAAAGAAAAACCTCTCTTTCTTTCCGAAACCATGCCTTATGATTTTAACAAAAATTATGGTTTGTGTCAATAAAAAATAGTGTTTTTTCTTTGTTTATTTTGAAGAAATTTATTTTTTAAAAAAAGAAGAAATAAAAGTTTAAAAATTTTTTGATAAAATGTGGATAATTTATTAACTTTTTTATCAACTTGTGGTTTTGTTATCAAAAATAAAAAGAATTGATTTAAAGCCCTTTTTTTGACTACTTATCCACAATTTTTACAAAAAAATGAATATTTTTTAAAAAAATTATCCACAATTTTAGTGGAAAACTTTTTGTTGCCAATAAAAAAAAATATGCTATAGTAAGGAAAAGATTGCAGGTGATACAATGAATGATTATCAATCTCTATGGAACGATACTTTGGATAAATTATCCGGTATTTTATCCGAAACTACTTTCTCTGAAACATTTGGAGAAGTAAAATATGTTATGAAGGAAGAAAACGGTGTTATCTATGTGCTTACGCCTTCTACTTATATTAAAAGTAAAATCAATTCTTTATATATTCGGCAAATTGCTGAAATTTTAGCGGAATTGACCACAAAAAAGTTAAAATTTAAATTTGTTTGCGAAGACGAAATCAAAAAAGAAAAACCAGCTCCGTTTTCCACTATTTCCAAAAACAACTTAAATCAAAACTATACTTTTGAATCCTTTGTAATAGGAGATTCCAATCGTTTAGGCTATTTGACCGCAACAAAAGTTGCCGATAATCCTGGAACATTTGCCAATCCATTATATATTTTTGGTGGTGTAGGCTTAGGAAAAACACATTTGATGCAGGCAATCGGTAATTACATTTCAGAATCGGATTTGAATAATAAAGTTTTATATGTTCAAGCAAACGAATATATCGAAGATTATGGCCGATCTGTAAGAGATAGAACTATGAAGGCTTTTGAAGAAAAATATAATAATTTAGATGTTTTATTAGTAGATGATATTCAAATGTTGGAAAAAGGAAAATCTTCTCAAGATGAATTTTTTAAATTATTCAATAATATGACTTCTAATAATAAACAAATCGTCATTACTTCCGATTGTCCCGCTTCAAAATTAAATGGGATTATGGAACGATTGACTTCTCGATTCCAAATGGGAATAACTGTCGATATCAAAAAACCGGATTTAACACAAAGAATCAATATTTTAAAAAGAAAATTAGCCGAATCTTCTCAAATCGTTATAGAAGATGATGTTCTAAATTACATTGCCGAAAGTTTTACGGATAATGTAAGAGAATTGGAAGGGGCTTTGACTCGTGTATTATGGGTTTCCGAAGTTTATAATACCAAACCGACTCTACCAATGGCAATGGAAGCGTTGGATATATTGATTCAATCTAAAAAACCAAGTATTAATCAAAATTACGAAAATGCGTTAAGCGTTATAGCGAATATGTATAATATAAGTATTGCCGATTTATTGGGAAATTCCCGCAATTCAAAATATGTTTTACCAAGACATATCGCAATGTATATTTTAAAAACACATTATAAATTGACGTATTCGAGAATCGGGGTTATATTGAATGGTAGAGATCATACGACAATTATGAATGGGTGTAATAAGATAGAAAATGATATAAAAAATAATGATCAATTAAAAATGGCTATTGATTCTATATTGAAAAAAGTGTAAAACAATGTGGAATATTATTCCTTTTCCACATAATTTATGATATAATAAATATTGGTATATAGGCGTTTTTCGGACTTATCCACTTTTACCCATTGCCAATAATAACAATAATATATAATTATTTATAATTTATCATTTCAGGAGGACTTTATGAACTTAACAATCGATCGTGAAATTTTATTGGAAAATTTGAATGTCATTTCTCGTGGTTTACCTTCAAAATCTCCAATGCCGATTTTAACGGGAATTAAAATGGAAGCAACCGATACGGATTTGTATATGACATCTTCCAATTCCGATATTTCGGTAGAAGTATTGATAGAAGATGCTTCTTTACAAATTCAAACACCGGGTAAAACTGTTGTTCCAGGAAGGTTTTTTATAGACATTATCCGTAAAATCAATTCAAAAAGAGTAAATCTTTATTTATTAGAAGAAAAAGTATTGGTAATCAAAGCGGATCGAGGAGAGTATAAATTACATATTATGGATTATATGGATTATCCGAATATTGATTTTGTTACATTGGAAAATCCTTTGGTTCTTCCTTCTTCTGTATTAAAAGGATTAATTAAAGAAACGGTTTTCGCAACGGCAACTTCCGAAAAGAAGCCGGTATTGACAGGAGTAAATTTTCATCATTCTTCCGGTAAGTTAATCGTTACTGCAACGGATTCTTTCCGTCTATCTCAAAAAGTAATATCTATTCCGGAATACAATGATTTTAATATTACCATTCCGAGTAAATCTTTAGATGAATTATTAAAAGCGATAGATTCTTATGAAGAAGATTTATCTTTGTATTTTTCTATGAATCGTATTTTGGTTAAATATAAAAATGTTTTATTCCAATCTCGGTTATTAGATGGTAATTTTCCGGATACTTCCCGTATTATTCCGAATGAATTTCCTATTATCATTCAATTCAATAAAGATGAATTGGTAGAAGCAGTGGAAAGAGTATCTTTGTTATCCCCGAGAGATAAAGAAAAAGACAAAGAAATTACATACAGTATTATAAAATTATCTATCAAAAAGGATAGAATTATCGAAATATCCACTACCAATGCCAGCATAGGTGATGCGAAAGAAGAATTGATTCCTACCGATATAGAAACTTCTAATCCTATCGTTATTGGATTTAGTTCTCGTTATTTATTGGAGGCATTGAGAAGTTTTATGTCTACTGAGATTTCTTTGAATTTTTCCGGTGAAATACGACCTTTTGTTATTCGAGGAGAAAATGATGCGAATTTAACACAATTAATTCTTCCGGTAAGAATGGATTAATCGTTAAAATTAGGGCTATAAAGCCCTTTTTTTGTTATTTAAGTATAAATAATCATAATAAAATAAAAATAGTTTTAATAATCAAAATATAACTATTAAGAAATTATCATAAGATAACTATAAGAGCGAGCTATTTTGCCTTAACAACACTTGATTTGTATGTCGCTTTATGGTATAACATAGAGCGATAGGTAGCGAGGAGAAACTTATAATGGCTGATGAAATTATAAATTACGAACAGGATTTTGAGACTATTGTCAAAATCATTGAAACGGCTAAACTTCGGGCAATGAAAGCCGTCAATACCGAACTCATTGAAATGTATTGGCAAATCGGCAAGTATATAAGCGATAAAACATCATCTTCCGAATGGGGCAGAGGTGTTGTAAAGGCTTTTGCGGATTATCTGCAAAAAAGGTATCCTGCCGTAAGCGGTCTTTCCTCGCAAAATATTTGGCGAATGAAGCAGTTTTACGAAACCTACAAGGATAACGAAAAACTCTCACCACTGGTGAGAGAAATTACTTGGTCGAATAACCTCTTGATTATGGCGGGCTGTAAAACCGATGAGGCGCGCGAATTTTACTTGAAACTTTGTATTGCAAACGGTTATGGGAAGCGAGAGTTAGAGCGGCAAATTGACAGTATGCTGTTTGAGCGTACTATGATTTCAAGTGCAAAGCATAAGGAATTGATCGCTCATGCGCCGGCGGTCGGAAGTTTGCGAGATTCTTATGTGCTTGAATTTCTCGATGTCCCCGAAGATTATAAGGAAAAAGATTTGCGGAAGTCCATTATAGCGAATTTGAAGCAATTTATTTTGGAGTTTGGAAAGGACTTCACGTTTATGGGCGAAGAATATAAAGTGCAGGTCGGCAATACGGATTTTTATATAGATTTACTGTTTTATAATCGTGCGCTTTCCTGTCTTGTGGCAATCGAACTTAAAGTGGGGAAATTTAAGCCCGAACACTTGGGACAACTCAATTTTTATCTCGAAGCATTGGATAGAGATGTCAAAAAGGAAAATGAGAATCCGAGCGTAGGCTTAATTCTTTGCACGTCAAAAGATGATACCGTCGTGGAATATGCTATGAGTCGTTCGCTTTCTTCGACTATGGTGGCGGATTATACTTTGAAATTGCCCGACAAGAAGTTGCTGACCGCAAAACTCCGTGAGATAACGGAACTGATTGTAGAGAATGTGGACGACTGAAAATTTTTTTTGAGTAAGAGAGGGCAAAAATCGCTCACTTTTCCTATATTTCAATTTCTATGGTATAATTGAAGTGATAAACAAAAGTTTAGTAGCAAAAAAGAAAGCAAGATAATAAGAGATGAATCCGTTCGGGCAACCGAGCGATTCTTTTATATTGGAGGAGTACTGATTATATACTGAAAAAAACCTGCAAATCTCTTAAAACAACACTCAAACTATATTCAACAATAATTGTTTAAATGCTATTTATATATAAAAGTAAATTCCGCTGATAAAGGTTGTAAAAATTAAGTCTATATGATATAATCATATAGAAAGAGGGATTTTTATGATACCTGTCAAGATTCATACGGAATATATCACATTACAACAATTATTAAAATTACAAAATCATATTTCTTCCGGAGGAGAAGCCAAATATTTTTTACAAGAACAAGATGTTTTTGTAAATGGAGTTATAGAACGAAGAAGAGGAAAAAAACTTTTTTCGAAAGATAAAATTCGCATTGCGAATTTGGAATATGAGATTGTATGATAAAAGAAATCCATTTGAAAAATTTCAGATTATTTAAAGAATATAATCTGCAAACAAAAAATTCTTTGGTTATTTTAAGTGGGAGGAACGCAACAGGAAAAACTTCTATTTTGGAAGCCATTTATTTATGTGCCACTTCTAAAAGTCATAGGACGACATCTTTGGATTCGATTATTAAAAATAATGAAGAATATGCCGTATGTGAAATTCATTCAGATAAAGTATATCGTATGGTAATTTCTAAATTGGGGAAAAAGGTATTTATCAATCAAAAAGAGATAACGAAAATGAGTGAATTTATCGGAAAATTAAATGTTGTTTTATTTTCTCCTTATGATTTAAACTTAATTCAAGGTTCTAAGGGCGATAAAAGGCGTTTTTTGGATTTGGAAATATCTTTAATGGATAAGAAGTATTTAATGGCTTCTTCGGCGTATAAACGCTTATTACGGGAAAGAAACGAAACATTGAAAAACAAGATGATTGATACAACGTATTTAAGTGTTATAACCAATGAAATGATTCCGTATATTGAAAGTATATATAAAAAAAGAATAGAATTTATCTCTCGATTAAATGAAGAATTAAAAAAAATATCCAAAGAATTGGATATTGAGACAGTGGAATTAATCTATAATTCGACTTATGATATACAACATTTAAGTCGATCTTTTGAAGAAAAACAAAGAACGGATTTTATGACTAAAGTAACTAATATAGGACCACATAGAGATGACTTTTCTATATTAATGAATGGTCTAAATGCGGAAAATTATGCTTCAGAAGGACAAGCCAGAACGATTTGTCTTGCCATAAAATTAGCCTTAAAAGAATATATATGTCAAATTCGGAACCAAGAACCGATTTTGTTATTAGATGACGTATTTGCAGCATTAGATAAAAAAAGAATATCTTATATAACCAAATACGTTATACAATCTCAACAAACCTTTATAACCACGACGTCTGTTTTGGAAATTCCCGATGAATTGATAAAAAATGCGTTGGTTTTAAGAATAGAAAATAAAAAGGAGATATAAAAAATGGAAAATAATTATAGTGCGTCCAATATTCAAATATTAGAAGGATTGGAAGCGGTTCGTAAAAGACCTGGAATGTATATTGGTTCTACCGGACCGAGAGGATTACATCATTTGGTATGGGAAATTGTTGATAATTCCATTGATGAAGCGTTGGCAGGATATGCCGATCATATCGAAGTGGAAATATTACCGAATGATATCATTCGTGTAACGGATAATGGACGTGGTATGCCGGTAGATATCCACCCGAAGACAGGACGTCCTGCGGTAGAAACCATTTTTACGGTTTTACATGCCGGTGGAAAATTCGATGGAACATCTTATAAAGTTTCCGGTGGACTTCATGGTGTAGGTGCTTCGGTTGTAAATGCGTTGTCCGAATGGTTGGAAGTAACGGTACATCGAAATAATAAAGAATATAATCAACGATTTGAAAGAGGAAAAGTTGTTACCGATTTAAAAGAATTCGGCGAATCCAATCATACCGGTTCAAGGGTTGTTTTTAAAGCCGATCCGCTTATTTTTACCGAAACTACGACGTATGATTATGAAACATTGAGAAGTAGAGTTCAACAGTTGGCATTTTTGAACAAAGGTATTCGGATTTCTATTCGAGATTTAAGAAAAGAAGAACCTATAGAAGATGTATATCATTATGAAGGTGGCATAAAGGAATATGTTTCTTTTTTAAATCAAAATAAAAAGACGATTCATGATTCTATTATTTATTGTGAATCTGAAAAAGATAATATTCAAGTAGAAGTTGCGCTTCAATATAATGAAGAATATAATACGACGATTTATTCTTTTACCAATAACATTCATACCCATGAAGGTGGAACGCATGAAGAAGGATTCCGTATGGCTTTGACCCGTTGTTTAAAGAAATATGCCGAAGATAATAAATTATTGAAAAAAGACGAAGAAATCAATAACGAAGATGTTAGGGAAGGTCTTACCGCAATCGTTTCTATCAAACACCCGAATCCACAATTTGAAGGTCAAACCAAAACAAAATTAGGAAATACGGAAGTAAGAGCGATTGTTTCTCAATCTTTCGGTGAGGCATTGGATCGGTATTTATTGGAAAATCCGAAAGATGCCAAATCAATTATCGATAAATGTTTATTGGCTTCCAGAGCCCGTATTGCGGCAAGAAAGGCAAGAGAGGCAACCAGAAGAAAATCGCCGTTAGACGGTTTGATGTTAAACAGTAAATTGGCCGATTGTCGTTGTAAAGATCCTTCCAAATCAGAAATGTATTTGGTCGAAGGAGATTCTGCCGGAGGTTCTGCTAAATCAGGAAGAGATAGTGAATATCAGGCAATTTTACCGCTTAGAGGAAAAGTTTTAAATGTTCAAAAAGTTCGCTTGGAAAGAGCGTTATCGAATAATGAAATTTTATCTATGATTCAAGCCATAGGAACGGGAATCGGAGAAGAATTTGATATAACCAAAGCGAGATATCATAAAATCGTCATTATGACCGATGCCGATGTCGACGGGGAACATATTTGTATTTTACTTTTGACTTTCTTCTATCGGTTTATGCCACAATTAATCGAAAACGGATATATTTATGTGGCAAAACCACCTTTATATAAGGCCCAAAACGGAAAAATAGTAAAATATGCTTATAGTGACACAGAATTAGATGAGATTAAGGCGACATATCCGGATAAAAAATTGGATATTCAGAGGTATAAAGGTTTGGGTGAAATGGATCCCGAACAATTATGGGAAACGACGATGGATCCTGCTTTCCGAACTTTGGTACAAGTTCATTTGGAAGACGCTTTGATTGCTGATCAAACATTTGAGATGTTGATGGGAGAAGAAGTTGAACCAAGAAAGAAATTTATTCAAGAAAATGCACATTACGCAAATAACTTGGATATTTAGTAGGGCGGTGAAGTAGAGATGAATGAAAAAGATTTAGAATTTGAAAATGCGATTTTAAATGAAGAACACGATAAAATCGAACAATTAGATATTAATAATAAAGTAAAAACTTCTTTTTTGAATTACGCTATGAGCGTTATTATTGCTCGTGCTTTACCAGATGCCAGAGATGGATTAAAACCTGTTCAAAGAAGAATTTTATATGGAATGAATGAATTAAAAGTTTTTTCCAATGTTGCTCATAAAAAATCCGCTCGTATCGTCGGTGATGTTATGGGTAAGTATCACCCACATGGAGATTCTTCCATATATGAAGCGATGGTGCGTATGGCTCAAGATTTTTCTTATCGATATACTTTGGTTGACGGACATGGAAACTTTGGAAATATCGATGGTGACGGAGCGGCCGCTATGCGTTATACGGAAGCCCGTATGTCTAAAATTTCAATGGAAATGTTGAGAGATATTGATAAAAATACAGTAGATTTCAGCGATAATTATGACGCTACCGAAGTGGAGCCGAATGTATTGCCTGCGAGATTTCCAAACCTTTTGGTAAATGGTTCTACCGGTATTGCCGTAGGTATGGCTACCAATATTCCTCCACATAATTTGGGAGAAGTAATAGATGGTGTGATTGCGTTAATTCATAATAGTGAATTGACAAGTGAAGAATTAATGAATTATATTCCGGGACCTGATTTTCCTACAGGAGGATTGATTTTAGGGCTTACGGGATTAAAAAATGCATATACGACGGGAAATGGTTCGATTGTGATTCGTTCGAAAGCGGAAATCGAACATATGAAAAACGGGAAGAGTCAAATTGTGGTAACGGAAATTCCGTATATGTTGAATAAAACAAGATTGATTGAACGGATTGCCGAAGTAGCGAAAGAAAAGATAGTAGATGGTATTACGGATTTAAGAGATGAATCGAATCGAAAAGGAATACGCATTGTCATCGAATTGAGAAAAGATGTTAATCCGGAAGTTATGTTGAATAATTTATATAAATATACGCAACTTCAACAAAGTTATGGTATGAATATGATTTGTTTGGTTGATAATAAACCAAAAGCAATCACATTAAAAGAAGCATTGGAAGTATATTTAAATCACCAAATCGAAGTTATAACGAGAAGAACACAATTTGATTTGGAAAAAGCCTTAGCCAGAATTCATATTTTAGATGGATATATTATCGCTCAGGATCATATTGAAGAAATCATTCAAATTATTCGGAATACCGTAGACGGAACAGAAAAAGAAAAATTAATGAATCGATTTGCTTTAAGCGATTTACAGGCTCAAGCCATTTTGGATATGCAGTTACGTCGGTTATCCGGATTAAATAGAGAAAAGATTTTAACGGAACATCAAGAATTAAAACAAGCGTGTGAAAAATATAAAGAGATATTGGGTTCTGAAGAAAAGAAAAAAGAAATAATCGAAATAGAATTATTGGAAATTAAAGAGAAATACGGAGATGCAAGAAAGAGTGAAATTTCATTACATACCGATATTAATATTGAAAATGAAGATTTAATTCCAAGAGAAAATGTTATCATTACCATAACAAATAAAGGGTATGCCAAGAGAATGAAACAAGATGCATATAAATCACAAAGTCGTGGTGGTGTCGGAATGGCAGGAATAAAAACCAATACCGACGACGATGTTTCTGTTATTTTACCGATGCTTACCCATGATTACATTCTGTTTTTCACCAACAAAGGAAGAGTATATAGTTTAAAAGGATATCAAATTCCGGAAGGAAGTCGAACTTCCAAAGGAATACCACTTGTCAATACTTTACAATTCCAGCCGGACGAAACGCTGGCTGCCGTAACTACAGTACAAACATTAGACGACGATAATTCTTATCTGTTCTTTGTTACAAAAAACGGAACGGTAAAACGGACGGTTTTATCACAATTTAAGAACATTCGAACCAGCGGTATCATAGCCATTCATTTGGCAGAGGACGATGAATTACTACAGGTTGAATATACAAATGGAACAAAAGACATTGTTTTAGGTGCTTCCAATGGTAAAGCAATCCGCTTTAATGAAACCGATGTTCGTCCAATCGGGAGAAGTGCTGCAGGTGTTCGAGGCATGATGTTAAAATCGGAAGATAAAATTGTAGGTATGGCGGTTGTATCCGAAGAAAAGAATGAGATTTTGGTTGTTACAGAAAAGGGATTCGGCAAGCGATCTTTGATAGATGAATATCGTCTTCAGGGAAGAGGCGGATCTGGTGTAAAAACGTTAAATGTAACGGATAAGAACGGAAAATTAGTCGCTTTAAAGAGTGTATCGGATAAAGAAGATTTAATTATCACTACCGATAAAGGTGTCGTTATTCGAATGCATATAGCCGATATTTCCCAAACGGGAAGAACCACACAGGGTGTTAAGTTAATTCGATTGAAAGACGATCAATCTATTGCCAATGTGGCAATTATTGAACGGCAAGAAGAAAGTATTACAGAAGAAGAATCAAGCGAAGAATAAAGAAAAAAAGGGTTCTCTAAATTATAAAGGGTGTAACAAAAACACCCTTTTTTTAGTGACTAGAAATCAAAAAATATATTATTTTTTATAACACCTCAATTTTGGATTAACCCCTAAAATGGGGTGTTAAATCTTCAATTTAAAGATAGCATGAATAAACTGATAGTATAGAAAGAGTTATTATATATGGGAAAAAATCAAAATATAACTATAATTTATAAATATAAATATTATTGATTTATTGATAGGAAAAATATAATCCCGGTTTCGACAGTTATAAAGTATAAAAAGGGACAAAAATGGCTTAACTAAAGCATTTTATTCCTTTTACATTATAAAAAAATGTGGTATATTTTTACGTATTATAATGTTTTTTTAATTCTTTATGTTGGTAATATTTTTATCAAGATTTATTTTACATATGTCACAAAGAACATTTAATACGGATCCACCCTTGTAAGATGATTGTAAGAATCTGTTTTGAACATTTACAACATTAAATTTTTAAAGTATAAATGATTTTATTTGAGATAAAGATATATTTTTAACTAGAATCATTAAATATTTGGCTTTTTTAAAATAGGACACTTTTCGTTGAATTATATAACACCTCAATTTGGGATTAACCCCTAAAATGGGGTGTTAAATCTTCAATTTAAAAATAGCATGAA